>NYVQ01000033.1 GCA_002684695.1 SAR116 cluster bacterium | reverse complement strand
GGAGAAAATTTATATGCCAAGTAATATATTAAAAATATTGTTGGCTGGAGCACTAGGGACAACACTATCCCTTCCAGCATTTGGAGCAGGTCATGACTATGGTCCTTTTCCTATTACACTTAAAGGCTACAATGGAGACAAAACAAATTCTGTTTCCTATAGCGGACAAATAGCAAGACATATTTTGCATGATTCTTTGAAAAAATTATCAGGAACAAAAGCATCAACAAATATTAAGCAGTTAACCCTAGATAAAATGATGCCGTATTTTAAAGGTTCAAAAGATGATTTAGCTATTTTAGCACCAGTTTCAAAAGGTGACTTTAAGATCAAACAAACAACACTTAATGAAATTTCTTCTGGTAAGAATTTATCCGGTAAGTCTTACAAAGGTCTAATTAATGGTTGGGGCGGATTAACAGGAGCTGAGGTTCTTGAGCACATGATAAATAAAGCTGCTGAACATGGTTCTGCTTTTGATCCAAACACTGGTTACAATTACCCTCAGCTTATATCTAAATTTGCCATGGGTGCTGTTTTCTATAATCAAGCAGTCGATAACTATCTCGATGAGAAACTCGGTGCAGATAACAAACCTAATAATAAACCATACAAGGATGGAGCTTATTACACAGGTAAAGAACATGTTTGGGATGAAGCTTTCGGATACTGGGGAGCAGCTGCGCATGGTTTAAGTTTAACAGCAGAACAGAACTATAATATTACAAAGATGAAAGATATGGCTGCTGCAGACCACAACGGTGATGGTGTTGTTGACTTAAAAACTGAGTTTAACTTTGCACATGCTTACTATGCTGCCAGTTATGATAAAGGTGGTAAAACTGACTACTATAATACAGTTACCAAAGCATTTATTGATGGTAGAAAAATTATAACAGCAGCAAATGGGGAAGCTCTTACACCAGCTCAAAGATCACAATTGTATGTCTTAAGAGATATTATTGGACAAAATTGGGAGAAGGTTATTGCAGAATCAGTATTTAAGTATGCAGGATCTGTTTACAAGGATATTGATAAACTTCAAACAATCATGGAAGCCAATGGTGATACAACAAAAGCATTTGCAACTTATGGCAAGCATTGGGGTGAGTTAAAAGGTTTTGCTCTTGCGCTTCAATGTGGGAAAAATAACATTGGAGAAACAGCAGTTAAGCTGAATAGAATGATGGGTTTTGGTCCTGTTCTTTTAAACTCGTCACAAGTAACTGGTGTTGACTCAAATGGAAACTTCATTAAGGATGAATCATCAGGATGGGATGAGTATAAATTGCATATGCTTAAAATCCAAAAGTTAATGGTTGATGTGTTTGCTGTTNAAGCAAAAGCTAATGACCAGCTTGCAAATATTACTGACCTGGCTGCTAAGCTTGGTGGTTCAAATACTGCNGAGAATGACTAANAATAAAGTTTTAAGTAAAGCAATTANNTACAATTGCTTTACTTAACTAATTTAAGANCATGGANGTAATAAATTTTTTATTTTTAGATAGNTTTTCCGAATTTTTTAACCCAAAAAAACGAATTTTTATTGGNTACTTGTTNNCTGCAATAGTGATTGCTTCACTTTGGTTAGTATTTATTAGGAAAAAAAACTTTTATGAATCATTAAAAAAAATTTTTGATAAAACTATTTTATTTTCTAAATCTGCAAAATCAGATTANTTACTNTTTTTCTTTAACCAGATTATAATGTCAGTTCTTAGTCCATTACTAATCACTCAATTAGCTATTGCAACTGCAATTTTTTANTATTTACACTCAGTAAGCTGGTTAGAACCTGGTGTCTTAAAAAATACANCTTTAATATTAATAACTATCCTNTTTACAATTTTTCATTTTANTATTGAAGATTTTTCAAAATATATTGTGCATAGGTTTATGCATAAGTGGCCACTTTTATGGGCTGTGCATAAAGTNCATCANTCNGCCACTTGCCTTACACCAATGACAGTTTTTAGGACNCATCCATTAGANGGAGTAATTTTTTCNCTNAGAGGGGCTATTACTCAAGCAATTTCAATTTCATTTTTTGTTTTCTTTTTTGGATCAAACGTAGATATTGCTACAATATTAGGTGCAAATATTTTTATATTCGTTTTCAATGTAGCNGGGTCTAACTTACGNCATTCACATATAGATATAAGCTATTGGAAATGGCTGGAACGTNTAATTATTTCTCCTGCTCAGCATCAAGTTCACCATTCAGTGTTAACGCGACATCATGATAAAAATTTTGGGGTAGCACTTGCCATTTGGGATTGGATGTTTGGTTCTTTGCATCATTCTGAAAAAATTNACAAATTAACTTTAGGTATAGATTTGAATCAAAAAGAAGGAACTCACAAGCTATATAATTTATATATAGACCCTCTNAAAGAAATTTTTTNCATCATATTAAAGAAAACAATTAAANTTTTATCACTATTAAAATCATTAAAATTTAAATCAATTGGAGCAGATCAATGAATGTTAAAAATGNAATAATATTAGTAATTATAAATATAATCTTTTTTGGACATTTATCTCAAGCCAAAGAGGTAAATATTTATTCTCACAGGCAACCATTTCTTATCAATCCTTTCCTTGAAGANTTTACAAAACAAACAGGCATTAAGACAAATGTTGTTTACTCAACAAAAGGACTTGCTCAAAGGCTNAAAGCTGAAGGTCAAAATAGCCCTGCTGATGTTATATTAACGGTTGATATTGGNAGACTATATATATATGANGACAATAAATTATTACTTCCNATAAATTCTAAAATTTTAGAGGAAAATATTCCTGCTCACCTTAGAAGCCCAAAAAATACTTGGTTTGCGCTTTCAAAAAGGTCACGTGTNATTGTAACCTCAAAAGAACGTGTGGATACGAGTAAAATAATAAGAATTGAAGATTTGGCTAATCCAGAATGGAAAGGTAGAATATGCTCAAGACCTGGGAGTCATGTTTATAACAGAGCTTTAATGGCTTCAATTATTGCTGCAAATGGAGAAGAGCTTGCTGAAAANTGGGCTAAGTCATTTGTAGATAATTTAGCAAGNAGACCTCAAGGCAACGATAGGGCTCANGTAAAGGCAATTTTTGAAGGGCAATGTGATATTGCAATAATTAATAATTATTATTTTGGNAAACTAAAGTATTCTGAGGANCTTCAACAACAGGAATGGGCTAAAACAGTTAATTTAATATTTCCTAATCAAGGAAATGATGATAGAGGTGCTCATATAAATATTTCTGGAGGAGGAGTAGCCATTCATTCAAAGAATAAGGACAATGCAGTGAANCTTNTTGAGTTTCTTTCAGGTGAAGTCTCGCAAAAGTTATACGGTANAATNAATTTTGAGTACCCTGCAAACCCAAAAATAAAGCCTTCTGATGAATTAGTTGGNTGGGGTATTCCAAAAGAAGATCAAATACCNATTATAAAAATTGCAGAACTTGGCCCTTTAGCTCAAAAGATAATTGATAGAGTGGGTTGGTAGATAGTTCCCTAACAATTAAAAAATATAGCTGGGCATCTTTTGATGCCTGGACCTTTATACCTATTTTCTTAAGCATCATCCTCTTTGGCCCAATAATTTGCCTTTTCATTACAGCAAGTGGAAATAGTGATGGACTTTGGTCTCATATATACGACACTGTTTTACTCAAATATATTACGAATACATTACTTCTGATGATTGGGGTATCGGCATTTGTTTTAATATTGGGTGTTGGATCAGCATGGTTGGTTTCAAGATACGAATTTAATGGAAGAAAATTATTTGACTGGCTTTTAATGCTTCCAGCAGCTTGCCCAGCTTATCTTGTTGCATATGCCTATACTGATTTTTTTGAATATGCTGGACCAATTCAAAAACTTTTGAGAAATATTTTTGGCTGGCATAATGCCCAGGAATATTGGTTTCCTGAAATTAGATCATTAGGTGGTGCTATATTTGTAATGTCTTTTGTTCTTTATCCATATGTTTATGTTTTAGCAAGAACTTCATTTTTAAAATCATCCATTAGTTTTTATGAAGTCGCAAAACTTTATAACAAGAATACTTTTATCTATGTTGGTCTTCCTCTTGCAAGACCTGCTATTATTGCAGGCTTAGCATTAGTGTGTATGGAAGTTATTTCAGATTTTGGTACAGTTGAATTTTTTACTGTTGAAACTCTTACATTAGGTATTTTTAATGTTTGGTTAGGAATGAATAACTTGGTTGCAGCTTCACAGATTGCTATAGTTGCATTTATATTTGTAATTGCTTTGTTGTTTATAGAAATAAAATCAAGAGCAAGGAGAAAATTCAGTGATAACTCTCAAAGACAAATTAACCCTGATAAAATAAAACTTACAAAATTCAAAAGTTTGTTAAGTGTATTGTTTTGTTGGGTTCCTATTTTTTTTGGATTTATTCTTCCTGTATTACTTCTATTGCTTCATAGCTTAAAAACTAGTTATCACCAAAACTGGACAAAATTATCAAAAGTAGTTTTAGATACTTTATTAATTGCAGGAATAGGTGCTATTTCTATTATAATAATTAGTTCTCTTACTGCAATAATTGCATTTTATAAAGGAAAATTCTTTTTAAATAAAATTACAGATATAGCCTCTACAGGATATGCATTTCCTGGGACTATGCTGGCTATTGGCATTCTAGTTTTTGTTGGTTTTGTTGATAAATTTTATGCTCTGAGTGGTAATTTTTTTGGGTATCAAAATTCAGGTTTTTTAAGCGGTACTATTCTAATTTTAATATTAGCATATGTTGTTCGCTTTCAAGCAGTTGGATATGGTTCAATTCGATCAGGTATAACTCAAATTCCTCGAAATCTAAGTGATGCAAGTTATGTGATGGGCAAACCTTTCAATGAAACCATTCGAAAAGTTATATTACCACTAATTAAAACATCTATAATTGCAGGAGGGTTGCTTGCATTTGTCGATATAATGAAGGAACTTCCAATGACATTACTTCTAAGGCCCTTTAATTTTGAAACATTAGCCACCTACACTTACCAATTTGCTCATGACGAATTAATTGAACAAGCATCACTACCTGCTTTATTAATAATTTTTGCAGGACTTTTGCCTGTAATATTTATGAATAAATATTTAAGAGAAGTAAAAGTTTAGTATCTTTTACAGTCAAAAGATCTTTGGCATTTTAAAGATGGCGATATAGACACTGTTTTGTCTGAAACATTACGCCCCTGCCTGTAGTAAAGGCACATCTTCATTCCAGTTTCCTTATCTATTGATACTTTCTTTAGACGACAAGTTACTGGTCCATCACTATATTTCTTTGCTCTAGTTCTACACTTTGATGCCTCCCTTCCAACTGATGTTTGCGGCCATTTTAGTAGTTTATTAGACCATTCTGTACAATGACCCTCTGATGAGCCAGTATACATTCTCCCTTCAGCTAAAACTTGAAATGGAAATAAGAGTAAAAGTGAAACAACAATTTTTAAATTCATTTAATTTTAATTTTTATTAAGTTTTTTTTCAATAAAGCTATCAAATCTAACATATAAACGTCAATAATCACAAATATTGAATTTTTATTATTTATTTTTTAAAAGGATTGCCGTTGAGATTGTGAATTCCTACTTTGGAGACGTCTGTTTCTCCACACATGGCCATAGATAAGTCTAGTTCCTTGTAAATTATATCTAAAGCTAATTCTACACCCTCTTGCCCTTTAGCTCCCAAGCCATACACATATGGCCTGCCCACATAAGTACATTTTGCTCCTAAAGACAATGCTTTCAATACATCTTGTCCAGATCTAATGCCCCCGTCAAAATGTACTTCTATTTTATTTTTTACTTCTTCTGAAATTTCAGATAATACTGATATAGTTGATGGGGCTCCATCTAGTTGTCTTCCACCATGATTTGAGACTATGATTGCATTCGCTCCAGCATTAACTGCAAGTTTTGCATCATCTTTATCCATAATACCCTTTAATATTAATTTTCCTTGCCACCTATCTCTAATCCAACCAATATCATTCCAAGTAAGGGTCGGGTCAAATTGATCAGCTGTCCAAGAAGCCAAAGAAGAAAGGTTAGTAACGTTGTTAACGTGACCCATTATATTTCCAAAATTTAACCTTTTTGCTTTTAACATATCCAAACACCATTTTGGTTTAGATATAAATTGTTGAATTGTATTAAGGTTTATTTTTGGAGGAGCCTCTAAATTATTCCTAATATCATTATGTCTTTGACCCATAACTTGCAAGTCAAGAGTTACCATTAATGCTGAGCAATTAGCATCTTTTGCTCTTTTAATTAATTTATCCATAAAAGACCGGTCTTTCATCATATATAATTGAAACCAAAATGGCTTTGATGTGTTTTCAGCCACATCTTCAATTGAGCAAATGCTCATAGTTGAAAGAGTGAATGGAATACCTTTTTTTTCTGCAGCTTTTGCAGCGAGAATTTCTCCATTTGGATATTGAAGACCACAAATTCCAATAGGAGATAAAGCTAATGGCATATTTATTTTTTGCCCTAGAATATTTACATCTAATGATCTATTAGACATATCTCTGGCGACACGCTGCCTAAATTTTATATTTTTAAAGTCATTCTCGTTGCTTATATAAGTTGACGATGTCCATGAACCAGTATCAGCATATTCAAAAAACATTTTGGGAACACGTTTTTTTGCTAATTTATATAGATCATTAATTTCTAAAATTTTGATTGATTAATCCTCCTAAAGAAAATTATAGTCAAATTTTAATTTTCTTTATCTATGTTTTATAATGTTCCAATATAACTATTTTTTTACCGGACAACAATATTGCAAAGTCAGAAAAATTTTATTTATGCAGTTTTAATCTTTTTGTTAGGCATCTTTTTTCTTCAGCTTATGGGTGTTGTAGTTAAATTTGTTGGTACATCTTACCCTGCTTTACAGTTAACCTTTTTTAGAAATCTTTTTGGAATATTTCCAGTAATTATATTTATTTATATTTCAAGAAATTTAAAAAATAAAAGTCTATTAGTTAAAATTCCAATGCTATGGGTTGCAGTACTTAGGGGTTTTTTTATGACATTTGCCCAATTTTGTTTTTTTACATCTCTTTTATACCTTCAATTTGCTACTGCTAACTCATTAACCCTTGTTACACCATTTATGGTTGCCCTTTTTTCAATACCCATATTAAAAGTATATGTTGGTATATGGAAGTGGATAGCAATAATTATTGGATTTACAGGAGCTTATATGATTATAAACCCGCCATCGGATGAAGTGTTTAGCATATACTCTCTTTTACCATTAGGCGCGTCATTTGGATATGGTATGAATTTAGTATTAGTGAGAACTTTTCCTCAAACTGTGCCTACAGTAATTATTCAATGGTACAGCCAACTTAGTTCAATATTTTTTACTTTAATTTTAGTTATTTTAACTTTTCAATACATAAGTATACAAAGTTTGAGTGATCTTATAATGATTTTTTTAATAGGTTTTTTTGGTGCTGCAGGAGTTTTTTTAATGATGTCTTCATATAGAATGACTGACCATATTAATTTAGGTCCTTTTCATTACTCTGCTATAATCTTTTCATTTTTTTTAGGGTGGGTATTTTTCAATGAAAATCCATTTGATGAATTGTTTCCAGGAATTTTCTTCATAGTGACTGCCGGGATCATTATATTCTGGAGAGAAAAGTTAAAATCATTTAATAATGAATAGAATAAAATTTTTATAGTTGTTTATAATGTCAGTTATTGAAAATCCATTGAAAAATATAGGGCTACAAAATTTAGATGGGGTTTGTAAGGGCGATGTCAAAGATGATCACTCTCAAGTATTAGAATTATTAGGTTATTGTCCAATTTCCGCAGAAACACCACTTATAGAAATAGATAATTTAACAAAAGAATTAGGTTTAAAAAAAGTCGCTTTCAAAGATGAAAGAAGTAGAATGAACCTTGGAAGCTTTAAAGCTTTGGGCGCCGCCTATGTAATTGCGAAAAATGCATACCAGAAAATTGGAGAAAAAATTAAAGAACCTTATTTGGCTTCAAAAGCATTAGAAGGTAAAACTTTTGTAACTGCTAGTGCTGGGAACCATGGATTATCAGTTGCTGCTGGAGCAAAAATTTTTGGTGCTGAAGCAGTAATTTATTTATCCTTGTCTGTTCCAAGTGGTTTTGCAAGTAAGTTAAAAGGTTATGGGGCAAAAGTTGTAATTGAAGGTGAGGACTATGAAGCTAGCATGAGTGCTGCTGAAGAAGCTTCTAGATTAAATGGATGGGAACTTCTATCTGATGTGACTTGGGACGGTTATGAAGGTGGAATAGATGTAATGGAAGGTTACCTTATAATGGCTTACGAAGCAGCAAAAAGTTGGAAAGGTAAAATTCCAACTCATGTTTTTTTACAAACAGGCTGTGGCGGCCTATCAGCAGCAGTTAGTGCAAAATTAAGAAAAATTTGGGGTCAAAATTTTAAAATATGCACTGTAGAGCCAACAGCTGCTCCTGCTATTAAAGAAAGTATAATTAGAGGTAGACCTACTCATACGACTGGACCTGTATCCAATATGGGAAGGTTGGATTGCAAAGCCCCCTCCCATGCAGCTTTGAAGTATCTGGCAAAAGAAGCTGATTATTTAATGACTTTAGATGATGATTATGTTTCTAAAGAAATTAAAAAATTAACAAAATATAGTCTGGAAACATCACCATCTGGAGGTGCAGGTTTTGCAGGTTTACTTTATTGTATTAAAAACAAATTATTAGAAGTTGATAATGAAAGTAGGGTCTTAATTTTTATTTCTGAAGGGCCATCAGATGATTAATAATTAATCTCGATTTCAATTCTTCTATTCTTTGCTCTTCCATCATCGCTATCATTTGATGCAACAGGCCTACTTTCACCGTAACTTATAGCTTGAAGATTTTTCTCATCGATTTTACCTGAACTTGAGAGTTCTTGAACAACACTTGCTGAACGTGCAGCTGCAAGATCCCAATTATCCCTGTAACGACCTCCAAAAACTAGAGGAACATTATCTGTATGACCTGATACAGTAACAACGCCTTTACTATCTTCACTTGCATCTGCAATTTTCTTCATAATATCTCTTGCCTGTGGAGTAAGGGTTGCAGACCCTGATGGGAAGGAGCCTGCTGAACCAACAGTAACTATAACCTTATCACCTTCTCTTTCAACATTTAAAAGACCTTTATCAATTTGTTCTGATAATGCAATTTTTAGTTCTTCTTCAGCTTTAGCAGCTTCATTTTCAGAGGCCTTTGAGTCGCCCTCAGAAGCATCACCGTTTCCATCACTAACTCCACCACCAGATTTTGCAGCCTCAGTAGCAGAAGCAGCTAACTTTTGAAGCTCACCTTCAAGACCACCAAATAGGACGTCAGTTTCGGATTTGCCTCCTCCAGCTGCCTTTGCTTTTTCAAGAGCATTTAAAGTTTCTTGTAATAATTGAGGTAAGTTTTTTTGTTCTTGCTCTGTAGGAGTAAAATTAACTACCATTTTTTCTCCTAAAACCTCAATTTCAATGTCACCTCTAGCAACTGCATCTTCAAGAGCTTTAGCAAGATCCTCAGCTGATTGTTCGGCTTCCCCGGCCTTACCCTCATCATCTTTGGTCTTATTTTGTAATTCAACTTCTGGCTGTTCAACGTTGGTTGTCTGTTGTGTCATGGTATCAGTTACAGAAGGTGAAGGTGACGGACTGAAATTTAGAGAAAGAATTGTTGTTCCTTTTGGTTGTTCAACTGTTGGAATAACACGTTGGACACCAAAAGCATTTTTTAAAGAACCAGAAATCTGTTTAAATTTAGGAACATTGAACTCGGCAAAGGATAATATCAAAACAAAGAAAGCCATTAAAAGAGTTGCCATGTCTGCAAATGTAGCCATCCATGCAGGCGCACCAACAGGTGGACATTTGGGACATTCTTCTTCTTCTTTTTCTTCTTCTTCTACAGCCTCTTCAGCCATTTTAATATTTCTCTTTTAATATTTATTTTATTAAGCGGCAGCTTCAAGTTTTGCTTGAGCAGCCGGCGCTAAATTAGCAACCAACTCATCTTGAATATTTCTAGGGGACTCACCTCTTGCAATATTCTGTAATCCTGTAATAACCATTCCACGATAAACAATTTCAGCAGATGTATAATTTTCAAGAACTGTTCTCATAGGTAGAAATAAAACGTTTGCAATAAAAGCACCATAAAGAGTTGTTAAAAGGGCAACAGCCATTGCTGGTCCAATAGCTTTTGGATCAGCCATATTGCCCAACATTAAAACTAAACCAACTAATGTACCAATCATTCCCATAGCAGGTGCAATATCTATCCAAGCCCCTACCACACCTTGCATAGCTTCATGCCTAGTCTTCATAGCACCAATCTCAGTTTGCATTTGGCTTGTTAGCTTTTTCTCATCAGCACCATCGACTAACATCTGCATGCCCTTAGCCCAAAATTTGTCTGGTACTTCTTGCCCTTCAAGAGCCATCATTCCATCTTTTCTTGCAATTCCAGCAAGTTCTACCATTCTTGTAATCAATTCATCAGGAGCTTTTACAGGGGGCAAAAAAGCTTTTGACATTGCACCAAAACTCCCCAGAAAAGTTGGTAATGGACAAGTGTACATAACAGCAAAAAATGTTCCTCCAAAAACAATTAAAATGGAAGGTACATCAATAAATGGCCCTACACCTCCACCAGAAACCATTGCGAAAACTATCATGCCTATGGCCCCAAGTAATCCAATAAGTGATGCTAAATCCATAATTTCACCTCAATTAAACTCCAAAATTCCTTTATTACAAAAGATTTGTAGCGATAATTTGCAATTTTGATACCAACATTTGTAAAATACTTAACACTTATACTATATTTTTAAATATTTAGGTATATAAGTTGCATAATTATTAACATTCAATACATTCAAAATTAGGTTTTTATTTTAATAGTCAACTATGAGATTTTTATTATTATTACTAATAACTAATATCATTTTCTTACCTTTTAATTCTTTTTCAAGACAATTCATCGATCGAGATCATATCGTTATTGACCTAAAAAGTGGTGTGGAGTGGCTAAGATGCTCAACAGGACAAACTTGGAACGGGGAAGAATGTACTGGACAAGTGGTTAGACTTAATTTTGAAGAAATTCAGGAAGCATTAAAACAGGCTAATGAGCAACTTGGTGGCGGATGGAGGCTTCCAAGTTTAAAAGAGCTTCAAGGTTTGGTTTGCGAAGAGTGCAAAAAAGGAGGAAAATTTTCTGATGATTCAATGATAGATAAAAAAATGTTTCCATTTACTCCAGCAGAACCTTATTGGACTTCAGATAAATATAAATGGGGAGATAACAGATACTGGACTGTAAATTTTTTTACAGGCTTTTCCTTTAATAGATTTTCAACCTCTAAACCTTTGGCTAGTCGTTTTGTAAAGGATCGTTAGATTTATTCTTATTTTCTAGTTTCCAAAAAATATATTTAACTATAAAACTGATTGTTCCAAATATCATAATAGCAATAGCAACGTTCCAAGTAGTTAAAAATGATAGATGCTGCATTTTATCTCTTGCTAAAAGACCAGTTATAACCAACACAAGCATTGCTAATACGAACATTCTAATTACAATACATGTTCTGCAAATTTTTGTTTTAGGTTTAACTAATTTTTCTGGCGTCATTTATAGGAAAAATATAAATTTGTAGTCAATAATATGACTAATAACATATTTTATTATTTTTTTATATTATAAATTTTCTTAGATTTTGAGCAAATATATAAGAATTATTTAGTCAGAAATATGACTATATCCTCTGTCAAATTAAGATTTTGAAAAGATTATTTTTTTAGATGAATATCCTGTCAAACGATGGAGGAAATTATGCAACTAGCACAACAAATTAAGATGCGTCAAAGCCAATCTTTGGTTATGACCCCTCAGCTACAACAAGCCATTAAACTACTTCAAATGACAAATTTAGAGCTTTGTCAATATCTTGAGAATCAACAATCTGAAAACCCTTTCATAGAGGTTGATACTAATACAACCAGTGATGAAAATAATAATCTGAAATCACAGTCCATGGAAACAACTTCAAGTATATCAGAAGACATTCAAAATGGTAAATCACTCTCCGATGACCCTTCAAATAATCAAGATTATGAAAATAGATATGAGACTGAATTAAGTGAGAGACCAAAGTTAGATTCACCAACTCCTAATACAAAAAATATTTCTTCAGATGATTTTGATGACTACATATCAAATCTTGCTAATAGGCCCGAGACACTTAAAGAACATATTAAAAAACAAATTAGCCTTGAATTTAGAAATTCTAAAGAACTTATGATTGCTTCAGTTTTAACAGACTATCTTGAACCAACTGGATGGATGTCCACAGATATCAAAAATATTTCTGATGAAATTAACTGTGATGTTGTTGAAATTGAAAATGCTTTAGAAAAATTACAGAAGCTAGAGCCTGCTGGTGTATTTGCAAGGAATCTTTCTGAATGCTTAAAAATTCAATTAGTTGAAAAATCTATGCTTTCAGAAGGTCTTAGCTCGTTATTAGAAAATTTGGACCTATTAGCAAAAGGTGAACTTAAACAATTAATGAAAATCACAAATTTTAATAAAGAGGAAATATCTAATGCAATTTCTACTATAAGAAGTTTAAATCCAAAACCAGGTGAAGCATTTCTTTTCGACGAAACTATTCAAAATTCACCTGATGTTATTGTTACTAAAGGTAATAAAGGTTGGGTGGTTGAATTAAATAAATCAACATTGCCAGCTGTTGTAATTGATGAGGATTACATCTCTAAATTAAATTCAAAGAAGCAGATTGATAACTCATCATTTATCGCTGATTCAATTGCCTCTGCAAGATGGTTAAAAAGATCCGTTGAACAAAGAAACTCTACCACATTAACTATTGCATCTGCTATAATAGCTCAACAAGAAGAATTTCTAAATAAAGGATTGTCACATTTAAAGCCTATGGTTCTAAGGGATATTGCATCTACTGTAGGCATGCATGAAAGTACTGTAAGCAGAGTAACTACAGGTTTAACAATAGAAACTCCAAAAGGTTGTTATGCTATGAAATATTTCTTTAGTGTTTCTCTCAACTCAGCTGAAAATGGTGAAATGCACGCTGCAACTGCCGTAAGAGAAGCAATAAAAAAACTAATCTCTGAGGAACCATCAAAAAAGCCACTTAGTGATGAATCAATTGCTAATATTATGAAAAAAGAAGGTATTGATCTTGCTAGGAGAACAGTGGCTAAATATAGAGAAATAATGAAAATACCGTCATCTGCACAAAGAAGGAGACAAACAAGACTAGCTGAAATAAGTTAAATAAAACTAATAACTTTTAATTATCAACAAAAATCAGATGGTTTTTAGTTAGACGCCTGCAAAATGTTTCTAGTGAGAAGTTTTTTACCCTCTTTAATATATATAGCTGGGTCAATATGTTTATTATTTACTAAGATTTCATAATGAAGATGTTGACCAGTTGATCTTCCAGTATTGCCCATCTTACCAATTCTATCTCGAATTTGAACTTTTTGTCCTTTTTTTACTAGTACTTTTTGTAAATGACCATATCTTGTAGTAATACCATACCTATGCTTTATCTTAACCATTTTTCCATAACCACCATTATTACCAGCAAAAATTACGGTACCATCTGCTGGAGCCAAAACATCCTCATGCCAGGTGCCAGCTAAATCAATACCAGGATGAAATCTCTTTTTCTTAGTAATTGGGTCTTTTCTATAACCATATTTACTGGAAACATAATAATAGTCCATTGGTGCCTTTAATGGGACATAATTTAGAGCAATCCTTAAATCTTTTGTTAAACTTACCCTATCACTTAATTGACTAAAAAACATTAAACTATCAGGTGATACTATATCTCTTTTTCTGAGGATGTTGTCTACTCTCTCAGACAATGTTTTGCCAATATCAATGCTAAGTATAGATAGTAAATCTTTAAACTGGATAATTTCATTGTCAAACCCAGATAATATTCTATAGGCTTCTGCCTCCAAAGGCATTTTTGATGGATTTATACTTAAATTTGCATTACTTTTGTCTCGGAGATTTAGATTAGTTAATGAATTTTCCTCCAATTCTTCTATTTTTAAAACATCCTTAATTACCAAGGAATTATTATTTTTTTCATAATTCTTCAAATTAAGCCAAGAAATAAAATCAAATACATTACCTGCTTTTTCATCCTTTTCAACTACATGCTTTTTTTCATCATTGTACTGAATGGTTTCAATCTTGCTTATTAATGCATTTTGAAGATTAAAATCCGTTATATTTGGATGAATTGAGTCTGTTAAAAAAATTAAATTAGAAGAATAGTTTTTTTCTAAATTTTCTTTATTAGTTTGTTTAATCAAAATATTTTTTGTTAACTCATTCAAAATATTACTTTCTATAATTTTACTATCAAAGTATTTTCCATAATTTTTTTTGTTTAAAGCCACTTGAAATTTATTAGATTTTTTGATTTTATCTTCAACTTTGTATTTAACGTCTAAAGCTCTATAATCAATGAAGTCAGCTACTATGATAGGTGTTGCAACAGCAGAAGACACTAAATCTTCTTTTACAACGTTAGTAATAAAACTAGCTAAAATTGAAAGACTGGAACATAAACCAAAAATAAAAACCGAAAAACAGATTAAGTAGTGTTTGAGATTAAACACATATTCAACTGGTCCTTTTCTTGTCATTAATAAGTATCTTCTTTCTCTAAGATGCCATGACAAACCTGAATAATTTCTTATAAAGAATTGTTTTCCTTCAGTGATTTTTCTATTTCTAATTCCGTTAAAAAAAGAAAATATATATATTAAGTTATTAAAGTTCATATTTACTTAAAATAGATAACTGTGATTAAAACAATGCTTGTGATAAGTTGCATTATGATTAAAAATAAAAGTACTTTTGGTGAAACAGGGTTTTGAACAGTTAATTTAAAGTCTGGTAAATCACTCTTATTTTCACTTTGAATAGATTTAACACTATTATCATTACTTAAGTTATTATCTTTTACTGATGAAAAATTTTTATCATTTGAAAAATCTTCGCCAGCCATTTCTGCACGTACTTTTTCTATTCTTTCCCTTAAATTTACAACTTCACTAGCCATGCTTTTATCTCACCTTTAATTTTTACTAGATTGATTAAAATAATTAGTATAATTTCTATCATATAAACGGCAAGTGTCGTTATTATGTAAGATATAATTTTTAAAAATATTTTCAAACTACAATTAATCAGAGAATTTAAATGCTTAATCCAGTGAAAAATCTTATGAAGGACAATGAGTTAGAGGGTTCAGTTTCAGTTATAAGTGATGAAATAACAATAACAGGTACTGTAACAAGTTCTGGCAATCTAATAATAAATGGGAATGTAGAAGGAGAAATAAATTGCGAATCGCTTGAAATAGGACCTTCAGGCATTGTCACAGGAACTGTGAAAGCTGGTAAATGTTATTTAGCAGGTAAATTGGAAGGAAAATTATCAGCTAGAACTGTTAATATTTTGAGTACAGGTGATTTGAACGGTAGATTAAGCTACGGAAAACTTGAGATTGAAAGTGGTGCAAACATTGCATTGAAACTTCGTAAAACTAAACAACTTAGTGATACGCCGATTGATAATGAAGTTACAAATGAGGAGGTTTAAATATGTCTGATCAACAATCATCAATAGGGATTGGCGCTAAATTCAAAGGTAAGATTACTGGAGCTAAGGCTCTTGAAATTAATGGAGATGTTGAGGCTGATATTGATATTGGGAAAATAACTATTGGACAAGATGCACACTTTAAGGGTGGAATTAAAGCCGATCTTGCTGTCATTTCTGGGATTTACGAAGGTACAATGCAAGCTGAATCAATATGGTTAACTGATACATCTAGAGTAAGTGGTGAAATACGTTACCAATCACTGCAGATGGATAGAGGTGCAGCACTAAATTGTAGAGTTGTGTATAATTGGGATGATACTGATCAAAAACCAAAAAAATCAAAATCTAAAGATAAAGTTGAAGATCAACCAGATGATATAATTGAGGAAGATAAATAAATGAGTGAAATAACATACATTTCAAAAGAAGTTTCTGTTGAGGGAGTTCTTGAGGCAGATGATCTAAAGGTTGTAGTTGCTGGAAGTTTTTCTGGTAATATCAATGCAAATGAAGTGATTTTAGAAGAAGGAAGCCGTTTCGATGGAGAAGTAGACGCCAGAATAATTGTTATTGAAGGTGAATTAAAAGGAAAAGTTAAGTCTTATCAATTGAAAGTTTCAGAAACAGCTCGAGTTGATGGGGAATTACAGACTAACTCAATCGAAGTTGCATCAGGTGCAGAAATTGCTGGAAGTATTTCAAGGGTATCCTAAATAAAAAACTAATTTAATTTGCTGTAATATCTTCAGAAATCTCAACTGTTTGAATACAACTATCAAAAAAAGCCATAGTTTCTGCTCTCCCATGCATTTGATAGAGTTTCATTGCAGCATATCGACCTGCGGCAAGACCTACACCGAGTGGCTCTCCATGAACTGCTGTAGCAGTATTTAAAAGTTTTTCAATTCCATCTCTTAGCTGTTCAAGTTTCTTTATTTGATCAGAATTTAAATCAGTATTTTGATTAACAACACTATTGTCAGTATTTTTTTTAAATCTACTTAGCTCAATTACATTACTCATTAATCTTATCCTCTTCAAAAGCTGATTCAGGGCATCTATACAATTCAACATTGAATTGACTGACCGTAATATTACTTTCAGATGTTCCTAATTTGTATTCGCCCATCTTACCCGCAACCATCATATCTGCACCAAGGCTGAGTGCTCTATTTTTTACAGCAATTATGCCATGATCATATGGTCCTTCATGCATCATTTTTAGTTTTGTTAATGCTCTACAACCATATAATCTTGCTGTTGTTGCATCAATAAATCCTATTTTTTCACTTCCAGGAAGTTCTGGTGGTGGTTGGATAGGATCAGGTTCAATTTCAAAATTTGTTTCTTTTACTGTTGTTAGTTCTGACCATTCCTCTTCAGTTACCAGCATAAGCGGCTCATTTCTTGGGTCCATGTAAACTTGACATCCTGTAAAAGTTAAAAAGGACATTAAATATATAAAACTTCTTTGCATAATTTTGCCTAACTTTAATTAAATTTTAGAACCCAATATTTTATACGACTTATTAATAATAAATATTAATTATACGTTTAATGTTTATTAATTATTTAATTTGTCGTTAATTATTATATTAGATTAATTTTTGGCCTTGTAATGAAATTGAGAAAATTTCCTTTGATTATATTATTTTGCTTGCTTTCAAGTGGTATTGTGGTTTTCCTTTACACTCTTGGGCTTAATTTTTTAACAATTCCACCAAAAAGTGCGGAGGATTTATTAGAAGAGCATCTAAACGAGGATGTTTTGACACAATTAGCAGAAGATAGAGGAAATGGTTTAGTGAGTGCAATTTTACCACCTAAATTATCATATTTTCAGTTTCAACTATCTTTTTCAGCAAATTTAAAGAATGATAAAAATATTATGAATATGGAAATTGCACTTTCAACATTTGAAGGAGAATTTTACATGGCAAGATTAAAGCACCATGAGCCAGCTATAAGACGTGTTATTCTGGATAACATTGCAGAAACTCCCGAAAATGAAGCAAGGACAAAAGAAGGAAAAGAAAAGCTTTCTGATAAACTATTGTCAGAAATTAATTTAAAACTTGAGATGTTAAGCGAGGATCCTGCAATAGAAGGTGTTCATTTTACAGCATTTGCTATAAGATAAAATTACTTATGAAAACAACCTATATTATTGGTACAATAACCTTTTTAACAGTACTATCAATTTTTCTAATATTTATTCTACCTATAACAATAAAGTCCCTATCTAAACCAACAGTGGTGATATCCACAATAAAAATCAATAATTTATGTTCAGTTCATGATGAAGCATTTATGGTAGTTACAAGACCATATAATAGAAAATCATATTTTTCTAATGGGATAACAAGAATTAAGGTTATGTCTGATTGGAAAGTAAGGCTTGAAGCTAATGATAAGTACCCTGAGTTTCGATATGACGGCATTGAAGTAGACGTTAAAAAAAATCTTGAGTTAACAGCTGATTGTGGAACTTCACCAAGGTTAAAAAGTATTTTTGGTGCATTTAATAAACAGTTCAACTAATATATATATGTATGTAAATTAGGAGATATTTTAATTTTTATAAAAATTAAAAATTTAGTAATAGATTTACTTTCTCTTCTTTTAATTGGGTTAAGTGTTGGATGCACTTTAGGAGTGGTATCTAATTTATTTATAAAAGGAGTTGCAGAAACTACTGATTTGAGAAAATCTTTATTACCTGACTTTATTGCACCATCTTTTTCCCCTATAATATCACTTTTGTTAGCTGCCTTTCTAATTATTATAATAAGGAAGATCTTTAATATTACTCGATGGCACGGTCCTCCAGATGCTATTCTAGCTGCTCACAAGTCTAATAACTCAATAGATATTAAAAGTGGGTTTGGCTCAACACTGACTGCATTTATTTCTGCTAGTGGAGGTGCTTCAGTTGGTCAATATGGGCCACTTGTTCATTTTGGTGCAACAGTTGCTACCTTTTTAGAGAATTTTACCTCAAAGAGATTACCACCAGGCATTTTTATTGGATGTGGTGTTGCTGCCGCTATCTCTGCTGGTTTCAATGCACCTATTGCAGGACTTGTTTTTGCACATGAGGCTGTTCTTAGGCATTTCTCTCTGAGAGCAGGTGGAGCTATAGCAATTTCCTCAATTACTGCTTCTACAATTGGTTCTGGAATTTTTAAAGAAACTTTAGGTTTAAAAATAATTTCGAATGCACCAATGCTTATTGAAATTGTTCCGGTTGTATTAATTTGCTCACCTATTTTTGGAATTTTGTCTATATTCTTTATGTATGTCATTCGCCTAGGTGCAAAGCTCTCAAAATCCTCTGGATTATCATTTTCATACCAAATTATTTTAGCTGCAATTATCTGTGGTATAATTGGAATTTTTATACCTGAAATTTTAGGTCTTGGAACAAATGAAATGAATAATATTTTTGCTGCACAATATGGAGTTTTATTTCTTTTATTAATATTATTTGGAAAAATTTTCATGACTTCTTTATGTATTGGATTTGGGTTTTTTGGAGGTATTTTTGCACCTGCACTTTATGTAGGAGCAGCTGGAGGTGGATTTATTGCAAAGTTATTACTGACGATGGGTTTTTCACTTTCTTTACCAGCTCTGGCTCTTGCAGGCACAGCAGCAGTTGGCGCAGTTGCTATAGGCGCACCAATAGCAACAACTTTAATTATCCTTGAATTTACAGGTAGCTATGAATATGCTGTTGCAGCGATGATTGCTGTTCAAGTAAGTACTTTTATAGCTCATAGACTATACGGTGATTCCTTGTTTGACTTAGCCTTAAATGACCGAGGTTTTAAGATAGGTCTTGGAAGGCAACATATACAAATGAATGATATTCTAATAAAAGATATTTTATCTAGCGACGCTCTAACATTTGATGAAAATGAAACTATAGAGATTGTGGATTCAAAAATGTCTGAGGCAGAGGTTACAGAGGCTGTGATTATTAATGACAGAAATGAATATATCGGTAAAATATCAATTTATGATCTTTTGAAAAGTAAAGTGAAAAAACAAAGCCCAGTTAGAAAAGTTATTAATCAGAATCATCTTGTTTTGGACAGTGAAATTACTCTTGTTAAATCAATAGAAGAAGCTAGTAATTTTGTTGGTGAATTCATACCTGTCAAAAATCACGATGACAACAAATATGTTGGTTCTATAAATGAATCCGATTTATTTCAGGCTTATTTAAAACTTCAAAATCAAGTTCTTCATGTAGAGAAAGACACTAATAGTTAAAAAAACTAAATATTTTATAGATAAATTTATAAAAACTATTATATAAGTTTATCAAAAAAATTTTAAAATGATATTATGACAATAATTGATAAACCAACAGCCTTTCAAAATGAAAATGAATTCGAAAAACCTACACGAGATGAAGCAGAGAGAGCCGTTAAGGTCCTAATTAAATGGGCTGGTGATAACCCAAACCGTGAAGGATTAATTGAAACGCCTAAAAGAGTTGTCAAAGCATTTGAAGAATATTTTTCTGGATATTATAAAGACCCAAAAAAAATTTTAGAAAAAACATTTTCTGAAACCTCGAATTACCAGGACTTCGTAATGCTAAAAAACATTAGCTTTAGAAGTCACTGTGAACACCATCTAGCACCTATAATTGGTTCAGTATCAATAGCATACATGCCAAATAATAGTGTTGTTGGAATTTCTAAGTTAGCTAGAATTGTTGATGTTTTTGCAAAAAGACTACAAACTCAAGAAACAATGACTGCACAAATAGGTAATAGTGTCCAACAATACCTAAATCCAAAAGGCGTTGCTGTATACGTTAGTGCTGAACATCATTGCATGAGCAGTAGAGGCGTAAATAAGTTGCATGTTGATATGGTTACAACTCACTTTTTAGGAGAGTTCAAAGAGAGAATTGAATTCCAAGAACGTTTTCTCTCATCAATTTAAGAAAATAATTTAAGATTTTTTGTTTTTCGTATAAAATAGTAAAAATAATTTTTAATATACCCTATGAAATTGACTCCTGTTTTGCATATATTGAGCATTCTAGTCATGCCCTTAGCAGGATTCATGGCTATTTCAGGACTAGTGGATTTATTTTATTCAGATAAAAATTGGATAAATTTTTTTTCTTCATCAATAGTAACTCTTTTTGTTGGAATGTCAGTTTTCCTTGCTACTAGGACAAATAGAGATCAAAATTTAGATTTAAGACAAGCATTTATTCTAACAACAATGTCCTGGTTAACAATAGCTACCTTCGGGGCCCTTCCTTTTTACTTAAGTAATTTGAATTTAGATTTTACGAACTCTTTTTTTGAATCAATGTCAGGAATAACTACAACAGGATCTACAGTTATAGAAAACATAGAAGCATCTCCTCCCGGTATTTTAGTTTGGAGAGCATTGCTTCAATGGCTTGGTGGTATTGGTGTTATTGTGATGGCTATTGCCATTTTTCCAATGTTAAGTGTTGGAGGAATGCAGCTTTTTAAAACAGAAAACTTTGAAGCTCCAGAGAAGGTTATTCCAAGGGCCACTTCATTGACTAGGGGTATTTTTTTCATTTATTCTTTCTTAACCTTAATTTGGGCAGGTCTTCTATATTTTTCAGGAATGAAACTTTTTGATGCAATTCTTCACTCAATGACCACAATAGCCACTGGTGGTTTTTCAACGAAATCCAGTTCCATTGGTGCATTTGATAGCCATATAATTGATTGGATAATAATTCTTGGAATGATTTTTGGAAGTCTACCTTTTATTCATTATTTAGCCTTTACTAGAGGGTCTTTCAATGAACTAATTAAAGATAGCCAAGTTCGTTTGTTTTTAGGTTTATTGAGTTTGATTATAATAATAATTTTTTGCCTACTTCTATTTAATAATACTTATGAATGGAAAGATGCATTAAGATATTCTGCTTTTAATGTTACATCTATTCTTACTGGGACTGGATATGGAACTGCTGACTTTGGAATATGGGGAGGGTTTGCGCCAACTATTCTTCTTCTTTGTATGTTTATTGGTGGCTGTGCAGGATCAACTACATGTGGAATAAGAATGTTCAGAATACAGGTATTGGCAAGTAGTGCAAATGCTCAATTGAATAGATTGCTAAGACCTCATTCTATAGTTTTGCCACATTATAATGAAAAACCAATTTCAGATAATGTAACGAATGCTGTTATGGGGTTTTTCTTCATATATGTTTTAGCGTTTGCTATAATCGCAGGTATTTTAAGCATTTTGGGATTAGATTTTGAAACATCAATTTCAGGTGCTGCTACTGCAATAAGTAATGTTGGCCCAGGGCTCGGTGAGGAGATTGGACCATCAGGAAATTTTGCTTCTTTACCGATTATAGCTAAATGGATTCTTTGCAGCGCTATGATTTTGGGGAGATTAGAACTTTTTACAGTTCTAGTTTTATTTACACCAAGTTTTTGGAAATACTGATTATTTCAGAAATTGAGACAAACTTTGTATTTGTTCTCTAAATTCTTCGTCAAATTTACCTATAGCAATATTCAAACTTTTATCCCATATATTTTCAAGCTGACTAATTGATGCCGACTCTGGTGCAGTTTTGTTAGATGAAGCAAAAATATCTAAATAACCAGTCTGATTATTACCTTGTTTTTCAATTTCAAGTTTTCCTAATAGTTTAATAGTTATTTTTGTAGTTTGTTTATTTTTAAACAAATCTAAAAATTTAAAATCTGAAGCAATGCTAGATAGTGACGCACTTGCCTCTAAAATACTAAATGTAGCAACTCCATCAGAACCAACAGGTCTTAGGATTGTCCTTGTCCAACCAATCAATCCATCTGATGGTGACCTTCTCATCCTATGCTCGACAAAAGGGTCTTGAAAAGAAATACTGTAAAGGTCTTTAATAATTATATTTTTAACATCTAAGCTTATAGGCTCCATATCCATAATTTTAAATTTAGCATCTGAAAAAGCACTATTCTGAAACAGAACCAAAGATAATACTAAAAAAGAAAATATATTGAAAGCTCTTCTTGATATCATATTTTTTCTGACATAAAGCATAAATTTTAAAATTAAGTTTTTATTTGAAAATTACTATTAAATCTTATTCATTTACGTATTGAATACAAGTCCTCCTTTGAAAGAGAAGTTAATTTTTTACAAAATTCACATTTTATATCCAAACTTCCATCAGAAAATTTTATATCGCTAAGTTCACTTTCAGAAATATTTGATAATGTATTTTTTACTCTTTCAAAAGAGCATCTACACTTATCTTTAACTTTAATCTCTTCAAGCACCCTCACATCTAGTGAGTGAAATAATTTATATAAAAGGTCCTCAATGCTAATATTTCTTGATAAAAGCTCAGTCTTTTTTATTGAGTTCAAAAATAGTTTTGCCTCCTCAAAAAAATCACAATGATCATTAGAACTATTATACTCTTTTGGTGTACGTTGAATCAATATAGCAGCAGAAATATAATTATTATTAGAAAAATCTGATGAACAAATAATTTCAGAATTAATTTGTTCAGAGTTTTTAAAATAGTAATCAATAGAGTTTGAAAAGTTTCCATTTTGAACAGGTATAATGCTCTGATACCTTTTATTTGACTTTGACTCAATTGCGGTAAATGCAAGATGTCCTTTTGACATTAGTTGATCAAGATTTAATTTGTCTTTTTCAAGAATTGTTTTTTTTGTGTCATAACCTGCATAGCCTCTAATATTTCCCTCACTTGAGTATTCAGCCAAAATTGTTTTTAAAGTATCTTTACTGCTACCTTGGATAGTAAAAAAACCATTGAATTTTAATAATGAGCCAATACAACAGGAGGAGCATAATATATCAGCCAAAGATAAAGAAATTGCTGCCTCATAATTATGTCTTTTCAAAATAGTGTTCAATGATTTATCTAATTTAACAAAACGCCCTCTTACTTTTGATTTTTTTAATGTAAAAGGTATTATTTTATCGAATTTTTCAATGCAATCATTAGTCACTGTTCAAACACCACCAAATTATTGATCTTTGAACATGAAGCCTATTTTCAGCACCTTCAAAAACGAGAGATTGTTTGCTATCTATAACCTCTTCTGTTACTTCACATCCTCTGTGTGCAGGTAAACAATGCATAAAAACTGCATCCTTTCTAGCTTTAGACATCAGATTTTTATTAACTTGATACGGCATTAAAGAGTTTTCTTTATTTACTGATCCATCACCCATTGAGTTCCAGGTATCAGTTATAATAACACTTTTGTTTCTAATGGCAGTATTTGGGTCATTATCTACTAATAAATTGACCCCATCTTTTACAGAACTTTCTATTAAATCATTGGGGAGAGATAAATTTTCTGGTGTACATATAGTCAAGTTTAAATTTGTAAGTTTAGAAGCTTCTAGCCAGCTTCTAGCTACATTATTTCCATCTCCAATCCATAGTAAGTTTTGTTTTGATAAATGCCCTTTATTCTCCTCAATGGTCAAAATATCAGCTATCACCTGACAAGGATGAGATTGGTCTGTTAACCCATTAACTACTGGAACACTTGAATTATTTGAAAAATCAATCATAGTTTGGTGCTTAAAGCATCTAACAACAATTAAATCTACGTACTTTGACAATACTTTTGCTGTATCAGCAACTGTTTCCCCTCTGCTGAGTTGAATATCTGAAGATTGCAAAACTGAAGTACTTCCTCCTTGTTGACTTATACCAACCTCAAATGAAACACGGGTTCTGGTAGAAGGTTTTTCAAAAACAAGAGCAACTGTTTTGCCCAAGAGAATTTTTTCTATTGACTGAATTCCATTTTCTTTTATTGATATTTTTTCATTTTTAGTTCGAGTAAGAATATCCTCAATATCACCTTTTGAAATATCTTTTATATCAGTAAAATTTTTCATAATATTGACCTTCTATTTGCTTCCTTTCTTAAAGCCTCGATGGCCAGTTCTATTTCCTCTTTTTTTACTGTTAATGGTGGCAATAACCTTAGAACATTTTCAGCAGCTGGGACAAATAATACTTTATTCTTTTTTAATTCATTTTGAACATCATTAACTGGATCTTTTAATTTAATACCTCTCAAAAAACCTTGCCCCCGTATTTCTAGGACAAAATTTGGAAAATCCTTTTTTAGTTCATTTAGTTTTAATGTTAAAAAATCTATCTTTTCATTTAACTTTTTAAAAAAAAATTTTTCAGTCAAAATATCTAAAACAGCATTAGCTGATGCTGTTACAAGGGGATTCCCACCAAAAGTAGACCCGTGACTCCCTGGTTTCATTGCTGATGACACATTTTTGGTTGCTAAAATAGCGCCTATAGGGACTCCTCCTCCTAAACCTTTTGCGATTGCCATAATATCTGGCTTTAATTCTGTATTCTGATAACCAAACAAAGTACCTAATCTTCCTATTCCAGTTTGAACCTCATCAGAAATAATTAAAAATTTATTTTTAACAGCTAATTCTTGTACTTTTAAAAAGAACTTTTTTGAAACTGACTTTGCTCCACCCTCTCCTAATACAGGTTCTATCATAATCGCAGCAATATCATCAGAGGAACAATGACTTTCTAATGATTCAATATCGTTAAACCCAACATGTCTAAAACCATCAGGTAAAGGGCCAAACCCTAATCTATTCTCAACTTTAGAAGTTGCCGAAAGCATTGACAAAGTTCTCCCATGGAAACAACCTTCAATACATAAAATTACGTTTCTTTCCGGTTTACCACTTTCATACATATATCTTCTTGCAACCTTAACTGCGCCCTCATTCGCCTCTGCGCCAGAGTTTGCAAAAAAAACTGAACCTGTAAAGCTTAAATTACATAATCTTTTGGCAAGCCTCTCTTGTTGTGAAATATTATATAAATTTGACGTATGTATAAGTTTTGAGGCTTGCCTTTGAATTTCTGCTACCAAATGTGGGTGGCAGTGTCCAACTGAATTCACAGCAATACCTGAAGCAAAGTCTAAATACTTTTCACCATTTTTCTCAAACAGCCAGCTACCCTCTCCACTTTCAAAAGTTAAATCAGATGGGGAATAGGTGTTCATTATATAATCAGAATTCATATTAAACGTCCAAAGAATTTTAATTCAGTAAAATAGATAATATTAAACTTTTTTCCTCAATTTACAAAATGTTTAGAAAGCTTCAGTCCTTGAGATTGGTAGTTCGATGAAGTCACCTTACCTCCGTAAACCTTTTTTGGTAGAGTAGACATTTTCTCATATATTAAGCGACATACCGTTTGCCCCTCTTCAATTAAAAAGGGCACATCATGACTTCTTACTTCAAGAACAGCTCTAGTTTTATTTATACCATTTTTAATTAAGCCAAATCCTGGATCAAAAAATCCAGCATAATGAGCTCTAAATTCACCAACCTTTGTATCATATGCAACCATTTCTGCCGCATGCGTCTCAGGAATTGTAATAAATTCTCTGCTCGCTAAAATATAAAACTCATCAGGATTTAGAACTAGTCCCTCTGACGTTAAGTCATTGGAGGTTACCGTTTCCCAAAAAAGGTCTTTTTTGTAATAATTTATATTTTCAAGGTTAATCAAGTCAGTATGCTTTCTTGCTCTATAACCAATTAAATTGTCTCGGCCACCAGACAAATCAATAGATAGTGGAATACCATTTCTTATATCTAAAGAGTTTTCGTATCCAGAAACTAAATTAACTTTTTCATGTAAATTTTTTGTTTCCTCATCATTTAATAAATAATTTCCTCTTCTAAACCTAATTTGATTTAACCGTGTTCCTGATTTGACTAAAATCGAGAAAGTTCTTGGTGAGATCTCTATGTATAATGGACCATTATATCCAGGTTTCACATTTTCAAATTCATTAGCATAATCTACAATTAGCCTAGTAAAAATATCCAATCGACCAGTGCTGGATTTGGGATTAGCAGATGCAGAAACATCTGAGTCAAGATTTAAAAATTCTGAAATTTCAGCAATATACACACAACCTTTCTCAAGAACTGCACCATTCGTAAGATCTATTTCATGCATTGCAAGTCGACTAATTTTATCAGTAACCTTATTTTTTGTACCCGGAAGAAAGGACGATTTTACCCTCCAAGCTTTATTACCCAAAGATAAATCTAAACTGGCAGGTTGCACTTGTTCATTAACAATTTTTGATGAAGAAATAATAATCTCATTATCTAATAAATTTTGTATTTCAATATCTGATAAAATACCTGTATTATTTGAGATTTTTGACATTTGAATCCTTAATTTAGTTATAATAGATTCTATAGCTTTATAAACATACAAACAATTAAAATATGTTAATTTTATAAAGTGAAATAATATCTAATATATGAAATGATAAAGTATGGAAGAAAATAACGAACACAGATTGGATATTAAAAAATCCTTAATGAATAAATCTTTATCTTATCTAAGCAAGTTTTCATCAACCGAAAACAAACTAAACAGTATTTTGCATTCATTTTCTGAAAAATATTTAAAAAACGTTAATAGACAACAATTAAGTAAAGAAATAGCATTAGTAATACAAAAGTGCAAAGATCATGGATACATTGATGATAAAAAATTTACGGAAAATAAAATTGATAAATATATAAACCTAGGGAAAAGTAAAAAGTATATTATATTTAATTTGAAAAATTATGGGATAAATAATTCTATAATTGAAGAGTGTTTAGATGATTTTTTCAATTCTAAAATTGATAATAATATTAAAGCAGCAATAATTTTTGCTAGAAAAAAAAGTATAGGGCCTTTTTATAAAAAACCAATTGGACCTTCTCCTGAGAAATTATTTAATAAATGGTTCGGTTCTTTTGCAAGAGCTGGGTTTAATTATGATATTTCAAAAAAAGTTCTAAATTTTGAAACTTCTTTTGATGCTGAAAATTTTTTATGTAATATTGATAACAAAATATAAATTAAAGAGAGGTTCGAATGTCTGAAGATAGTTTGTATAAGCCCTCAGATCGTGCAAGAAAAAGTTCATTAATCAGTGAGAGTGGATTTCAAAAAAAATATAATATGTCCTTAGATAATAATGCTGATTTTTGGGCTAAAGAAGCTCAAAGAATAGATTGGATTAAGCAATTTACAAAAATAAAGGATGTATCCTATGACTTGGCTGATCTTCATATTAAGTGGTTTTATGATGGGTGCTTAAATGCATCCTCAAACTGTATTGATAGGCATTTAAAAGATAAGGGTGAGAGTATAGCAATAATTTGGGAAGGGGATAACCCAAATGAGTCAAGAAAAATTACTTACCGTGAACTTTACGAAGAAGTTTGTAAATTTTCTAATGCTCTAAAAAATAATGGGGCAAAGAAAGGTGATAGAATTACAATATATATGCCTATGATTCCAGAGGCAGCAGTCGCAATGCTCGCCTGTGCGAGAATAGGTGCAATCCATTCAGTTGTTTTTGGTGGATTTTCACCTGATTCCCTTGCAGGAAGGATTACAGATTGCAATTCAAATATAATAATAACAGCCGATGAGGGAATTAGAGGTGGGAAAAAAGTTCCTCTCAAAAATAATACTGATGAAGCTCTAAAAATGTGTAGTGGTGTAGAAAAATGTTTTGTTGTTAAAAGAACTGGTGGTGAAATTAGTTGGAATGTAAGTCGTGATATTTGGTATCATGAAGCATTATCAGATTCTGATATTGATTGTCCTCCAGAAAAGATGAATGCTGAAGACCCTCTTTTTATTCTTTATACATCTGGATCTACAGGCAAGCCAAAAGGTGTTCTTCATACTACAGGTGGATACATGGTTTATGCATCTTTAACNCATGAATATGTTTTTAATTATCGTGANGGAGATATTTACTGGTGCACAGCAGATGTTGGGTGGATAACTGGTCACTCATATATTTTGTATGGACCATTANCAAATGGAGCAACTACTCTAATGTTTGAAGGAGTTCCAAATTATCCNTCAAGTTCAAGATTTTGGGAAGTAGTTGATAAACATCAAGTTAATATATTTTATACAGCACCAACAGCNATNAGAGCACTAATGAGGGAGGGTGATAATCCTGTTACATCNACATCTAGATCATCACTCAAATTATTAGGNACAGTTGGTGAGCCTATCAATCCAGAAGCATGGAAATGGTATTATGAAATTGTAGGTNATAAAAACTGTGAAATTGTTGATACTTGGTGGCAAACTGAAACNGGTGGCATNCTNATNAGCCCCTTACCTGGAATAACACCAACAAAACCAGGATCAGCAACAAANCCATTATTTGGNATTGATCCAGTACTTGTNGATCAAGATAATAANATTCTTGAAGGACCTGCAGAAGGAAGTTTATGTATAAATATGTCTTGGCCTGGACAAATGAGAACTGTTTANGGAGATCATAAAAGGTTTGCTGAAACTTATTTCAGTACNTTTCCAGGTAGATATTTTACAGGAGATGGATGTAAACGTGACAATGATGGATATTTTTGGATTACTGGAAGAGTNGATGATGTGATNAATATATCNGGTCATAGAATGGGAACAGCAGAAGTAGAGTCTGCACTTGTTGAACATGAGCTTGTAGCTGAAGCAGCTGTAGTTGGTTACCCGCATGAAATTAAAGGTCAGGGAATATATGCTTATGTAACTTTAGTTTTAGGCAATGAACCATCTGANAAAATTGAATTGGAGCTTAAAAATATTGTCAGAAANATTATAGGTCCTATTGCTACACCTGACTTGATACAATTTTCACCTNCATTACCAAAGACAAGATCTGGTAAAATTATGCGAAGAATTTTAAGGAAAATTGCTGCTAATGAATTTGAAGAACTGGGTGACACATCAACTCTNGCAGAGCCAGCTGTTGTTNAAAATCTNATANANAANAGNAAAAATAGATNANTTTAANAAAGAAGGATTATTAAAGTGACAGAGCATGGNTATAATAAAGGNCGCTTAAATTTACCNTTTGTTGGAATTTGCACTTTTGGAAAATATCCTTATCAACCAAATTGGGATNAAATTGACGCTGATATTGCAATTTTAGGCGCACCTTTTGACTGTGGNTCNCAGTGGCGTACAGGTTCAAGGATGGGNCCGAGAGGNNTAAGAGAGGCTTCAACACTATACTCATTTGGACATGATGGGGCTTATGACCATGAAGATGATATTGTTTATCTTAAATCTAANAGTAAAATCATTGANATTGGAGATGCTGATATTATTCANACAGACACAATTTCTAGCCATAAAAATATTGAATATGGNGTANNAAAAATNCTNGCCTNTGNAGCAATTCCAGTAGTANTTGGTGGAGACCANTCTNTAAACATACCTTGCATAAATGCNTTTAAAGACAAAAAACCATTTCACCTTATTCAAATAGATGCACACCTAGATTTTGTTGATGAAAGACACGGTGTGAAATTTGGGCACGGNAATCCAATGCGACGAGCAGCAGAAAAAAGTTTTGTAAAAGGCTTAACCCAAATTGGAATAAGGAACGTTTCATCAACTGCTAAAGAAGGTTATGANCAAGCAAGAAATATGGGTTCAAANATTATTTCTGTTAGAAAGTTTAGAGAGTTAGGTGTAAATAANATTATNGNTCAAATACCNGATAACATTCCCTATTATATATCTATTGATATTGATGCATTTGATCCTTCCATTGCGTCNGGAACAGGAACNCCTAGTCATGGTGGNTTTTTATACTATGAAGTCCTTGAGTTAATAGATTTAATCGCTCAAAAGGGAAAAATAATTGGGATGGACCTTGTGGAAGTTNCACCAGATTATGATATAACTTCATCAACGACAACTTTAGCTGCACAATTGTTGTTAAATTCGATTGGCCGTATTCTNCATTANAAATAAGTTACGNGTTCTTTTATGGCTAAATTATATTTTTCTTACTCAACAATGAATGCTGGAAAATCAACTTTACTACTTCAAGCTTCNCATAATTATGGTGAACGGGGAATGAAAACCATGCTATTTACTGCNGAATTNGATGATCGATCTTCAGTTGGAAGTATAACTTCAAGAATAGGTCTANNTGAGAAAGCTTCTACTTTTAACCATAAAAATAATTTATTTAAATTAGTAGAAAAAAGACTGAAAAAAGAAAAAGTTTCATGTATTTTTGTTGATGAAGCNCAATTTCTGACAAAAAAACAAGTTTGGGAACTCTCTGAAGTCGTTGAGATACTNAATGTNCCAGTTATGTGTTATGGATTAAGAACAGACTTCCAAGGCAATTTATTTGAAGGGAGTTCTACTTTGCTAGCAATNGCTGATGAGTTAAAAGANATTAAGACTATNTGCCATTGNGGGAAAAANGCTACTATGGTTGTAAGGTTAGATNGTAGTGGCAATGTTTTGAAAGAAGGNGCTCAAATTGAAATTGGAGGAAACGATAAATATNTTTCTTTATGCAGAAAACACTGGAAATTAAATATGGATATAAGTAAGTAATTACTATTAGAAGNAACTAAATTTAAAATTTAAATATGTTGATAGTAAACCCATTTATTGAAGTATTGTTGCTTGTATTAAATCTATTTCAATGGTCTTTAGTAATATATATTTTAATATCACTTCTTACGCAATTTGGAATCATTAATCCTTATCATTCAATTATTAATTTAATTCAAAATTCTTTGGCTCAGATACATGAACCAATACTAAATTACATTAGAAGATATATACCTATTTTTGGAAATTTAGATTTAACTCCATTAATAGTATTTGTTATAATTGAGTTCTTAACAAGAATTCTTAGAAACATTATTATTTCATAAAATTAGATTATGTAAAATTACTTTTATGGTTTAAAAGTTTTAAAACTGAACCATATATATTTAATAGATAAAGGAAATTAAATGAGCGCAAAGTTAATTGATGGTAAAGCATTCGCTGATGGTCTAATTAAAAGAGTCGGTGTTGCAGTCAGTAAGTTAAATAATAGGTATAATTTCAAACCTGGACTAGCAGTAGTTTTAGTTGGTGAAAATCCTGCTAGTGAAGTTTATGTTAAAAATAAAATTCTTCAAACTGAGAAGTCTGGGATGGTTTCCATTGAACATAGGTTGCCTGAAACAACATCTGAAAAAGAATTATTAGCACTAGTTAAATCTTTAAATGAAGATGATAAAATAGACGGTATTTTAGTTCAATTGCCTTTGCCAAAACACATCAATGAAAACGCTGTTATAAACTCAATATCACCATCTAAAGATGTTGATGGCTTTAGCATTCCAAATGTTGGTCTTTTATCAACATCTGGTGAAGGTCTAATACCTTGTACTCCTTTAGGGTGTTTATTACTTCTCCAAGATCATTTGGGTGACCTCACAGGAAAAAATGCTGTGATTATTGGAAGATCAAATATAGTTGGTAAACCTATGGCACAGTTGTTAATTAAGGCCAATTGTACAGTTACAATAACTCATTCAAAAACAAAAAATCTTGAAGGAGAGTGTAAAAAAGCAGATATTTTGGTTGCTGCTATTGGCAGCCCTCTTTTTGTTAAAAAAGAGTGGGTTAAAAATGGTGCAGTTGTTTTAGATGTTGGGATCAATAGACTGCCACCAGAAGGTGATAAAAAAGGGAGGCTCGTTGGAGATGTGGACTTTGAAAACGTAATTGAAATTGCTTCTGCTATAACCCCAGTTCCTGGGGGTGTTGGCCCTATGACGATAGCTTGTCTTCTTAGAAATACTGTAACTGCGTCTTGTAAGCGTAGAAACATCAATGAACCAGAGATGTAATTAAATGGGTTGGATTGTTTTAATAATTAGTTTAATTGCTTTAGTAATAGTTTTATTTTGGGGCGTGATTACAATGGGTATAGGAGGTAAATATAATTCTAAATGGTCAAATAAAATAATGCGCTACAGAGTTATTCTCCAAGCAATTGCTCTTTTAATTTTTATAGTTATATTATCGTTTAGTTCAGGTAAATAATATAGGCAATGGTTACTTTAAATAAAATTTACACTAAAACTGGCGACAGTGGTGAAACAAGTCTTGTTGGTGGACTGAGAGTTGCAAAGCATAGTCTAAGGCCTGAAGCATTTGGCGAGGTTGATGAGCTTAACTCGATTCTAGGTTTGGTTAGAACCAATCTACCTGTTGATAATAACTTAGAGATAGATAAGTTACTTGAAAGAATTCAAAATGAGCTATTCGATCTTGGAGCTGACTTAGCCACCCCTGAAGGGTCAAAATACTCAGATAAAGCTCTAAGGATATCAACATTACAAGTTGATAGGTTGGAGAATGAAATTGATTTTTATAATAAGGATCTTAATGAATTAAAGTCCTTTGTTTTACCTGGTGGATCATTACTCTCATCATGGCTTCATTTTGCGAGAACTGCTACAAGAAGAGCAGAGAGAAAAATTACAAAGTTAGCATCTGAAGAAGGTATAAATAACAACGTAATCACATATATAAATAGACTATCTGATTTACTTTTTGTAATAGCTAGGCGTTGTAATAATAATGGTAAAGCAGATATATTATGGCAACCCGGTTTAACAAGATAATTTAATATTGAAGAGGTTAAAAATGAAAATACTAGTGCCAGTGAAAAGAGTTATTGATTATAACGTTAAAGTTAGAGTTAAACCAGATAATTCTGGTGTGGAACTAGCCAATGTAAAAATGGCTATGAACCCTTTTGATGAAATTGCTGTTGAGCAAGCTTTAAGGATCAAGGAAGCTTCACAAGCTGAAGAGGTTGTCGCTATATCAATTGGACCAAAGCAATCACAAGATACTATAAGAACCGCATTAGCTATGGGTGCAGATAGAGGAATTTTAGTAGAAACTGAACAAGATATTGAGCCTCTCTCCGTTGCTAAGATTTTAAAGGCTATCGTTGAAAAAGAAAAACCAGAATTGGTTATTTTAGGAAAACAAGCTATCGATGATGATTGCAATCAAACAGCGCAAATG
>NYVQ01000032.1 GCA_002684695.1 SAR116 cluster bacterium | reverse complement strand
AAAACTAAAGCGTATTTAACGAAAGGTATAGAAATTAGATGGAAGTGCAATTCTTCTCTTGCAGATAAATTTAATACCAGTGAAAGTTTAAAGTTTAAATTTCCTAATGGAATTAATGACTATCTTAATGATTTAACTACAAATAAATCAATCCTATCATCTGAACCATTTTCTGGCACTGCTAAATTTGAGAATAATTCAATTGAATGGATTATGAATTGGTTTACATCCGGTGAGGATAGCATTTTCAAAAGTCATTGCAATACAATTAGCACACCTCTAGGGGGGACACATGAAAATGGGTTTAAAAATGCCATATTAAAAGGTTTTAAAACTTGGGGTGAACTTTCGGGCAATAAAAAGGCTCAAGATTTAATTATTGATGATATATTTTCTGATACAGCTGTAATTATATCAATTTTTTTGAAAGAACCACAATTTCAAGGGCAAACTAAAGAAAAACTTGTTAATACAGAGATTAATAAACAATTATTAAATATAATTAGAGACCCATTAGATTATTGGTTATCTTCTGATGCTTTAAGAGCTAATGACTTACTTGATTTAGCCATTAGCAAAATGGAAGATAGGAAAAGAAGAAAAAAAGAAAAAGAAATTGACCGGAAATCCGCTACTAAAAAATTTAGATTACCTGGAAAATTAGCAGATTGCTCATCTAATGAATTACTTGATACTGAATTATTTATTGTTGAAGGTGATAGTGCTGGAGGCAGTGCAAAACAAGCAAGAGATAGACAAACCCAAGCAATTTTGCCTTTAAGAGGTAAAATTCTTAATGTTGCAAGCGCTTCAAAAGACAAGTCTATTAATAATCAAGAATTATCTGATCTAAAACTTGCATTAGGATATAAATCAAAGAATATGTTTGATTTAAGGTATGGAAAAATTATCATTATGACTGATGCTGATGTTGATGGAGCTCACATAGCCGCCTTACTAATGACCTTTTTTTATTTAGAAATGCCTTCAGTTATTGAAAATGGAAACCTATTTTTGGCTCAACCACCTCTTTACAGATTAACCTTAGGAGATGTCAGTGAATATGCTTTAGATGAAAAGCAAAAAGATCTAATAATTAAAAAAATTTTCAAAGATTCAAAGAACGTAGAAGTTAGTCGCTTCAAAGGTTTAGGTGAAATGCCACCTAAACAATTAAGAGAAACAACAATGTCTAAAGAAAATAGAAAGCTTATAAAAGTTAACTTACCAAATAGAAATATTGAAGAGGCAGATAAAAGGAGAGATGTTGACAGGTTGGTTGATATTTTAATGGGCAAAAAAGCTGACAAAAGATTTGAATATATTCAAAATAATGCTATTTCAATTTTAGATGAATTAGATATTTAATGTACCTATAAACTTTACATTTATAATTTCATTGACTATAAACCGATCAATTAATAAGTAAGGTCCAAATCTTGTCTGAAAATGAGCAGCTAGAATTTAAAAGTCTAGGATTATCAGAAAATATATTAGAATCTTTAAAAAATTTAGGTTACAAAAAACCTACACCAATCCAATCAAAATCCATACCGATAGCTTTAATGGGTAGAGATGTACTTGGTTGTGCGCAAACTGGCACAGGCAAAACTGCATCATTTGTATTGCCAATCGTTGATATTTTGAATTCACAAAAATCAAAGGCTAGAATGCCTAGATCTCTAATTTTATCACCAACAAGAGAATTAGCAGATCAAATTTCAGAATATTTTAAAAAAATTGCAAAATATCATAAATTGGTAGTTTCTCTGTTAATAGGAGGCACCCAATTAGGCGATCAAGATAAAGAATTAAATAAAGGAGTTGATGTTCTAATTGCTACACCTGGTAGGCTTATAGACCATATAAACAGGGGTAATATTTTACTCAATGATCTCAAAATATTAGTTATCGATGAAGCTGACAGGATGCTTGATATGGGCTTTATACCAGACATTGAGTTTATATGTAGCAAACTGCCAAAAATTAGACAAACTTTATTTTTTTCGGCTACCCTTAGTAAAGAAATAGTCAAAATTGGCAAAAAATTTGTTATAAACCCTAAATTAATTGAAGTTTCACCACCGTCTTCCACTTCTAATACGATATCTCAAAAATTGGTGAAATGTAATAACAAAAATAAGTTATCTTTACTTGAAGAAGTATTATTTAGTCTTGATACACAAAATACTGTCATTTTTTGCAATAGAAAAAAAGATATAGACATCTTATCCAAAAATTTAATTAGGAAAAAATTTCAAACAATTACCTTTCATGGTGATTTAGTTCAATCAAAAAGAAATGAAGCCTTGAATAATTTTAAAAATGCTTCAAATAAAATTTTAATTGCATCAGATGTTGCTGGCAGAGGACTAGATGTTAATAACATTTCACATGTTATAAACTATGATGTACCTAATAACCCAGAAGACTATATTCACAGAATTGGAAGAACGGGTAGAGCTGGAAAAAAAGGGGTAGCTATAACTTTTTTTTCCAAAGATGATTTAAAGAGTATAGGTGAAATAGAAAATTTAATAAATAGTAAAATAGATGTTTTAGATTTAAATACTAAAAAGAAATCTGAAATTATTGACGACTATAACTTTAATACAATTAATGAAAGCGACCATGTCCCAAATTTTCTAAAAAGGTAAATTAATCTTTAGAGTTGTTATATGCTAAAGCACAATGATTCAAACAATATGGCTTACCAGTTAAAACAGGATCACCACAAAAATTAAAGTCAGGGTTTTTAGGGTCTCCAGTAGGCCACAAACATTTATTACGAGACCATTCAAGGTTTCTTAAAATTATTCTTAGTGGTTTAGGCCCAAGTTTTTGTTCATTCCAATCATTACTTGACTCATTTTCTTTCTTAGAGGGTTTTATAGGCGACTGTCTTTTTTCTAAACCTAACCTATGTGCCTTACCAGCTATTGCATTTCTTGAAACACCTAGAGCTTCTCCAATTTTAGAAATTGAAAGTTTTTGATCCCAAAGTTCACGTAACTTTACTAATCTTTCATCTGTCCAACCACTTTGCGCTTTATTCATAATGAGCCTTTAAGTTTTTTTGATTTATAAACATTATAAAATTTGTTTGGTCAAGATATTTTCCATCAAATCTGACTGATAGGAAAGCATATGTTTTCCTAAATGTATACAATGCTTTTGAAGTTTTGCTCTCTTCAATAATTTTGTCATTTCAGGTTGCATAATAATATCAGTAATTAAAGCATCTTCAGAAGCATTTTTTATATCTATTGAAATTTTATCTTTTTCATTCAAACCAACAGAAGATGTATTGATAATTACATCACAATTAGAACAATTGTTAGATAAGTTAATTATCAAATTTGGAAACCATTTATGCACTAAATCAGATAATTTCTTAGCATTATTGAAAGTTCGATTTGATAAAGTCAAAGAAGATGCTTTGTATTTAGCTAAAGCAAAAGAAATACTTCTTGCAGCACCACCTGCACCATAAATAAAAAAATTTTTATTTTCTATTGAGTAGCCTTCGCCAATTAAACCTGCCACAAAACCTTCACCATCAAAATTATCACCAATTAATTCACGCTTTTTATTAAAATAAGCAACGTTGACAGCACCAATCATTTCAGCATTGGGATTTAAATGATTACACAATTTAGCGACTTCAACTTTATGAGGAAGTGTTACACAAAATCCAAAAAAATTTGAAATTGACCTTAGGCCTTCAATTACAAAGGAAAGATTTCTTGGTTTAACATGAATGGGAACCATAAGAAAATTTTTTTTTCTGTTTAACCATCTTTCGTTGTATATTTCTGGCGCCTTAACATGATCTATTGGATCAGCTAAAACACCAAATAATTTAGTTTTACCATTAATATTAATCATGAAATATCATTATTTCTTTTTTATGAAATTTAAAGAGGCAGAATTAATACAGTATCTAAGACCATTTTTACCTGGGCCATCTGGAAAAACATGACCTAAGTGTGCGTCACATATATCACATTTTACTTCTGTTCTTACCATAAAATAGGACCTGTCTTCCAAAGATTTAATTGCTGCATCATCATAAGGTTCTGTAAAACTCGGCCAACCTGAATTACTATTATATTTTTTACGACTGTCAAATAATATTTCACCACAACAAATACATGAATAAAGTCCTTCATCTTTATTATCTAAGTATTTACCTGTAAATGGACTTTCAGTTCCTCCTTTTCTTGTGACTTGAAATTGTTCTGAAGTTAATTTATTCATCCAAAAGTTGTCATCTTTAAATTTAAAACTCATAAAATAAACCTCATTTATTATTTAGAATATTATAAGCATAAAATATTCTTTCTATTGTACCAATTATACACAGAATTGAAAAAACAATTGCAATTAAATTAAAATTATATGGGAATACCATCATTAATGATAAAAAAAGTATTGTAACACTGCCTCCAATAAGTCCTCCAACATGAAAAAAGCTCTTATTATGAGAATATATTGATTTTTTACCTTCAAATATTGCTAAGGCTAAAAAAGTACTTCCAGTTCCAAAAAATGTAGCTAATAAAATTGATCCAAAGAAAGCATTTGAATTCAAAATTAGTATAAATGCTAAAGGTACAAGTGAATATGAGATAAAGTCGAATACTATATCTAAAAAACCACCAAAATCTGTTTTTCCAGTTCTATTTGCGAGACTCCCATCAACTCCATCCATAATTCTACCCAATAAAAAAAAGAATAAAGCTAAAATAAAATTTAAATTTAATATTAAGAAAAATGATCCAAATGAAAAAAAGAGCCCTAATAAAGAAACTAAATTTGCATTAATTCTAAACTTTAAAAACACTGACCCTAAAATGATAAACAAAGGGTTTAAGAATTTTATTAAATAGTTATCTATCATTAATTTTCTTTAGGCAAAATAAAAACCTGACCAGGAAAAATTAAATCAGGATTTGAAATTTGATCTTGATTTTCTTTATATATTTCAATGTATTTTAAGGGGTTGCCATAAAGTCTGTAAGAAATTGTCCATAACATATCTCCTGGTTTTATTAGAATAAAGTTCTCAGGAAAGTCACTTGTTGGCATTTCAGATCTCATAAATGGCATTTCAATTTTTGAAAGTATTTTTTTTTCAGATTTTAAAGTTGCAACCAATTTATGTATTCCAAATTTTAATTTATAATCAGAATTAAAAATCCAATTAGGATTATTTTCATCAAGAATAACATTATATTTGAAATGATCATTTATTAGGATATCAATAGATTTTCCATAACTTGCGATACCTTGAATTGAAAGAAATCCTGTTTCATTAAATGAGATACTAAAAATATTAAAGTTTTCAGTTTTAATTTTAGACTTTTTAGCCAAATTACTATCAATATTATTTACTAAATCAGCATTTTTCAGAGATGGAGTTTGAAGTATCGAAATTTTATCTTCACTTGAATTTGGTATTTCAATAACAATTGGTTTAGAAAATTTTTCTTCATCTATTTTTGTAATATAAACTTTCTCAGACTGAGTTAATGTACCATCTGGATTGCTTTGACCTAAAGTTAAGAGATTGTCACCTGCTTCCAAATTTTCTTCCGAAACGATAGCCCAACTTCCACTATCATTAACATTGGCACTTTCAATAATAATACCTTTTTCTAAAAGGTTTATCTTAGTGTTTGGCTTTGCTTTTCCAGCAATAATAAAACTACCATCAGGGTCAACTTTTAAAATATCAACTTTCGGAAAATTATTTTTTTCATTATATTTATTTTGATTTGTAGAAGTTTTACTAATATCTAAATCATTTTTATTATCAGAATTTATAACTTGGTTATCCAAGCTTAAATTAAGACTAAAAACTTTCTCTTTATTGCTAGTATTAGTTTGATTATGAGATGAATAAATTGTATAGGTAAAATAACAACCAGCAGCTAATATCAAAGATGCAATTAGGTAAGGAAATAATTTCATTTTTTAAAGTCAAATAAGTAAAATAGTTAGAATATTCTAAAATATTTATTATTTATATATTCATTAATAATTTTTTTTACAAAAAAAATTAATGAAAATTTTAATAATTTTTTTTATTCTTTATTGTCATTTAATTTTATAGGTCAAGTTATGAACAAAATACATGTTAAAAATCCATTGGTAGAATTAGATGGTGATGAAATGACGAGGATTATTTGGAAAATGATCAAAGAGAAGTTTATTTTCCCTTATCTCGATATTGATTTAAAATATTACGACTTAGGCATCCAATACCGTGACAAAACAAATGATCAAGTAACAATAGACGCTGCTAATGCCATTAAAGAATATAGTGTTGGAGTTAAATGTGCTACTATTACGCCCGATGAGGACAGGGTTGAAGAATTTTCTTTAAAGGAAATGTATAGATCTCCAAATGGTACGATTAGAAATATTCTTGGTGGAACTGTATTCAGACAACCTATAATTGCAAAAAATGTACCTAGATTAGTTCCTGGTTGGACAAAACCAATAGTTATAGGACGACATGCATTTGGAGATCAATATAGAGCAACTGATGTTTTGATACCAAGTGCTGGTAAACTAACAATGACTTTTGAACCCTCAGATGGATCAGATAAAATTCATAAAGAAATTTTTAATTTCCCCAGTTCAGGTATTGCTATGACCATGTATAATCTTGATGAATCAATCAAAGGATTTGCCAGAGCTTGTTTTAATTATGGTTTAGACCTTGGATGGCCAGTATACTTATCAACTAAAAATACTATACTCAAAATTTATGATGGTAGATTTAAGGATATCTTTAATAGCATTTATGAAAAAGAATTTAAGACTAAATTTGAAAATAAAAATATAATATATGAACATAGGTTAATAGATGACATGGTTGCTTGTGCCCTCAAATGGGATGGAGGCTTTGTATGGGCTTGTAAAAACTATGATGGAGACGTTCAATCAGATACTGTTGCACAAGGATTTGGCTCGTTAGGTCTAATGACGTCTGTTCTCTTAACTCCAGATGGAAAGACTGTAGAGGCTGAAGCTGCTCATGGCACTGTAACAAGACACTATAGACAGCATCAAGAAGGTAAACAAACATCTACAAATCCAATTGCATCAATATTTGCTTGGACTAGAGGACTTTCATACAGAGCTAAATTTGACGACACACCTGCTGTTGAAGACTTTTCAAAAGCTCTAGAAAGAATTTGTATTGAAACAGTTGAAAGCGGTTTCATGACAAAAGATTTGGCACTTTTAGTAAGCAAAGATCAACCATGGATGACTACAACTCAATTCCTAGATAAAATTGATGAAAACTTTAAAAAAGTAATGGGATATTAATTTATTTTTTTAATATGATCTATTAATGCAGTAATTGTTTTACTAGAGGCGTTAATATCATTGCCACCAGATTGAGCCATTGTTGACCGACCACCACCACCTTTACCTCCAAAAATAGTGGCCCCCACTTTTACTAAATCAACAGCATTGAACTTTTCACTTAAGTTATTTGATACAGCAACTACCAAAGAGATTTTTTTACTATCAATAGATATTAAAGAGACTATGCAATTGTTTTCTTTTGATAGATAGTTGTCAGCCAAACCTTTTAAACTGTTAGGAGAGACATTTTTTAAAATATTACTAATGAATTTCACATTTCCAATATTAATTATTTGCTCGTTTACCTCTTCAGCGATTAAACTTTGATTTTTTAAATTCTTTAACTTTTTCTCTATATTTTTTTTATCTTCATTTAATGAAATAACTTTTTCTAAAACTTTATGTTCACTAATTTTTAAAATTTGGGAAATACTATTTATTATTTTATGGTTGTTATTCACCCATTTAAGTGCAGTTTCTCCCGTAATTGCTTCTATTCTTCTGATCCCTGAAGAAACTGAATTTTCACTTATAATTTTAAAAAAACCAATATCACCAGTCCTTTTAACATGAGTACCTCCACATAATTCTATAGACCAATACGATTTCTCATTTCCAAGTTTATCACCCATAGATACAACCCTTACACGGTCACCATACTTTTCACCAAATAATGCAGTGGCACCTTCTTTTTTTGAATCACTTATATTCATTTCACGTATAATAACTTCAGTATTATTCCGAATTATTTTATTAACATGATTCTCTAGTCTAAATAGATCGTCAGATTCTATTGAATTCGAATGACTGAAATCAAATCTTAATCTTTCAGGTGAAACCAAAGAACCTTTTTGAGCAATATGGTTGCCAAATAAATCTTTTAACACTTGATGTAAAATATGAGTTGATGAATGATTACAAGATGTCAAATTCCTATTAATACTATCAACTTTCAGGGAAACTTGATCATCTTTTTTTAATGCTCCCCGTATAACTTTTATTTTGTGTAAATAAATACCTTTACTAGTTTTTAAACAATCTAAAACTTTAGCTTCAAAAGATAAGTTTTTAAATATACCAGTATCATGATTTTGACCACCAGATGTAGAATAAAATGGTGTTTTATCAACAATAATTTCTGCTTCTTCACCATTAGAAACTTCATTAACTATTGTATTATTTTGAATAACACATAAGACGTTTGAGTCGCAGAAAAGATTATCATAACCAACAAATTTTGTTGGTTTAAATAAATTCTCTAATTCTAAATAGAACTTATCAAAAGAACCATCACCTGAACCTTTCCATGAAGAACGAGCTACATCCTTTTGTATTTGCATTTCTTTATTAAACTCATCTATATTGACTTTTAAGTTTTTCGACTTCAAAATATCCTGTGTTAAATCAAGAGGAAACCCGTAAGTGTCATAAAGTTTAAAAGCAGTTTTACCATCTAATTCACCATTTTGTTCTAAACCAACAATCTCATCATCAAGTATTTTCATCCCTCTACCTAAGGTTTCTTTAAACTTTTTTTCTTCTACTTCTAAAGTATTAGAAATTAAATCTTCAGCCTCAATAAGCTCAGGAAAAGCATCACCCATTTCATTNATTAAAGATGGNACCAATTTATGTAATANTGGATCTTNACATCCCAACATATGAGCATGTCTCATACCNCTTCGCATTATTCTCCTCAAAACATAACCTCTGCCTTCATTTGAAGGATAAACTCCATCAGCTATTAAAAAACTAGAAGACCTTAAATGATCAACAATCACTCTATGAGATACATTAAATTTACCATCATGTTTTGTTGAAGATAAATCTGCAGAATTTTTTATTAAATTTTGAAGAAGATCTATTTCGTAATTATCGTGTTTTCCTTGTATTACAGCAGAAAGCCTCTCTAATCCCATACCTGTATCAATCGATGGTTTGGGAAGACTAATTCTTTTAGTTTTAGAAACTTGCTCATATTGCATAAATACTAAATTCCAAATTTCTATAAATCGATCACCGTCTTCATTTTTACTACCAGGTGGTCCACCAAAAATACTATCACCATGATCATAAAAAATTTCTGAACATGGACCGCACGGACCTGTATCACCCATGGACCAAAAATTATCACTTGTACTAATTGGAATTATTTTTTTATCATCTAATCCAGATATCTTTTTCCAAAGAGTTCTAGCTTCATCATCCTCATGATAAATAGTAACTAACAACTTATTTTTTGGAAGACTTAATTCTTTTGTTAAAAAATCCCAAGCAAAATATATTGCCTCTTCTTTGAAGTAATCACCAAAAGAGAAATTTCCTAACATTTCAAAAAATGTATGATGTCTCGCTGTATGCCCTACATTCTCAAGGTCATTATGCTTCCCACCAGCTCTTACACATTTTTGACTTGTAACGGCCCTTTTAAAACTTTTATTTTCAATCCCAGTAAAAACATTTTTAAATTGAACCATACCAGAATTAACAAACATTAAGGTAGGATCATTTTCAGGTACTAAATTACTAGACTTTACGACTTTATGATTATTTTTATCAAAGTAACTTATAAAAGTTTTTCTTATATCAGATACACTCGTCATTTGATAAAAACCTAGTAGACGTTAAATTAAGATATGTATACCAATATTTTTACATAATACAAATTTAAGTTTTTAAAATTAATTTATAAATCTTTTTCTGGTTGAGACTTTTCTTCCAACATTTTTTCATTAACTATTCCAGAATTTTTCCTAATTAAACCTTCAATTTCATTAGCAATTTCAGGATTTTCTTTTAAGAAAGTTTTAGCATTTTCTCTTCCTTGACCAATTCTTTCAGTATTATAAGAGTACCAAGATCCAGATTTTTCAATAATTTCTGTATTTACTCCTAAATCTACGAGTTCTCCTGTTTTTGATATTCCTTCTCCGTACATAATGTCAAAGTCTACTGTACGAAATGGAGCAGAAACTTTATTTTTAACAACTTTAACTCTAGTTTGATTGCCTATTATATCGTCTCTATCCTTTATTGCCCCTACTCTCCTGATATCAATTCTGACAGAGGAATAAAACTTCAATGCGTTTCCGCCAGTCGTAGTTTCAGGATTTCCAAACATAACTCCAATTTTTAATCTAATTTGATTAATGAAAATAACTAAACAATTAGATTTTGATATTGAGCCAGTTAACTTTCTTAAAGCCTGACTCATTAATCTTGCATGCAATCCAACATGATGATCACCCATCTCTCCTTCTAGTTCAGCTCTTGGGGTCAGAGCTGCAACAGAATCAACCACCAAAACATCGACAGCCCCAGACCTAACTAAAGTATCAGTTATTTCTAAAGCTTGTTCACCAGCATCTGGCTGAGAAATAACAAGTTCATCAACGTTCACACCAAGTTTTTTTGCATACACAGTATCAAGAGCGTGTTCAGCATCAATAAAAGCACAAGTTCCACCAGTCTTTTGCGCCTCAGCCAAAACATGTAACGCTAATGTCGTTTTTCCAGAAGACTCTGGGCCATAAATTTCTACAATTCTTCCTTTTGGAAAGCCACCTATACCAAGTGCAATATCTAAGCTTAATGATCCTGAAGAAATTGATCCAACATCAACAACTGATTCGCTTTGGCCCAGTTTCATTACTGACCCTTTTCCAAAGGATTTTTCTATTTGACCAATAGCCATTTCTAGTGCTTTTATTTTGTCTTCTGAATTTTCTTTCAATTTAACAACCTCTGCTACCATTTGAAACTCCTATTTCGCATACATTTTTAATAAGTGCAATATTACTATAAATAATAATATGTACTTGTTTTGTTCCTTTGTAAAGTAAATATTCTTGTTTTGTTCTCAAAATTAAAATTTAATCTTCTCTGTGAACCTTTTCCATTCTCTCATGCTTTTCTTGAGCATCTAGAGATAAAGAGGCTATCGGACGAGCCTCTAGTCTTTTTAAATTTATTGGTTCATCTGTATCTTGACAATACCCATAAGAGCCATCTTCTATTCTTCTCAAAGCAGCCTCTATTTTTGAAATTAATTTTCGCTCTCTATCTCTAGCCCTGAGAACTATAGATGCATCAGCCTCTAATTGAGCTCTATCTGCAGCATCTGGTTTTTGCAAAGTTTCTTCAGAAAGGCCTAAAATTGTATCAGAAGCTCCACTCAAGAGTTCATTTTTCCAATCTAACAATTTTTTTCTAAAATAAGCTAGTTGCATTGGGTTCATAAATTCTTCATCTTCAGAAGGTTTGTAATTATCAGGTAATTTAATTTGATTAAGAGGAATTTCAGAACTTGTCATAGCTAAATCTCAAATTATATTTTAATTAACGTATTCATTATAACTAAAAAAAAATAATTTCAATATATGTTAAAAAAAATATTAATTATTTGAAATAATTTAATTGTTTATGTTGTTTTTTTATTATAACAAGTCATTAATGACTGCAGATAAGGTTAAATAGATTAGTGCTTAAAAAAAAGAAAAAACAAGGAAATTTTAAGCCTAAAGGCAGACAAGTTAAACAGTTAGCAATTGCTGATTTAAGAAACATTATAGGGAATGGCAATCTTAAAAGAGATATGTTAATTGAATATCTTCATTTAATTCAAGATAAAAATGGTTATATATCAAGCGACTGTTTAGAAGCTTTATCACACGAGATGAAATTACCGTTAGTAGAGGTGTGGGAAGTTGCTAGTTTTTATGATCACTTCGATTTAATTAAAGATAATGAGAACCCTCCTCCAAAAATTACTATTAGGGTTTGTAATTCCTTATCTTGCTTTATAAATGGCTCAAATGAATTAATTAATGACATAAAAAGCAATACTGGAAATGATGTTCGCGTAATTGAAGCACCATGCTTAGGCGCTTGTGATATGGCCCCTACAGCTGCAAAAGGACATCTTTTGATTCCTAAAGCTAACAAGGAAAAAATTATTAATATATTAAATGGTTCAGAAATTTTAAACCCTACAGATAATTCTATAGATTTTGAAAGATATGTAAAAGGTGGTGGATATACAACTTTATCAAAAATTATAAATGGTGAAATTTCAAAAGAAGTAATTTTAAATGAAATTAAAGTTTCTGGCCTTAGGGGCTTGGGTGGAGCAGGGTTTCCAACTTTCAAAAAATGGGAAATCGTTAGTTCTGAAAATGGAATAAAATATGTAGCAGTAAATGGTGATGAAGGTGAGCCAGGCACCTTTAAAGATAGATTTTATCTTGAACAAGATCCCCATAAAGTTTTAGAAGGCATGCTTATAGCAGCTTCATTCATTGGTGCTAAAGATTGTTATTTTTATATTAGAGATGAGTACCCTGAAATAAGACTTTTTTTAAACAGAGAAATAAAAAAAGTTAAATTATATATTAATACTGACATAAATATTCATCTTAGAAGAGGCGCTGGCGCTTATATTTGCGGGGAAGAGTCCGCAATGATAGAATCAATAGAAGGCAAAAGAGGTCTTCCAAGACATAGGCCTCCATACGTTGCCCAAAAAGGAATATTTGATAAACCGACTTTAGTAAACAATATTGAAACATTATTCTGGATAAGAGAAATTATTGAGAAAGGCGGTGACAACTTTGCAAATATGGGGACTAAAAACAACCCTGGTCCAAGAAGTTACTCAGTTTCAGGAAGGGTAAAATTCCCTGGAGTTGTTCTTGCTCCAGCAGGCTCAACTGTAAATGAGCTTATTAGCAAGTGTGGAGGAATGCTTGACGGCCATGAATTTAAAGCATACCTACCTGGAGGTGCCTCTGGTGGGATTTTACCATCAACAAAGGGAGATATTCCTTTGGATTTTGGGGGCGAATTAGCTAAATATGGTTGTTTTGTTGGCTCACATGCAATTGTGATTTTGTCCAATAAAGATAGTCTTTCAGACGTCGCACTAAATCTTGTTTCTTTTTTTAAACATGAAAGTTGTGGACAATGTACACCTTGCAGAAATGGTACTGAAAAAATAATAAGTATTATTAAAAATAATAGTAAATGGAATAAAGATTTATTGAATGATATATCAGAAGTAATGTCTAATGCTTCCATATGTGGATTAGGTCAAGCTGCTTCAAATCCTATTTTATCAGTATTGAAATTTTTTCCAGAAGATGTAGGAATTAAATAAAAAAGAATTATTAATGAATAAAGATAAAATAAATTTTGAATTAAATGGACAAAAAGTATCAGCTTTTTCTAATGAAACTATCTGGGAAGTCTCAGAGAGGCTAGGTGAAACAATACCTCATTTATGCTTTTCTCCCAAAGAAAGCTATAGACCTGATGGGAATTGCAGAGCCTGTATGGTTGAAATAGAAGGTGAAAGAGTTTTAGCTGCAAGTTGCATTAGAAAACCTTCTGAGAATATGAAGGTGTTTACAAACTCTAGTAAAGCAACAAAATCACGTTCACTTGTATTAGAATTACTTGATTCTGATCAACCTACAGAAGTAATTCATGACCCTAATAGTCACTTCAAAGAGATTAACAATCAAACTAAAACTAATGGGAATAGGTTTTTAAGTAAATCCAGCCCTGAGCCTGACAGTTCTCATCCTGCTATTGCTGTTAATTTGGATGCTTGTATTCAATGTGGTCTATGTGTAAGAGCATGCAGGGAGGTTCAAGTTAATGATGTTATAGGCTTTTCTGGAAGAGGAAGTGAGACTAAAATTGTTTTCGACTTTGATGACGATTTAGGGGAAAGCACATGTGTTGGCTGTGGTGAATGTGTCCAAGCATGTCCAACTGGTGCACTAATGCCAAAAACTGTTTTAGATGAAAACCAAAATTTTAAATTTGAACCTGACAGAAAGGTAGATTCTATTTGTCCTTACTGTGGTGTGGGGTGTCAATTAACTTATAATATTAAAGATGATAAAATAATTTCTGTTTCAGGAAGACCTGGTCCTGCAAACAAAAGTAGGCTTTGTGTAAAAGGTCGCTACGGATTTGATTATATATCTAGTAGTGAAAGATTAACAAAACCTCTGATAAGATTAGAAAATTCTATTAAAAGTTCTAATAATAAATTCGATGCTGAATATATTTTATCAAATTTCAGGGAGGCTTCTTGGGATGAGGCTTTAGATTATGCTAGCAAAAAATTACGTGATTTAAAAAATACTTATGGACCAAATTCGCTAGCAGGCTTTGGCTCAGCTAAAGGGAGCAACGAAGAAGCATATTTATTTCAAAAACTAATTAGGACAGCATTTAAAACTAATAATGTTGATCATTGCACTAGACTTTGCCATGCCTCATCAGTAGCCGCACTTTTGGAAAATATTGGATCTGGTGCGGTAACTGCACCTTTTTCAGAGGCTAAAAACGCTGAAGTTATTTGGGTTATTGGTGCTAATCCTACAGTAAATCACCCAGTTGCAGCAACTTTTATTAAAAATGCTGCCAAAAATGGTACTAAACTTTTTATTCTGGACCCAAGGGGGCAAGCTTTGGATAGATACGCCCAAGATTCTATAAATTTTCTCCCAGGATCTGATGTGTCATTATTAAATGGAGTAATACACACTATCATAAATGAGAATTTATATAACAAGGAATACGTAGAAAAACAAACTATTGGTTTTGAGGACTTAAAAAAATCTACTGAAAATTATAGCCCTGAAAATATGGAAAAAATTTGTGGAATTTCTGCAAAAAGAATTCGAAATTTAGCAAGAGAGTTTGCGAAATCAAAATCATTAATTTTTTGGGGAATGGGTATAAGCCAACATACTCATGGAACTGATAATGCAAGATGTTTAATTTCTTTGGCACTATTAACTGGCAATATAGGCTTACCTGGTACGGGCTTACATCCACTTAGAGGTCAAAATAATGTTCAGGGAGCATCAGATGCTGGGTTAATTCCAATGTTTTACCCAGATTATAAAAGTGTTGAAGGTGATCATGGAACTACTATGAGTGATTATTGGCACACAGAACTTGATAACAAGAAAGGCCTTACTGTCGTTGAAATTATAAACGCTGCTTATGATGGGGAACTTAAAGGATTATACATTATGGGTGAAAACCCAGCAATGTCTGACCCTGATCAAAATCACGCAAGAGCAGCATTAGCAAATCTAGACTTTTTAGTCGTTCAAGATATTTTTCCAACTGAAACTTCTTCTTATGCAGATGTAATCTTACCTGCCTCAGCTTGGCCAGAAAAAGATGGCACTGTAACTAATACAGATAGAAAAGTACAAATTGGAAGAAAAGCTGTTCCTATGCCAGGAGAGTCAAAACAAGATTGGTGGATTATCAAGGAACTTGGAGTTCGAATGGGCCTTAATTGGAACTACGATAGCCCAAAAGAAATTTTTAACGAAATGAAAGATGTAATGCCTTCATTAAATGGAATTACCTGGGAAAGATTAGAAAAAGAAAATGCAGTCACTTATCCATGTAAGGATGAATTTAGTGAAGGTTCAGAACTTTTGTTTAAAGATGGGTTTCCCACACCAAATGGGAAAGGTAAAATGACAAGTACTTCGATACTACCCCCTGATGAAAAAGTTAATGATGAATTTCCTCTTGTACTTACTACTGGAAGATTGTTAGAACATTGGCATACAGGTTCAATGACTAGGCGAAGTATAGTTCTAGATGCAATCGAACCGATACCTGAAGTTCATGTAAGCCCTTCACAATTAAAAAATGTTGGGGTTCAGCCTGGCGACCTAGTTTATGTCAAAACTAGACGTGGTCAAATAAANTTATCAGTTAGAGTTGATAAAGCTTTACAAAATGATGTNATNTTTATTCCTTTTTGCTTTAANGAAGCATCTGCAAATATCCTNACTAATTCTGCACTNGATCCTTANGGGAAAATTCCAGAATTAAAATATTGTGCAGCAAGAATAGAAACGTCAGCATAAAATAATATTTTCAAAATTTATGATTTACAAGCCCTCTGACCATCCAAAAATTAACATTAATAAAATTGGTATTCTATTAGTGAATTTAGGAACACCAAAAAATACAGATATTAAATCTATAAAACTTTATCTAAGAGAATTTCTGTCAGATAGAAGAGTTATTGATGTTCCTAGAATTTTATGGTGGATGATTCTGAATTTAATAATTCTAAATACAAGGCCCAAAAAAACTGCTGCTGCTTACAAAAAAATTTGGCTGGAAAATGATAGGGATGGAAGCCCACTTAGAAAAATAACTAGATTACAAACTGAAAAATTATCAAAATTATTAAATAATAAAAATATAATTACAGATTATGCAATGAGATATGGGGAACCATCTATAAGAAATAAATTGTCAGAATTACATAAAAAAGGTTGTGATAAAATAATAGCATTAAGTTTATATCCTCAATATTCCGGGCCTACAACTGCAACGGTAAATGATGAAATATGTAAATGGATGATAAAACAAAAATGGCAACCTTCAATAAGGATAACCCCACCTTATTTTGATAGTCCTGAATATATTGAAGCAATTTCCAAAAGTATTTTGAAATCTTTTAAAGAAAATGGAAAACCTGATATTTTGCTTCTTTCATTTCATGGGGCACCAAAGAGATACCTTGTGGAAGGAGACCCTTATCATTGTCAATGCGCAAAGACTGGTAGGCTTATTAAAGAATATTTAAAACTGGAAGATAAAAACTTTATGATAAGTTTCCAATCTAGATTTGGGAGTGAACCATGGCTCCAACCATACACTGATGAGACTCTAGAAAAATTAGGTAATAAAAAAGTAAAACATCTAGCTATTGCAACACCTGGTTTTTCGGCTGACAACATTGAAACCTTAGAAGAAATTAATATTGAAGGAAGAGAAACATTTATCAACTCAGGTGGAAAGAAGTTTACTTTTATTCCTTGCTTAAATGACTCCTCATATGGAATGGACCTTTTATATAAATTAGCTTCAAATGAATTAAAGAGCTGGCTTTAATTATATAATAATATTTTCCTAGCTTTTATTTTAAAACTTTTATAAAACTTTATTATTGCGGCCGTGGTGTAGTGGTAGCACAAAAGCCTTCCAAGCTTTTAGGGCGAGTTCGAGTCTCGTCGGCCGCTCCAATTGTCCTAATTTATACTTTCTATACCTTTAATTCTGCTCATTTCCTCTTTGTCATTTATGTCTAAAGCATAGTTATCTGGAAGATTTATTTCACAAAGCTTTGAATCAATGTTCAGAAACAATTTAATTCTTGAATTGCCTGCTGGAACCTTACCAAGAAATGTTTTAAGATTTTCCAAGCTACCCAAATCTTTTACTTTATAGGATAAAATTTCTGAAATATTCATAGATAAATCTTCAAGGTTTTTTACATCTAGACCATTTAATCTAATTCCACTTCCATCATCTTTTTTAGCTTCAACATCTATAACGATAGGTTTATTAGTTTCCAAATATTTTCTTATTTCAACTGATATTTCATCAAAAGCTAAAAAATCAAAAGGCCCATATTTATCAGTCATGTACACTATAAAAAACTTATTTCCCCTTTTAGTTGTTCTCATTTGCAATTTACTAATAATACCAGCTAATTTGAATCTGCATCCAGATCCTCTTTTCAAAACTTCGTCTTCAATTTCAATGGATTTAATAACTTCTAATTGGTTAATAATTTTTGAGTATGGCTCCAATGGATGCGAAGTAAGGTATAAACCTAGAGAGGAAAATTCATTCTCTAATTTTTCTGAAAAGGAAAATTGAGGAATATCCTTAAGGATTACTTTCAAATTGTTTTCTTCCTCACTTCCAAAAAGGGAATTTTGATTAGAATTTTTTTCTCTTTTAATAAGATCACAGAATGAGATAATTGCGTCTATACTCTGCAATAATTGGTTTCTATTTTTATGTATACTATCAAATGCACCACATTTAATTAAACTCTCAAGCATCCTTTTATTCACAACAGAAACTGGTATTCGCCTTAAAAAATTTTCAAGAGATGAAAATTCACCATTATTCTCTCTCTCTAAAACTAATTCCCTCATAGCAATTTCACCAACATTTTTTATAGCACTTAATCCATATTCAATGTAGTGATTTTTTCCATCTTCCCCACTTATGGTTTTAAATTCTTCAAATGATTTATTAACATCTGGATTATTAATTTTTATTGAGTTTGCTTTACCTTCAATGATAAATTCAGATAATTTATCTGTATTATTTCTTTCTAAAGACATTGATGAAGCAAAAAATTCATATGGATAATGAGCTCTTAGCCAAGCTGTTTGATATGTAATCATTGCATAGCCTGCTGCATGACTTTTATTAAACCCATAACCCGCAAAGGCACTTATTTGATCAAATATTTGATTAGATAATTTTGAAGATATTGACTTTTTCTGAGCACCTAAAACAAATGTTTCTCTTTGAGCATCCATCTCAGATTTAATTTTTTTGCCCATTGCCCTTCTCAGAATATCCGCAGCGCCAAGACTGTAGCCTGCTAAAATTTGAGCTGCTTGTTGAACTTGCTCTTGATATATCATTATACCATAGGTTTCTTTCAGAATTACCTCTAAATCAGGATGCATATATTCAACTTTTTGTTTTTCATGTTTTCTAGCAATATATGTAGGAATATTTTCCATTGGACCCGGTCTATAGAGCGCAACAATTGCAATTATATCTTCGAATCTATCTGGCTTTAAACCTTTCAAAACTTCTTTCATCCCCGCAGATTCAAGTTGAAATATTCCTAAAGATTTTCCTTCAGATAGTATTCTAAATGTTTTTTGATCCGTTAAAGGAATATTTTCGAAATCAATATGTATATTTTTAATTTTAAGCATATCAATTGTTTTTTTTATCATTGTTAGTGTTTGAAGCCCTAAAAAATCAAATTTAACAAGCCCTGCTTTCTCAACCCATTTCATATTAAATTGTGTTGCTGGCATTTCAGATTTTGGATCCCTGTATAATGGAACAATATCGGCTATTTTTTGATGTCCAATTACTATACCAGCTGCATGAGTTGAAGCATGCCTATACAAACCCTCTAATTTTTGTGACAGCGCAATTAGGTCTGAAACCTGATCATCATTCTCAATTAAAGATCTCAAATCATCAACTTCTTCTATTGACTCAGAAATTGTAAGAGGCCTAGCAGGATTATTTGGAATTAACTTTGCTATTTTATCAACTTGGTTATATGGCATTTCCAATACTCTTCCTGTATCTCTGATCACTGCCCTTGATTTTAATTCACCAAATGTAATTATTTGTGCCACCTTTTCATAACCATATTTGTCTTGAACATAATTAATCACTTCGTCTCTTCTAGATTTGCAAAAATCTATATCAAAATCCGGCATGGATATTCTATCCGGGTTTAAGAACCTTTCAAAAAGAAGCCCCCATTTAATAGGATCTAAATCAGTTATTTTTAGACACCATGCTACTATCGAACCTGCTCCAGAACCTCTTCCTGGACCAACAGGAATATCATTATTCTTAGCCCAATTTATTACATCAGAAACAATTAAATAATAACCAGCAAACCCCATTTTACATATTATATCTAATTCCATAGATAGCCTTTTATGATAAGTATCGATCTCACCATTTGTAATTTTTATTTTATCTAGTCTCTTTTTAAGTCCATTAATTGAAGTAAACCTTAATTCTTCTTTTTCATTTTTTCCTGAATTTGAGGTAAACTCGGGCAACATTGGCTTTGATGTTTTAGATCGTACGTGGGATCTTCTAGAAATGTTTATGGTATTATTTGCTGCTTCTGGAATATCTTTAAAAAGCTCTCTCATTTCGCTCATAGATTTAAAATAATGATTAGATGTTAATGAAGGCTTTTGTTCNTTTGANATAGTTTTTCCAGCATCAATACACATNAANATATCATGAGCACTTTTCATNGAAGGTTCNAAAAAACAAACATCATTNGTTCCAACAATTGGGAAATTATTGNAAAAAGCAATATCAACAAGTTTTTTTTCAATCGAATTTTGATCTAATAAACCATGTCTTTGAATTTCAATATAAAAATTATCTTCAAAATGATTTTTAAAAAATTCAATTCTTTCTTTTACCTTGGTCTCATTTTGAATCTTCAATAGCTGAGGGATAAAGCCATTATAAGACCCTCCTGACAATATTATTATTCCTTCATTCTTTTCTTTTAAATTTTCAAGACTGATTGATGGACCGCTTATTCCTTCAGATGACAAATGAGCATCGCTTACTAAATTAATTAAATTTTTATAGCCAACATCATTTTTTGAAATGGCAACCACCTCACCCACTCCAAACTTATCTTTAATATTTATTTGACAACCTATAATTGGTTGCAAGCCATTCTCTACGGATTTTTCTGAAAACTCCAAGGAACCAAACATATTGCTATTATCAGTTAAGCATATTGCAGGCTGATTATCATTTTTTGCAAATTCGATTATTTTATCAATTTGAAGAGCACCAAAAGAAAGGGAATACGAAGAATGAACTCTTAAATGCACAAAAATATTTTCAATATTTAACTTATTTTTCAACTATATTTCCTTGGTCCAAAATTAATTTTTTGTCCATTAAATCAGCTATCTCCATATTATGCGTAACAATCAAACAAGTAAGTTTTGTTTTCGTAACTATTTTTTGGAGATGATTAACAATACTAATTGCAGTTTTAGGATCTAAATTTCCTGTTGGTTCATCTGCAAGCAAAATATTGGGGGCATTTGCTAGACTTCTTGCAATTGCAACACGTTGTTGCTCTCCTCCAGAAAGTGCGCCTGGTCTATTATTTTTTCTTTTTGAAATATTCATCATTTCTAAAAGCTCATCAGAACGTTCTAATGCTAAACTTTTAGTTAATCCTGTAAGCATTTGAGGTATTGCAATATTTTCTCGAGCCGAAAATTCTGGGAGCAGCCTATGAGATTGAAAAACAAATCCAATTTGATTTAATCTTATTTTATCCTTGCTTAAATAAGAACTTGGATTAATTAATTTGTTATCTAAAAAAATCTCTCCAGAGTTAACATTTTCTAATAATCCAATTAAGTTTAAAAGTGTTGATTTTCCGGAACCACTTGGACCTACAAGTGCTACCATTTCACCTTTTCTAATTTTAAATGATATATTTTGGAGTACTCTAGTTACATTTTTTCCATTTTTATATGAGTGAGATATTTTTTTTACTTCTAAATATCCATTCTTCAAATCATTCATACCTTAAAACCTCAGCTGGCAAAATTCTTGATGCTTTCCATGCAGGAAAAACGGAGGCAAAAAATGAAAGAAATAAGGATAAAATTATAATTTGCAACACCTCTAAAGGATCAATCAATGCAGGCATTTTAGACAAATAATATATTTCAGCTGAAAATAATTCATTTTTAGTAAAGTTTTCAAGAAATAATCTTATTTTTTCAATATTCTCACAAAAAGCCACCCCAATTAAAGTTCCTATTATAGTTCCTAGTACCCCAATAGACATGCCAGTAATAAAAAAAATTTTCATAATATTCGTTTTAGATGCTCCCATTGCACTAAGAACTGCGATATCAGAAGTTTTACTATTAACAAGCATTATCATTGAAGAAATAATGTTAAATGCTGCAACAGTGATGATTAATGTCAGAATAATAAACATTACATTTCTCTCAACATTAAGTGCGTTTATAAAAGATGCATTTCTATCAACCCAATCCGTTATATTTAAATTATTTGACGAAATTGATTTTATTCTATTTTTAATTTTTTCTATATTAATAATCGACCTTAAATATACCTCTAAGTTAGTTATTGAGTTTTGTTTTTTATATCCATAGAGTGACTGTGCACTTTCTAAAGAAACAAAAACAAATCCAGCATCATATTCAAACATTCCGACATTAAAAGTTTGAATTACTTTGAACCTTTTTTGTTTTGGAACTGATCCAAAAGCAGTTACCTGCATTTGGGGAGTTAAAATAGAAACATAATCATTTTTTGTTATATTTAATTTTTTAGCAAGTCTATACCCTATTAAAATTCCATCCTCTTCATAGTTTTCTAAATTTTTATCTTTTAGTGAAGAAAATAACTGTTTTCTTGCTGGAAGGTCTAACCACCTTATTCCCCTTACTACAACACCCTCAGCATTAGTGTTATAAACCATCAAGCCTTGGCCTTCAATTTGTGGTGTCACAGCCATTACATCAGGAATTTCTGCTATTGCTACTGAATACTCTTCATAATCATTAAAATCATTTTGATTTTCATAGACACCTATATGACCATTAAGGCCTAGAATTCTATCTATAAGTTCTGTTCGAAAACCATTCATTACAGACATCACTATTATTAGAGTAGCAACTCCTAAAATAATTCCAACTAATGAAAATCCTGCAATAATAGAAATAAAACCTTCTGATCTTTTTGATTTTAAATATCTAAATGCTATTAATAGTTCTAATTGCGAAAACATATCAATTATTTAATAAATTCATATAACTGCTGGAAGGAAATAATATTTGTTTCATCTGTTAGTCTACTCTTAATTTCAAATTTATTATCCTTTGCAAGCCTAGGACCAACAATCACTTGATAAGGTATGCCAATAAGATCCATACTAGCTAATTTACTTCCTGCACTCTCCTTTGTATCATCATATAGAATGTCTTTACCAAATGATTTTAAGGAATTATATATTGAATGAGCAATTGTATCACAACTATCATTTCCAACTGACAAATTTACTATAGCTACATCAAATGGCGCGACTTGTATTGGCCATTTGATACCTGCTTCATCATGACTAGACTCTATAATTGCTCCAACAAGCCTACTCACACCAATACCATAAGAACCCATAAAAACAGGTTTCAAACTTCCATCAGGTAAAACTACTTTTGCTCCCATTGATTCTGAGTATTTTGTACCAAAATGAAATATATGTCCAACCTCGATACCTCTAGTTTCAAGCAAATCGTTTTTATTTATTTTTGATGGATCATGTTTTTCATCAGTAGCAGCATATAAGGAAGTATATCTATCAACTATTTTCTGGAGGTTTTCATCATATGAAATTTTTTCTATGTCAATGTTAAGATTTTTCCATTTCCTATCATAAAAAACCTTCGATTCTCCTGTTTCAGCTAAAATAATAAACTCATGACTTCTGTCACCACCAATTGGACCAGTATCAGCTTCCATTGGCATAGCAGTTAAACCAAGCTTATTAAATATTTTAAGATAAGAAATAAACATTTTGTTGTACGCTTCATAAGACGTATCCTTATCAATATCGAAAGAATATCCATCTTTCATTAGAAATTCTCTTCCTCTCATAACACCAAACCTTGGGCGTATTTCATCTCTAAACTTCCACTGAATCTGATATAGATTTAATGGTAAACTTCTGTATGACTTAATATTTGTCCTAAAGATATCCGTTATCATTTCTTCATTAGTTGGACCAAATAAAATATCTCTTTCATGTCGATCTTTTATCCTTAGCATTTCAAGACCATAATCATCATACCTCCCTGATTCTCTCCATAAATCAGCAGATTGAATTGTAGGCATTAACATTTCATGTGCACCAGAATTATTTTGTTCTTCAACGATGATTGAAGATATTTTTTTTAATACTTTTAAGCCAAGTGGAAGCCATGAATATATACCAGCAGCATCTTGTTTAATCATCCCAGAACGCATCATAAGACGATGAGAAACTATTTGCGCATCCTTTGGAGTATTTTTAACGATTGGTAAAAAGTATTTAGAAAGAAACATTAAAACATTCCCGAATATTTTTAAAATTTATTAAAGTCTTTTAAATATAAATCTAAACTTTTTTTACAAAATTTAAAATTTTTTATTTTAAATTTATCAAATAAAAATTAATAATTTGAATTATATTATTTTTTATACTAATTCTGTGAAATGTTTATTAAAAATAATGAAAATAGTTCTGGTTTCCCTTTGGTAAGAATGCGTCGAAATAGAATGAAGGACTTTACAAGACGATTAGTATCAGAAAATGTATTAACAACCAGTGATTTAATACAACCATTATTCGTTACTAAAGGAAAATTTGAAAACTCTAATATTGAGTCTATGCCAGGAATAAAAAGGCACTCATTATTATCTATAATTTCTGAGGCAAAAGAAATTTATTATTTAGGGATTCCGGCAATTGCAATATTTCCTTTTATTGATGCATCGCTTAAAGACGAAACAGGAAGTGAAGCTTTAAATGAAAACAACATTATATGTGAAGCTGTTAGAGCAATCAAAAATGAGGTTCCAAGACTCGGGGTAATTTGTGATGTAGCACTTGATCCTTATACCAATCATGGTCACGATGGTATTATTATAAATGATGAAATCGACAATGATGAAACTATTAGGGTTTTGTCAAAACAAGCTATTAATCAAGTTAATTCAGGTTGTGACATCATTGCACCAAGTGATATGATGGATGGAAGAGTTAAAGCAATTAGATTGTCTCTTGATGAAAATGGCTTTAATAACACACCTATTTTAGCCTATTCTGCCAAGTATTCATCTGCACTCTATGGACCCTTTAGAGATGCTCTTGGATCTGAGGTATTAAAATCAAAATTGGATGGAAAAAAAAGTTATCAAATGGATCCTTCAAATTCAAAAGAGGCATTAAGAGAAATCCAGTTAGATATAAATGAAAGTGCTGATATGATAATGATTAAACCCGCACTAAGTTATTTGGATATTATCAAAAGCGCATCAGACAATTTTAATATACCTGTCTTTGCTTATCAAGTTTCTGGTGAATACTCGATGATAAAAGCTGCCGCTGAAAAAAAATGGATTGACGAAAGCAAAGCTATAA
>NYVQ01000031.1 GCA_002684695.1 SAR116 cluster bacterium | reverse complement strand
TTTTAATATTATCTTTCATGAATAAATCAGATTTTTACGCTAAAAAACAACAAGCTGGTGAATTGCCAGAGGGTTTCTTGGCTGCTGTAGAGGCTACAAGATAAACCTGATTTATTCATGAAAGATAATATTAAAAATGGACCACTTAATTTAGTGGTCCATTACCTTGATAACTTATTAGATAGATTTTCTTTTGCATTTTTGGTAATCGCTAATGCTTGTTTAGGTTTAATGTTAATAGGTACTTTTGCAACTATTTTCCTGAGGCTTTTCACAGTATCATTTTATTGGATTTGGCCATGGACAATGCAATTTTTTGTTTGGATGTCTTTTTTTGGTTTTTACGTTGTATACAGACAGAAAAAAGATATTGTAGTTGATTTCTTAATAATTAGNCTTGGNCCCAAGGCAATTCNGGCNACTCGATATTTAGTTCCAATTTTGATTATGATAATAATGGGCTTTATTTTAAAAGAGATGCCAGTAATAATTTCTAGCCAAGTTGGGGTNATTGATGGTGTAATAACNCCATGGGGTGGTGAGCTTGAGCGGTATACTTTATCAATACCATTAGGTATTTCTTGTTTATTAATTTTCTTAAANTCTTTTGTAGANGTTTTGAAAACTTTTTTAGGTTTCCCAGAAGACATGCCATCTCANAGTCAGGAGAATAACTAGTATGTTTGTTCTTCTNTTTATAGGATTTATATTTCTCATTTTAATTAGGGTTCCAGTATCTATNGCTATAGGTGCTGCAGTTCTAATGACCTTTCTAACGAGTGATTTTTCTGATGCTTTATATATTATTCCTCAACAAATATTAGAAGGTGTNAATAAGCCTTCTCTAGCTGCAGTCCCTTTTTTTATAATGGCTGGTAACTTAATGAATGTTGTTGGCATGACCGATAGGATTTTTAATTTTGCAAACTCTTTAGTTGGCCATTTTAAAGCAGGTCTAGCGCAGGTAAATGTATTGTCTTCAATGATTTTTGCAGGNGTATCAGGTGCTGCTGTTGCTGATTGTGCTGGCTTAGGGGCAATAGAGATTAAAGCAATGAAAGAAAGAGGATACAAAGCTGAGTTTGCAGCTGCGGTTACAGTTTGTTCTGCTGTTGTAGGACCAATTATTCCTCCTTCTATTGGACTTGTTATTTTTGCTTTTTTAGCACAGCAATCTGTAGAGCGAATGTTTTTAGCAGGNATGATACCTGGGATAATAATTGGTTTATCTTTGATGTTATTTAATAGAATTTTGGCAATTAAGCATAATTTTCCAACTCAACAAAAAGCAACTCCAAAAGAAGTAATTTCATCTGCNAGGGATGGTNTTCTTGCTTTAGTAGCCCCTGGTATTATTTTAGGCTCAATTCTAGGCGGCTTTGTAACAGCTACTGAAGCAGGCGTTTTAGCTTGTGTGTATTCAATTATTTTAGGNCTTTTTTATANAACTCTCAATTTTACTAANCTTTGGAAGGCATTAACTGACACTATGTTAATGACTTCAGTTATTATGATAATTATTGGTTTTTCAATTGCAATGGGTTGGCTTTTAGCAATTGAACAAGTGCCACAAATGATTGGTTATTCAATTTTTGCATTAACAGAATCAAAAAATGTATTTTTAGCATTGTTGCTAGTTTTTATAATATTAGTTGGGTGTGTGGTAGAAGGNGTTCCTGCAAAGTTATTGCTAGTCCCAATGTTACTTCCNGTTATTGATAGTTTTGGAATTGATAGAGTTCATTTTGGAATAATTATTCAGCTTGGCCTTCTTATTGGTATTGCAACACCTCCGATGGGCATAGGATTATATATCATGGTTGAGGTTGGAAAAGTTCCTTTTGAAAAAGTCTCACTAGCTGTATTACCTTTTATGATACCGCTTATGTTAGTCCTGATTATGTTAACATATATACCTGAGTTAACATTATGGCTTCCCAATTTAATNTTAGGTCCTGATACTCCTATAAATTAGGTTTATTTATTTTTAACAAAATTTGATGCTCCAGACATATCACCTATAAGCTNACCATCAAATAATTTTTTATGNGCAGATGGCTCTGATTTCTGCTTACTCAAGGCCCAATCTAAATCATCCTCNGCTTCTTTTAAAGGCATGACAAGAACTCCAGAAAAGTCAGCAATAACTACATCACCTGGATTTACAACTGATCCACCTATTGAAACTGGTATATTAAAGCTTCCTCCTATATTATAAATTCTGGTAGTTATTGGTGAAGNACCTTTACACCAAACTTGNAGACCATANTCTTTTAATTCAGGAATATCTGTACAAGGACCNTCAATTATTACNCCTGAGCAACCACTTGCAACAATAGCTGCTGCTACGCCACCTCCTAAGCATGCGTGTTTGTCATCACCTAATCTATCGATGCACAAAATATCTCCTGGTCTTAAAAATTGAATAATATGNTGAAGTAAAGTTGAATCTTGCCCNGGGATTGCTAANGTTACAGCNGTTCCAGCAATTGTAATTTTTTNATTAAANATATTTTGTANATTNCTATTAACAAATCCTACATGTCTNNTATGTCCAATAGTAGCAGTTTCAGCNTTTAGTGATTTTTCTAGTATTGATTGATCAATTTGNTNAGGCATTTCATTTAAAGTATANGTCAATTTAATNCTCCATTTTGATTNNGTTNNATATTAAATATTATTTCTTGAATTTAAGCTTAACAATTTCTAATCTAAACTTACTATGAACGAAAATATTGAACAATGGAATATATCAAAAAAAGCAGTTTCTTCTGAAAAAGGTATTGTAGCATCTCAACATTGGTTAGCATCTTCCGTTGGTGCTGATGCTTTTCAAAAAGGAGGTAATGCAATTGATGCAGCTATAGCTTGTGCATTTGCATTAAATGTTGTCGAGCCATGGATGTGTGGTTTGGGTGGTAGTGGTTATATTTTAATTTGGTTGGCAAAAACCAAAGAAATAAAAGTAATTGATTTTCAAGGTGTTTTACCTAAAGCAATTTCTTTTGAAGATTATCCATTGGACGATAAAGTTCCTGAAACAATTATGGGTTTTCCTGGAGTTAAAAACCAACAAAATGTTTTAGGTTATAAATCAATCACTATACCTGGAGCAGTCGCAGGGTTATCATTAGCCCAAGAAAATTTTGGTCAGCTTGGTATTGATAGTATTTTAAGCAAGACAATTGATCTTGCGGAAAGAGGACTTTCTGTTGATTGGTTTACAACTTTGCAAATAGCATTAGAGGCCAAAGATTTAAGTGCATTTAATGAAAGCTCAAAAATATATTTACCTGGAGGGTTTCCTCCTAATCCAGAACAGTTTTTACCTCTTGGTAATTTATCTAAAACATTAAAAAGAATTGCTGATAAAGGAGCAGATGATTTTTATAGAGGTCGATTAGCTGAGGAAATTTCAAATGATTTAAAACAAGGTGGAAGTAAAATATCCTTAGATGATATGTCTTCTTATAAAGCTCAATTTATTGATACATTGAAATTTGGTTATAAGGATAAAACTCTGTTTACAGCAGGTGAGAATAGTGGTGGAAGCAGATTAAAAGATACTTTTGATTTTCTTGAAAAAAATCATAAAACAAATTCCTTTGGGAAAGAAACTTACATTAATTATGCTAAAGGACTTAACAGAGCATTTAAAACGCATAGAGATAAATTAAAGAAAATTATAAATCATGGTTGCACCTCTCATATGAGTTCTGTTGACAGTGAGGGTAATATGGTGGCTCTTACTTATACTTTATTAAATAGGTTTGGATCAAAAGTTGTTTTACCAAAAAGTGGTATACTTATGAATAATTCAGTTTCTTATTTTGATCCTAGACCAGGGTATCCAACTTCAATGTCTGGTGGGAAAAGAATAAATTCATCAAATATGTGTCCAACAATATGTATTAGAGATGAAAAGGCATATTTTGCAATTGGTGCTTCGGGTGCTAACCATATTGTGCCATGTATAATGCAAATTGCGGGGTTTTTATTAGACTATAATATGACCATCGAGGAAGCATTTAATCTGCCCAGGATAAATGTCAATGAAACTAATATTATAACAGTTGATCCAAAAATTGATGAAACAATTTTAAAAGAACTTCGAAAACTTTTTAAAGTGGAGATAGCTCAAAATCTTGTTTTTCCTAAGCTATATTCATGTCCTTCTGGAGTAATGAGGTCTAACGAAGGAAAAAATTATGGTATTTCAGACGTATCATCTCCAATTTCAGGAGCTATAGTGGAGAGCGAATTACTGATTAATAAATTTTTAAATAAAAAAAACGATCAAACAGTTAGAGCTTAGTTAATATTCTTTTCCTGGAGGTATAAGGTTCTCAATAAATTCTCCATTAATAAATTTTGATATATTTGATGCTATATCTTGACCGCCCGCTTCTGGATCTAGGAGGCTTGCAATATGAGGTGTTATAAAAATGTTTGAATTTTTCCAAAAAAAGTGATTTTTTGGCAATGGCTCCTCATGGAAAACATCCAATGTAGCCTCTTTAATCATATTTTCATCTATGGCTTTAACTAAATCTTCTTCGACTAAGTGTTCACCTCTTGCCACATTTATAATGCATGCACCTTTTTTCATTTTTTCAAAAAGTTTGATATTTAGTATCCCTCGTGTTTCATGTGTTAAGGGCAGCATGCAAACTAAGATTTCTACATTTTCAATGAATTCTATAATTTGGTCTATTCCTGTGAAAACATTAATCTTATCTAAATTTTTTTCACTTTTAGACCAACCGTTTACGATAAAGTCTAGGCTTTTAAGCGTTCTAGCACAATCAAGGCCTAAGTTGCCTAAACCCATTATGCCAACTGTTCTTTTATTAGCTGGTGGTTCAATTATTTGTTTCCATTCCTTATTATTCCTTGCTGAAATTACTTCATTTAAGTTCCTGTGATGTTTAAGAGTATGAAGAACAACGTATTCTCTCATTCTAATTTTAAGATCATTAGCAGTTGTTTTGATAATAGGTAAATCTTTTGGCAATTCTGGGTCACTTAAAATGTGATCTATGCCAGAGCCCATTGAAATTATGCATCTAAGATTTGAAAGTGTTTTTAGCCAACCATTTTCAGGCTTCCATACAATTGCAAAATCTATCTTTTCTTTGTCAAATAACTCATTATGCAAGTAAAACTCAATTTCAGGTAGTAGACTTTTCATATGAGATTTCCACCACTGAGCTCTTGCTTCTCCAACTTTGATCACGCACTTCATATTTTCTCCAATAACAAGATTAAAATTATTATCTTTAACCATTATTTTAAATTCACTATTTTATTTTATTTATAATATAAAAAATATAAAATAATTTTAAAATAATATTAAAAATCTATGGACAAAATTATATTTATTTTGTATTAAGGCGTCTTAGAACTTGACAAGTAAAAATTTAAGATAGAAAAGACTTCAAGAAATGGCTAGAACTAGTCCGGCTAAATTTGTTAGACAAGTAAGGGGTGAGATTTCCAGAATTACTTGGGCAACAAGAAAAGATACACTTACAAGCACAATAACTGTTTTAATAATGGTTGTTATCGCTTCTTTATTCTTTTTCGCGGCTGATTCAATCATTTCAATTTTAATACAGTGGCTGTTTGGAATATTCAGTTTTTAATAAATTAAAGGTGTAAAATATGGCATTGCGCTGGTATGTCGTACATGTTTATTCTGGTTCAGAAAAAAAGGTTGCTGAGGCTATAAAGGACCAAATATCCAGAAAGGGTATGCAAGAATATTTTTCTGAAGTTCTTGTGCCAACGGAAGAGGTTGTTGAAGTTAGAAGAGGTGTTCGTGTCAATTCAGAGAGGAAGTTTTTCCCTGGCTACATACTTATAAATATGGAATTATCAGATGAAACTTGGCATTTAATTAAAAGCCAATCAAGAGTTACAGGTATTCTTGGAAGTAAAGGCAAACCAGTTCCAATTACAGAAAAAGAGGCGCAACAACTTATTAATCAAATAAGTGAAGGAATTGAAAGACCTAGGGCTTCTATTATTTATGAAGTAGGGGAGCAAGTTCGAGTTTGTGATGGTCCATTTGCGTCATTTAATGGTTTGGTTGAGGATGTTGATGAGGATAAGGCAAGGTTGAAAGTTGCAGTTTCAATTTTTGGAAGATCTACACCTGTTGATCTTGATTACAGTCAGGTTGAAAAAGTTTAATAGTATTTATATAGGAAGTATATAAAATGGCAAAAAATATTGAGGGTTACATAAAACTTCAAATTCCAGCAGGGCAAGCAAACCCATCACCGCCAGTTGGGCCGGCTCTTGGACAAAGAGGCCTGAACATAATGGAATTTTGTAAAGCTTTTAACGCTGCAACCGACTCGATGGAAAAAGGAATGCCTATTCCTGTTGAAATTACAGCTTACAGTGATAAATCATTTACATTTATTACTAAAACTCCTCCTGCTAGTTATTTTTTAAAAAAAGCTGCTAAATTAAAAAAAGGTGGTCAAACACCTGGAAGAGGTTCCGCTGGACAAGTTACCATTGCTCAGTGCAAAGAAATTGCTGAAGCAAAGGAGAAAGATTTAAATGCCGTGGATATTGAGGGAGCTATAGAAATGATTAAAGGTTCAGCTAGGTCTATGGGTATTGAGGTTGTGGAGTAATAATATGAAAAATGGGAAAAGACTAAAAGAAAGTTATAAAAGCTTTGAAAAGGATAATTTCTATAGCATCGAAGAAGCTGTTAAGTTATTGAAATCAAATTCAAAAGCAAAATTCGATGAAACAGTTGATATTTCAATGAATCTCGGTATTGATCCTCGTCAATCAGATCAAATGGTTAGGGGTATGGTCTCATTACCAGCCGGCACTGGAAAAGATGTAAAAGTAGCTGTGTTTGCCAAAAATGATAAGTCCAAGGAAGCAAAAGATGCTGGAGCTGAATTCGTTGGAGAAAATGATTTGGCAGAGAAAATTGAAAGTGGAGAAATTATTTTTGATAGGGTTATTTCCACACCTGATATGATGGGAACTGTTGGAAAGTTGGGCAAGGTTCTTGGGCCAAGGGGCTTAATGCCGAACCCAAAATTAGGAACTGTTACAATGGATGTTGCTAAAGCTGTAAAAGCTGCTAAATCAGGTGAAGTGCAATTTAGGGTTGAAAAATCAGGTATTATTCATGCTGGAATTGGAAAATCAAGTTTTGACGAAAAATCAATAACTGAGAACATTAAAGCGTTTATAAAGGCTGTAAGTATTGCTAAGCCATCAGGCTCAAAGGGGGTTTACATGAAAAAAATTACTATTAGTTCGACAATGGGGCCTGGAATTAAAATTGATACAGTGGGGGCTGTAACGTAAATTAAGAATTCTAAATCGAAAGATTTAGAAGGAACGAAAGTTCCAACCTGTCCGAGACAGTAGGTGAGGTTTCTCTTAATTTCCTACTTAGATAGGGTTTAAAGGTTTAACTTAAAACCCTGGGCAATACCTAAGTTTGTATTTCGCAAACTTTTTAACCTGGGGGTTTCCCCACAACAAACGGAGACGATCTGTGAATAGAGAAGAAAAAGCAGAACTGATCAAAAAGCTTAATTCGACTTTTAACGACGCTGGTGTAGTTGTAGTAACTAAACAAGTAGGTTTAACTGTTGGTGAGAGTACCGATTTGCGAGTAAAAATGCGTGAAGCAGGGGCTAAGTACCAAGTTGCAAAAAATAGAATTGTGAAATTGGCGCTTAAGGATACTAAATATGAGAATATTAGTGATTTATTTACAGGACCAACAGCTATTGCTGTTTCTAATGATCCTGTAAGTGCTCCTAAGACCGTATCTAAATTTGCAAAAAATAATGATAAGTTATCTATACTTGGAGGAGGTATTGATGGAAAAGTTCTTTCTATTGATGAAGTTGAACAGTTGGCTTCACTACCTTCACTTGATGAGCTTAGAGCAAAACTTATTGGTTTAATTAAATCGCCTTCGCAAAAATTAGCAAGTTTAACAGTTGCTCCCGCAACTAAACTTGTAAATGTATTCAATGCAAAGGCAAAACAATAAAAATATTAAGGAGAAATAAAAATGGCAAATATAGAAAAAATTGTTGATGAATTATCAAATTTAACAGTTATGGAAGCTGCTGAGCTATCAAAAGCTCTTGAAGAAAAATGGGGTGTAACGGCTGCTGCTGCTGTTGCTGTAGCTGCTCCTGGTGCAGCTGGTGCTGATGCAGGGGCTGGTGATGCAGGGGCTGAAAAAACAGAATTTGATGTTATATTATCTGCAATAGGTGATAAAAAAATCAATGTTATTAAAGAAGTGAGATCTGTTACAGGATTAGGTCTTAAGGAAGCTAAAGATTTAGTTGAAGCTGCTCCTAAGCCAGTAAAAGAGGGTGCTTCTAAGGATGAAGCAGATGAAATTAAGAAAAAATTAGAAGAAGCTGGTGCTTCAGTCGAAATTAAATAAATTTTAATCTCAGCTGAGTAAATTATAATTATTTAGCTGAGATTATTTTTGTAATTAAATAAGTTATTTATTAATTCTTTAAAGAAAGTTAAGTAGTATGCCTTCAAGCTTAAAATCATTCACGTCAAACAGAAGAATAAGAAGAAGTTTCAGTAAAATTAAAAAAATTATTGAGATGCCTAACCTTATTGAGGTTCAAAGGGAGTCATATAAATCTTTTCTTCAAATGTATATTGACCCTGCTGATAGAGAGGATGTGGGTTTGGAAGCTGTATTTAGATCAGTTTTCCCAATAAATGACTTTGCTGGAAGAGCCAATTTAAACTACGTTTCATATAGTTTAGAGAAGCCTAAATATGATGTTGAAGAGTGCCAACAAAGAGGCTTAACATTTGCTTCTGCTCTTCGTGTAACCATGCGTCTTGAGGTTTGGGATATTGATGAGGATACAGAAGCTAAAACATTAAGAGATATTAAAGAGCAAGATGTTTATATGGGAGATATACCTCTAATGACTGAGAACGGTACCTTTGTAGTTAATGGTACCGAAAGAGTTATTGTTTCTCAAATGCACCGTTCGCCAGGTGTATTTTTTGACCATGATAGGGGAAAAACTCATGCTTCTGGTAAGTTTCTATTTGCAGCAAGAGTTATTCCATACAGAGGCTCTTGGTTAGATTTTGAATTTGATACTAAAGATATTTTAAATGTAAGAATTGATAGAAGAAGAAAACTTCCCGCCACAACTTTGTTAATGTCTTTGCTTAACGAAGAAAGTGAAAAATTTTTACATGAAAATGACATTTCAGAATCTGAAATAGATAGATCAAAGGTTAGTGGTTATGCTCCTGAAGATCTTCTTAATTATTTTTATGAAAAAGATGTTTATTTAAAAGATAAAGAGGGTTGGAAAACTTCATTTAATGCTGACAGGATCAGGCCTTCAAAGATTTCAAGAGATTTAGTTGATGCTGACACAGGTAAAGTTCTTGTTAAATCAGGAGAAAGATTGACGCCTAGGTCGATTAAGAAATTATCAGAAAATGGCCTAAAATTTATAAGAGTATTAGAGGAAGAGTTACTAGACAAGTTTATTGCTAATGATACGATTAACTTGAATACAGGCGAAGTTTTAATAGAAGCTGGTGACCAAATTGACCAAGAAAAATTAGATTTAATTAACTCAGAAGGTTACAATGAAATTGAAATTCTTTTCATTGATAATGTTCATTTTGGTCCTTGGATTAGAAACACCTTATCTGTTGATAAAAATACAAATAGAGATGAGGCTTTAATTGATATTTATAGAGTTATGAGGCCAGGAGAGCCCCCAACTATTGAATCAGCTGAGGCTTTATTTAATGGTCTCTTCTTTGATGCTGATAGATACGATTTATCAAGCGTTGGTAGAGTTAAAATGAACAATAGGCTTAATCTTAACACGAGTGACGATGTAAGAATTTTAAAGAGAGAAGATATTTTTGAAATTGTTAAAGTTTTGGTTGGTTTGAAAGATGGCCGTGGTGATATTGATGATATTGATCATTTGGGTAACAGGAGAGTTAGATCTGTTGGTGAACTTATGGAAAACCAGTATCGTGTTGGATTGTTAAGAATGGAGAGGGCTGTAAAAGAGAGAATGGGATCAGTTGAAATTGATACGGTTATGCCTCACGATCTTGTAAATTCAAAACCTGCAGCAGCTGCAGTTAGAGAGTTTTTTGGTTCTTCACAACTTTCACAATTTATGGATCAAACAAATCCTTTATCGGAGATAACCCATAAAAGAAGAGTATCTGCGTTAGGTCCTGGAGGCTTAACAAGAGAGCGAGCTGGTTTCGAGGTTCGTGATGTGCATCCAACTCATTATGGCAGAATATGCCCAATTGAAACACCTGAAGGCCCGAATATTGGTCTTATTAATTCTTTGGCTACCCACGCTAAAATTAATCAGTATGGCTTCATTGAGACGCCATATAGAAGAGTTGAAAATGGTAAAGTAACTAAAAACGTTGAATATATTTCTGCTATGGAAGAAGGCAGATTTACAATTGCTCAAGCAAACGCTGAGCTTAAAAAAGATGGTAGTTTTGAAGGTGAATTAATTCCTGTAAGAAAAGCTGGTGAAATTGGCCTTGCTAAGCCTGAAAACATAGAAATGATGGACGTTTCTCCTAAACAACTGGTATCCGTTGCTGCAGCTTTAATTCCATTTTTGGAAAATGACGATGCAAATAGAGCTTTAATGGGGTCTAATATGCAAAGACAAGCTGTTCCACTTTTAGTTTCTAAAAGCCCATTTGTTGGTACTGGTATGGAATCCATTGTTGCTAGGGATAGTGGAGTTACAATTATTGCAGAAAGAAGTGGAATTGTTGACCAAGTTGATGCTACAAGAATTGTTATTAGGGCATATAGTGAAAATGAAAATTCAGAAGTTTCACCAGTTGATATCTATTCTTTATTGAAATTTCAAAGATCAAATCAAAATACATGTGTAAATCAAAGGCCGTTAGTTAAAGTTGGAGATTTTGTTGAAAAGGGAGATATTATTGCAGATGGTCCTTCGACTGAAGAAGGGGAATTGGCTCTTGGAAAAAATGTCTTAGTCGCTTACATGCCATGGAATGGCTATAATTTTGAGGACTCAATTTTAATTTCTGAAAGGATAGTGCATGACGATGTTTTTACATCAATTCATATAGAAGAATTTGAAGTAATGGCTCGTGATACAAAATTAGGTCAAGAAGATATTACAAGAGACATTCCTAATGTTGGCGAGGAAAGTCTAAAAGATTTGGATGAGGCAGGCATAGTTTATGTTGGTGCTGAGGTTAAAGCTGGTGATGTTTTGGTTGGCAAGGTAACCCCAAAGGGTGAGACACCTATGACTCCTGAAGAAAAGCTACTAAGAGCAATTTTTGGAGAAAAAGCGAGCGACGTCAGAGATACTTCTCTAAGATTGCCGCCTGGAGCAAGTGGAACTGTTGTTGAGGTTCGAATTTTTTCAAGAAGAGGTCTTGAAAAAGATGAAAGAGCAAGAGCTATAGAAAGACAAGATATAGAAAGGCTTGCTAAGGACAGAGATGACGAGAGGACTATTATTGAAAGAGCTTATAATAATAAATTAAAAGAACTCTTAATTAATGAAAAGATTTCATCTGAATTTCAAGAATATAAAAAAGGCTATAAAATAAATGAGGATTTTTTTAATAATTTGAAAAAATCTGATTGGAATAAAATAGAAATTGGTGATGAAAAAAAACAGAAACAGTTGGAATTATTAAATGAGCACTTTGACAATGCCCTCAATAATTTAGAATTAGATTTTAGTGATAAAGTTGAAAAACTTCAATCAGGAGACGAGTTATTGCCTGGTGTAATGAAAATGATTAAAGTCTTTGTGGCTGTTAAAAGAAAGCTTCAGGCAGGTGATAAAATGGCTGGTAGACATGGAAATAAAGGAGTTATAAGTAGAATAATGCCGTTAGAGGACATGCCTTATTTAGACGATGGGACACCTGTAGATGTGGTTTTAAACCCACTGGGTGTGCCTTCAAGAATGAATGTTGGTCAAGTTTTAGAAACTCATCTTGGCTGGGCTGCATCTGGACTGGGTAAAATAATTGGTGATGAAGCAAATAAAGCAAGAAAAACATCTGATTTTGCTGGATTAAAGGACATATTTAAGAAAACTTATGGTGATGAAGATTATAAGTCCTCTATTGAAAAACTTGATGATGAAAATTTGTTGAGTGTAGCAGATAAACTAAAAGATGGTGTTCCAATGAGTACAGATGTATTTGACGGTGCAAGAGAGGCTGATATTAGAAGTTTGCTTAAAACTGCTGGGCTAAATGAAACTGGTCAAGAGTATCTAACTGATGGAAGAACCGGAGAAAGATTTTCAAGACCAGTAACGGTGGGTTATAAGTACATACTGAAGTTACATCATTTGGTTGATGATAAAATTCATGCACGTTCTATTGGTCCGTACAGTCTGGTTACTCAACAACCTCTTGGTGGTAAAGCCCAATTTGGTGGGCAAAGGTTTGGTGAAATGGAAGTTTGGGCTTTACAGGCTTATGGAGCAGCCTTCACGCTCCAGGAAATGCTTACTGTTAAGTCAGATGATGTGTCAGGAAGAACAAAAGTCTATGAATCAATAGTACGTGGCGATGATAATTTTGAAACTGGTGTCCCTGAAAGTTTTAATGTTCTTGTTAAGGAATTAAAATCTTTAGGTCTGAATGTAGATATGAACTCTTCAGAAACTTAAGAATTAAATAGGAGTAACTATATAATGAACGATCTTGTAAATCCCTTCTCACAAGTACAAAGCCCTCAAAGTTTTGACCAAATAAGAGTTACTATATCAGCTCCTCAAAGGATAAGATCTTGGTCTTTTGGTGAAATAAAAAAACCTGAAACTATAAATTACAGGACTTTTAAACCAGAGAGAGATGGTCTTTTTTGTTCTAGAATTTTTGGCCCTGTTAGAGATTATGAATGTCTATGTGGCAAGTATAAAAGAATGAAATATAGGGGCATTATCTGTGAAAAATGCGGTGTTGAAGTTACTTTATCAAAGGTAAGACGAGACAGAATGGGGCATATTGAATTAGCCTCGCCCGTTGCTCATATCTGGTTTTTAAAGTCTTTGCCTTCAAGGATTGGTCTACTTGTTGATATGACATTAAAAGATTTGGAAAGGGTTCTGTATTTTGAAAATTTTGTTGTTTTAGACCCAGGTTTAACAAGTCTTAAATCAGGACAATTATTGTCTGAAGAAGCTTATTACGACAATTTAGAGGAATTTGGTGAAGATTCTTTTAAGGCAATGATAGGTGCTGAGGCAATTCATTATTTACTATCTAAAATAAACTTAGATGAGGAAAAAAATGCTGTTAGTGTCGAGTTAAAAGAAACTGGTTCAGAGGTAAAAAGGAAAAAATTAGTAAAAAGATTAAAGCTTATAGAATCCTTTATCCAGTCTAATAGTAGGCCTGAATGGATGATTTTGGAAGTTGTGCCTGTCATACCGCCAGAGTTACGTCCATTAGTCCCTCTTGATGGAGGAAGGTTTGCTACTTCTGATTTAAACGATCTTTATAGAAGGGTTATTAATAGAAACAATAGACTTAAAAGATTAATTGAGCTTAAGGCTCCAGACATCATCGTTAGAAATGAGAAAAGGATGCTTCAGGAATCTGTTGATGCTCTTTTTGATAATGGTCGAAGAGGCAGGGTTATTACAGGTGTTAATAAAAGACCATTGAAATCTTTATCTGATATGTTGAAAGGTAAACAAGGTAGATTTAGGCAAAATTTGTTAGGTAAAAGAGTAGACTATTCAGGGCGTTCAGTTATAGTTGTAGGCCCAAATCTTAAACTACATCAATGTGGGCTGCCAAAAAAGATGGCCTTAGAGTTATTTAAGCCATTTATTTATGCCAAATTGGAATTGTATGGAATGGCAACAACTATTAAAGCTGCTAAGAGGATGGTTGAGAAAGATAGGCCAGAAGTTTGGGATATTCTTGAAGAAGTTATTAGGGAGCATCCAGTTATGTTAAATAGAGCTCCAACTTTGCACAGACTGGGTGTTCAAGCTTTTGAACCCATATTGGTGGAAGGTAAGGCTATTAGATTACATCCTTTAGTATGTACGGCATTTAATGCAGATTTTGATGGAGACCAAATGGCTGTGCATGTTCCTCTATCGATTGAAGCTCAACTTGAAGCAAGGGTTTTAATGATGTCTACAAATAACATATTATCTCCTGCGAATGGTAAACCAATAATTGTGCCATCCCAAGACATAATTCTTGGCCTATATTTTATGACTATGGAAAGAGATAACGAAAAAGGTGAAGGAATGGTATTTGCCAATAAAACAGAGGTTTTAATGGCGCTTGAAAGTGATGCTATTTCTTTGCATGCTAAAATTAAAGCTCGTATGGAGTATCCAGTTGAGGATGGGGATCCTATAATAAAATTAATTGATACAACACCTGGCCGTGTTAAATTGTCTGAAATCTTACCTATAAATGCCTCAGTCAACTTTGATGTTTTAAATCAGTTAATGACAAAAAAACAAGTTACAAATGTAATTGACTATATTTATAGGCACTGTGGACAAAAGGATACAGTTATTTTTGCTGATAAAATGATGGCTTTAGGATTTAACCAAGCATGTATATCTGGTATTTCATTTGGTATAAGTGATTTAACCACTCCTATTAAAAAGGAAGTCATGGTTAAAGAAGCTGATAAACAAGTTAAAGAATTTGAGCAGCAATTTCTTGAAGGTTTGATTACTCAAGGTGAAAAATATAATAAAGTTATTGATGTTTGGTCTCGTGTTACTGACGGAATTGCTGATGAAATGATGAATGAAATTAGCACTGATAAACCAGGTAAAACCGTAAATTCTGTTTGGATGATGGCACATTCTGGAGCTCGAGGATCGCAAGCTCAAATAAAGCAACTTGCTGGCATGCGAGGACTTATGGCTAAGCCATCAGGAGAAATAATTGAAACTCCAATAATTTCCTCCTTTAAAGAAGGTTTAAATGTTTTAGAGTATTTTAATTCTACTCATGGAGCAAGAAAAGGACTTGCAGACACCGCTCTTAAAACCGCTAATTCAGGTTATCTTACTAGGCGACTAGTTGATGTGGCTCAAGATTGTATAATTACTATTGATGATTGTAAAACCGATAATTTTATTACAATGAGAGCTGTTATTGAGGGAGGAGATGTTATTGAGCCACTGGGTGACAGAGTTTTAGGTAGAACTGCAGCTGAGGAGATTAAAGATACTTCGAATAATTTATCAATATGTTCAAAAGGTAACATAATTGACGAAGAAATGGTAGATATGATCGAGAAGTCTTCTTTAGATCAAATACTTGTTAGATCTCCTTTGTTATGTGAGGCAAAAGTTGGAATATGTAGTTGCTGTTACGGAAGAGATTTAGCAAGAGGAACTCCAGTAAATATTGGTGAAGCTGTAGGTGTAATTGCAGCTCAATCAATTGGTGAACCTGGAACTCAATTAACAATGAGAACATTTCACATTGGAGGGGCGGCTCAAAGAGGTGCTGAGCAAAGTAGTATTGAATCCTCAATAGGTGGAAAAGTTAGATTAGAAGCGGCATCAACGGTTAAAGCTTCAGATGGGAACAATGTTATTCTAAGTCGATCAGCTGAACTTTTTATCGCTGATGAAAAAGGAAAAGATAGAGCAAGATATAGATTACAATATGGTGCTAAGTTATTTATTAATGATGGAGATGGGGTTGTTCCGGGTCAAAAACTTGTTGAATGGGATCCATACACAACTCCCATTATTACGGAAGCTGATGGTGTTGCCAATTATATGGATTTAACTGATGGTGTTTCAATGCTTGAAAGCACTGACGAGATTACTGGTTTCAGTTCAAGTGTTGTATTGGATTGGAAATCACAGCCAGGAGGAGCAAATTTAAGGCCTAGAATCACTTTAAGGAATGATAAAGGTGATGTTGTGGTTTTACCTAATGGTGTTGAGGCTAGAAGTTTCTTGTCACCAGGTGCAATTTTATCTGTTGAAAATGGTCAAAAAGTTAGTGCTGGGGATGTTTTGGCAAGGATTCCTCGAGAAACATCAAAAACACGCGATATTACAGGAGGCCTTCCTAGAGTTGCAGAATTATTTGAGGCAAGAATTCCTAAAGATGCTGCAATAATTGCTGAAGAAGAAGGTTATATTGAATTTTCTACTGACTATAAAAGTAAGAGAAAGATAAAAATTATACCTTCTGATAAAGAGAAAGATGCTGTTGAATTACTACTCCCAAAGGGAAAAATGTTAACTGTTCAAGAGGGTGATTATGTTCGCAAAGGTGATATGCTATTAGATGGAAACCCAGTGCCGCACGACATTTTAAAAATTCTTGGATTAGAAAAATTAGCAGAATATCTAATTAAGGAAGTTCAAGATGTATATCGACTTCAAGGAGTTAAAATAGATGATAAACATATAGAAACAGTAGTAAGACAAATGCTTCAGAAAAGCGAAATAGATGAAGTTGGGGATTCGACATATTTAGTTGGGGAGCAAGTATATACAAAGGATTTGGTTAATGTGAATAATGATTTAATATCTAAAAAATTAAATCCCGCAAAAGCGACACCATTATTATTAGGAATAACAAAAGCGTCATTGCAAACAAAATCTTTTATTTCAGCCGCATCTTTTCAAGAGACTACCAGAGTTCTAACAGAGGCGGCGGTTTCTGGAAAGCAAGATACTCTTGACGGTTTAAAAGAAAATGTCATTGTTGGTAGATTGATACCTGCTGGAACAGGTAGTGTTATGAATAAACTCAGAAAAATTGCTAACGAAAATGATGAACAAATTAAAGTTGAAAGAGAAGCTATTGAAAAAGAATTAAATGATAAATTAGAAATTGAAGAAAAATTATCAGATTGACACTAATTAATTCAATTTTTTGATTTTAATTTTACAAAATAAATGTTTGACATATTTTATTTTATAACATATTATTCGTAAATTGATTTTAGGTGGTAAATAAACTATCTATTTAGACGCTAAAATTAAATATTTATTATTAAAAATTGGTATT
>NYVQ01000030.1 GCA_002684695.1 SAR116 cluster bacterium | reverse complement strand
CCTGTTTTTCCATACCATTCAGGATCAACGACTACATGACATGTTGCACAAGACAAGCTTCCACCACAAGTCCCTTCAATGCCTAGGTTTGCGTCTCTTCCAATTTCCATAAGAGTGGCGCCCTCTTCTGCTTCTATTTCGTGCTCTTTTCCATCTAATGTAACAAATATAACTTTAGGCATTTAACTTCTCATTTAATTTACTTGTTTGATCTTTTGTACAACTCAATATATGAGTGGGCAAGTTTTTCTAAATCATTTTTGTTGTTTTGCCAACCACTACTCACTCTTATAGAATTATTTGAAGCCCATTCAGCACCCATAGCTTTTAATACATGACTGGATTTAACCTTTCCTGATGAGCAAGCAGAACCCGCAGAAATAGCAAACCCTTTTAAATCTAGAGCAATCACTTGCGCGTCAGCACTAAGGTTTGGCATATAAATACATGAAGTATTTGGGAGTCTTTGAGCATTTTCTCCAAAAATTTTTATATCCTTTAAGTTATCTTTTAAATAATTTTCAAATTGTTTTTGTCTAACACCTATGTCGCGCATTACATAATTTTTACTGTCTTTTGAAATTAAGCTTGCAGCTACACCAAAGCCAACTATTCCTATAAGATTTTCAGTGCCTGACCTGTGCCCTTTCTCTTGGCCACCTCCAAGAATAATAGGATTTACATCAAAAGGATCTTTTAAAATTAAAGCCCCAACACCAACTGGACCTCCAATTTTATGTGAAGAAATCGCCATACTGTTTAGTCCTGATGACTTAAAATCAAGGTCAATTTTACCTAAAGCTTGAACTGCGTCACAGTGAATATAAATTTTATATTTTTTTGCAATTTTAATAATTTCAGTCATAGGTTGAATTACGCCAGTTTCATTATTTGCCCACATAACTGAAATCATATCAGTATTAGTTTTTTTTATAGTTGCTTCAAGCATTTCTAAATCTACAATTCCATCAGAATTCACATTAATTAAATTTAAATTACTAGATGATGCCATTACAGCATCATGCTCTATTGCACTTACCAGAGGAGAATTAGATAACTGCATAATCATAGAATTTGCCTCTGTGCCTCCTGAAGTAAAAATAACTTGATCTAAATCTGCATTGACAAGTTTTGCAACTTCACTTCTGGCATTATGTAGATAAGATTTTGCTTTTCTTCCAAACGAATGAACTGAAGAGGAGTTAATAGGTGGCCCCATTACTTCAAGCATTTTCTCCTTTGCCTCTTCTCTGATAGGGCTTGTTGCATTGTAATCTAGATATATTGACATATTATTTTCTAAAATTATTTTTTTCTAATTTTGTTATTTTTTCTTTCAAAATATCTATTTCTTGTTCTAATTTTGAGACTGATTTATCAATTTTACTTACTTCTGAGAATGCTGTTCCGTAAGCTTGAAAATCACTTTCTAATTTTTGTTTACCTACCTCATGAGCTGGTATTCCAACAACGGACATTCCATTAGGAACAGATCTTAATACAACCGAGTTAGCACCTACTCTTGCATTTGATCCTATCGTTATGGGTCCTAAGATTTGCGCTCCAGATCCAATTATTGCACCATCCTGTATCGTGGGATGCCTTTTTAAGCCGCGTTGCTCATCTGTTTTAAAAGCTGGCATAATTCCACCTAAAGTCACACCATGGTAAAGAGTAACATTATTTCCTATTTCAGCTGTTTCTCCAATTACTATACCCATGGCATGATCCATAAAAAAACCTTNCCCAATTTTTGCACCAGGNTGAATTTCAATACCTGTTAAAAATCTTCCAACTTGCATTAAAAACCTNGCAATTGACTTTAANTGCATTTCCCAAAAAAATCTNGATATNTAGTAAAACATCATAATGTGTATACTTGGATATAATAGTATTATCCAAAAACTACTCGAGGAAGCTGGATCTCTATCCTTAATTGCTTGAATCATTCCNGTAATTGTNTTAAACAAGTTTTTCCTTCAATAAAAGTTAACAATTATGTTAATAGTACAATNNAATTANATTNATATATAGTTACAATTTTTAACCACACAAGAAATACAATTTATGCCTGAAGTTATAATTAATGGACCTGANGGTCGTATCGAAGCNAGATATACACCATCAAANAGAACAGAATCACCAATAGCTCTTATTNTACATCCTGANCCTAATCAAGGTGGAACTATGAATAACAAAGTAATTTTTAATCTATATCGAGAATTTGTGAATAGGAATTTTTCAACTTTAAGATTTAATTTTAGAGGTGTTGGTAAAAGCCAAGGTTCTTATGATGATGGCGAAGGTGAACTTGCTGATGCTGCTACAGCAATGGACTGGATACAAACACAAAATCCAAATGCTACACACTGCTGGGTAGCAGGTTTTTCTTTTGGAGCATGGATTGGAATGCAATTAATGATGAGAAGACCAGAAATAAAAGGTTTTTTATCCTTATCAGCACCAGCAACAACAAAAGATTTTGCTTTTCTTGCACCATGCCCCTCTTCTGGAGCTTTTATCCACGGCTCAGAAAATGAAATAGTGCCTATAAACGCATTATCTAGAGTTTTAGAGAAAATTTCTATTCAAAAGGGAGAAGTAATAAAAGATATAATAATAAATGGTGCTGATCATTTTTTTAATGAACACAATAATGAAATGGTTGAAGCTGTTGGCAAGTATTTAGATAGTAGACTAGATAAAGAAGGTAATTTCATTAACAATATTGAAGAGTAAAAATATTATAATGGCAAAATCAGACTTTATAGAAAGTGTTTCTGAAAGAGGTTACATTCATCAATGTACAAATTTAGATGAACTAGATAGGTTGTGCGCCTCTAAATCCATTTCTGGATACATTGGCTTTGATTGTACAGCCGATAGTTTACATGTTGGATCTCTTATTCAAATAATGATGCTAAGAAGGCTTCAGAAATCAGGGCATAGGCCGATAGTTCTTATGGGTGGTGGAACTACAAAAATAGGGGACCCATCTGGGAAAGACAATGCAAGGCCATTACTTTCAAATGCAGATATTAATAGTAACATGAAAAATATTAAGTCAATTTTTGAAAAATATCTAAGTTTTGGTAATAAAAAAACTGATGCTATTATGATTGATAATGCAGATTGGCTGGATAAATTAATGCTCATTCCTTTTTTAAGAGATTATGGGAAACATTTTTCAATTAACAGACTTCTTGGTATGGAATCTGTTAAATTAAGGCTTGAAAGAGAGCAACCACTATCCTTTTTAGAATTTAATTATGCAATCCTTCAGGCTTTTGACTTCTTGGAGCTAAACCATAAATTAGATTGTGAACTTCAAATGGGAGGATCTGATCAGTGGGGCAATATTGTATCAGGAATTGATTTAACTAGAAGAGTTCAAAAAAAAGAAGTTTATGGTTTAACTTCTCCCTTAATTACCACAGCATCTGGCTCAAAAATGGGGAAGACTGCTAATGGTGCTATTTGGCTTAATGAGAAAAAACTAAGCTCATGGGATTTCTGGCAGTTTTGGAGAAATACCGAAGATAAAGATGTGATTAAATTTTTAAAATTATTTACTGAATTACCTTTAGTTGAGATTGAAGAATATAGAAAGCTTAAAGGATCTAAGATCAATGATGCAAAGATAATATTGGCTAATGAAGTGACAAAATTGTGCCATGGAGAAAAAGCTTCGATACAAGCTTTTAATTCTGCAAAAGATACTTTCCAAAAAGGTCAAATTGGAGATGAACTCCCAAAATATACAATTACTTTATCTCCAAATAATGATTTATCTTTTGTTGATGCTTTATGCAAATCTAATTTATGTAAAAGTAAAAGCGAAGCAAGGAGGCTTATTAAAGGAGGTGGGGCAAGAATTAATGATCAGCCTCATCGTGATGAAAATTTTTTAATTAATAAAGAAGATTTTGGGGAAAGTAGAACAATTAAAATTTCATCGGGTAAAAAAAATCATGCTGTTTTGTGTATTTAATTTTAAATAACTAATTTTGAGTTTTAATCTTGGTTTGGTTAACTTGATCACTTCTGAATAAGTTGAAAATATCTCTTAACAACCCTGGCGCAGAAGACAGCGGTCTAAAAGAAATGGAGGGTTTCTCTGTTGACCCATCTAATCTAAATTCCGTTAAAACCACTCCTGCTTTATCTCCACCAATAAGTAAGTCATTTAAAACAGGTATAGGCTCTAATAATTTCGTTAATAATGTTGCAGGCGCAATAGTTCCTTGAATTTGAAGAGTTTCTTTTTTGTTATTTATCCAGCCTTTTAAGGTTATTGCCATTGCCTCGCCAACTGCTTCAATATTTTGTATATTAAATTTATTATCTAAATTATTAATCTTTGCATAACCCCTTTCAAAGTAAATGCCGTTTTCCTCAAGTAAATTTAAAAGTCCCGTCAAACTCAAAGTTGATATTAATTGAACTAATATTGGTGCATTTGTAACATTAAATTTTGACACATCAATCAAAGCTTCATAATTCTTATAATCTTCTTCCTTTAAAAAGACTGATATCTTTAGAGTTCCCCCTTCAACTAATTTTGTAATATTTAAGCCATTTAATATTTTACCAGCATCATTTCCTTTAAGAGTTAATATTTTTGAATTATCCTCTTTACCATCTTGCATTAAAATTTTAACTGGCTCAGAATTAATATAACCGTTTCCATCTAAAATAATTTCACTGTCAGTTTGACTAGCTATTAACATTGTGTCTTTAACTTTGATATTTTCATTAATTTTAATATCACCTAACAATTTTACTTTCACACTATCATCAAAATTTTTGTGCCCTTCTATTAATCCATTTGCCTCAATCCCACCAGGGAAAATAAATTTCTCACTTGTTATGTTAAAAATATATTTATTTTTTTTTGGTTCTTTTTTTGTTCTTGAATAAAATTTTAAGTATTCCATTAGATTTATTTTCTCAGCATTAATGTCAATTTTGTAATGTTCTTTTTTATTTTGAGTAAGATTAAATTTATTTATGAGAGTTCCAGGGAAGGTAATGTAGTTAAAATTAGCAACGTCTATTGATCCATTATTAATTTTTACATTACCATCAAATGCAACTGATCCTATTTCACCTTGAATATTTGAAAACCGTCGAAGTTTTCCGTCAATAAAAGTTAAATCAGTACTTATTAATCCATTTAAACCTTTTTCTTTGATATAGTTTATATATGGTATTTCAACTGTTGCATTGTTTAAGTCTATAACAACTTTTGAATTAAAATTTTTAAAGTCAAAATTTTTTATTTCCAGAAAACCTTTTGCTTTCCCATATAATTTTATTTGAGAAAATTTAGAAATTAAAATAGCCAACTCTTCGGAGTCGTCAAAATCTAATTTAATTTCTGGATTAGTCACTCCATCCTTGGTAATGCTCAATTTAGATTGTATGTTATTAATCTTCCCAATACTTGAAAATCTAAATTTGTTATTGTTTGCTTTGATTTGAAATTTAGAAATTTCGTGTGTTAAATTAAATGGTAAACTAGGTATATTTAGATTTTCACCTGAAGCATCTATAGTCCATTCAAATTCATTTTTCCTAATATTTTTTTTGACTGGCCATTCAAAATTTGATTTATATGAAATATTACCTGCAGAGGCTGGACCAATCTTATATTTAGATATTAAATCAAGATCTTTCTCATTCAGAAAATTCAAGATTGTATTCAATTCTGATTTACCAGTTAAATTAACTTTAGCCCTAGCATTTCTAGTAAAGATGGGGGAAATATTTAATTCACCTTTATCAACATTAATATTACCAATTTCAGAATTTAAAAAACTTACTATCATTTTATCTTTTGTGATATTGATATTTGCTTCAGGTAAATAAGCATATGGAAGATCTTTATAGAATTTAATCTTGGAATTTTTATGCTTCCAATTTAAAAATAGAGATTGAACAATTTTATTTTTATCAAGATTAAGAACTAAGCTTAAATTACAGTTTTCTCCAAAACCATTTTTTACATTTGTTTTTATCCAGTTTCTTGTTTTGACACCAAAGTCATTGGGCCAAATACTAGTCAACCATTCGTAGTTGAATTTGTCCATTTTTAAATGAATATCAATTTTTGAGATTTCTTTTTTATCAGACAAATTTAACGACGCATAACCTTCAAACACAGAGTTTGCAGACAAATTGGATTGAAAGTTCAAAATTTGGACTTTATTGTCCTCAAAAGTTAAATCAAATTTTGATTTATCAAAAAAAAATTCTTTATACATGCCCTCTCTGAAGAATTTAAAATCACTAAAAAGTGCTTTAGCTTTAAAGTTTTTTATACTTTCATTTTCGAGATTAGCTAAAAATTTTAAATTTATAACTGTTTCTAAGAAGTTTTTTTTATTTTTTGAGGAAACTTTTAAATTATTAAGAACTCCACCTACTTCAAAATCTTTATAAATAAAGTTCAAATTATCATTATTTATTATAATATTTCCTTTTAAAGATAAATTTTCAAACGAACCATCTTCCAGATTAATATTATAACTTTTAGGTATAATATCTTCTATTATTAATTCAGGACTAAGATTATTTAGAACTAAATCTAATTTAAGATTAGTTTCCATTTCATTATTGTTATTTAACTCAAATGATCCGTTCATTAAAGTTTTGATAATTTTATTATTTATATCATTTTTTAAAACTTGAAAATTATTGAGGAAGCCACTTAATTTATAACTTTTAACAGAGAAATTAAAATTATCTCTATTGATCAGAATATCTGCTTTAAGATTTATATTTGACAAATTGCCATTTGTTGAATGCAACCCATACTTTCTTAAAAGGTTTTTTGGAATAAATTTCGAATTTATTTCGTCAGATTTAAAATCAATCTTAAGACTTTTAGAAGATCCCCTAAAATTACTTATATTAGCAGAGCCAGAAGCTATTGTAAGTTCACGACCTAATAATAAAAAATTTTGGACTTTTAATTGATCCTCTTCAAACGAGTAGGTCAAATCAAACATTCCAGATTGAACTTTAGAGTAAAAATTTGAAAGTTCACTATACTCTGAAGGATAGTCAATTTTTGAAACCTTTAATGAAGAATTAAAATGGCTAATTTTATTGTTCGAAGTAATTTTTAAGTTAATTTCTCCACCTATTATAAAATTCAAATTGTCTATTGATGAGACGAAAAAGTTATCTACTTCTTTATTATTAATGTTTTGGAATTCAAAATTTATGTCACTTTCACCATCTTTTCTTCTTATCATAGAAAACTTAATTTTCTCTTTAATAGTGTTGAATTTAAATTGGCCAGAAATATTGAAATCATTATCAACTTTAGTAATTTGAAAATTTATATTATTTATTGAATCAATTTGTTCGAAGTCAACTAGGTCAATTGAACTATTGGTGACTGAGTATTCAGCATTTTTGAAATTATATGCAATACTATTTTTATAATTTAATTTATTACTATTAAAAAAAACTTCTTGAAAAAACTTAGGTAATACAACTCTATTGGTCTGAAAGAAATCACCATTTTTATCAGGATTTTGTGAAATTTCAAAGTTTAAACCATCCAATATAATTCTATCAAATTTAAAATCACCTAACAAAATATTAAATGGTGAAAAATAGACACTTGCTTGCTCGATATTAAAATCTTCACCTTTAAAATTTACCTCAATTTCATTGGCTTTAATACCAAAAGGCGCCTGAATTTTGCCAATACTAAAGTTTATATCATCAATTTTAAGCTGCAAACCTGGAACATGATTAGATAGATTGTTTTCAATTACTTTGGGAAGCCCACCTAGGTTAAAAATAATCGAAGAAGTCTGCCACATTAAAATAAATATAGCAGTTAATAAAATAGCTATGAATGCGGCAAAAAAATTAATAACGTAATTAACAAACTTATTCACAAAAAGTCCCAAAATGGTGATATAGACTTTTAAATCTAATTTATTAAATAATATAATAGAATATTAATTTTACTACTAATTATTGGAGATTAAAATGTTTCAAGAAGCTGATATAGTCCCTGAATTTAAAATTCAAACTGATAAGCAAGAATTTAGTTTAAATAAAAGTAATCAAAACTTTACTGTCGTTTTTTTCTTCCCAAGGGCTAATACCTCAGGTTGCACAAAAGAAGCAAATGAATTTAGTGAAATTATTAATGATTTTGAAAGAATGAATACAAGAGTTATTGGAATTTCAAAAGATACTATTGAACAACAAAAAAAATTCCGAGAAAAGCACGATCTGAAATGCGAGCTTGGTTCAGATGTTGATGGAAGTATTTGTGATTTATTTTCTGTTTGGGTTGAGAAATCAATGTACGGAAAAAAATATATGGGAATTCAAAGAAGTACTTTCCTAATAGACAAAGATCGTAAAATTCTAAAAACATGGCCAAAAGTTAAAGTGCCCAACCATGCAAAAGAAGTGCTCGGTGTAATTTCTGATTTTTGATTTTTATTTAGCTAAGCCCACTTTTTTTGTAAGTGCTGCTTCAATAAAATAATCAATGTTTCCATCAAGCACAGATTGGGCATTACCTTTTTCTACATTAGTTCTTAAATCTTTTACCATATGGTAAGGATGTAATACATAGGATCTAATTTGGTTTCCCCACCCAATATCACTTTTTTCAGAACTTAAAACCCCTGCCTCTTCTTCTCTTTTTTGCAGCTCTTTCTCATAAAGTCTAGCTTTAAGCATGTCCATTGCTGCAGCTTTGTTTCTGTGTTGGCTTCTATTACTTTGACATTGAACAACTATATTAGATGGCAAATGTGTTATTCTTACAGCACTGTCTGTAGTATTTACGTGTTGCCCACCAGCTCCACTACTGCGATATGTATCTATTCTCAAGTCTTTTTCTTCAACTTCAATATTAATTTTGTCATCTACTACTGGGTAAACCCAAACAGATGCAAAAGATGTATGCCTTCGAGAAGCACTGTCAAAAGGAGATATACGAACAAGTCTATGAATCCCAGACTCAGTCTTAGACCATCCATAGGCGTTAATACCACTAAAACGCATTGTGATTGACTTTATCCCGGCTTCTTCACCATTTGTTTCTTCTAAAATTTCAATTTTAAATTGCTTATTTTCAGCCCATCTTTGATACATTCTGGACAGCATATTAGCCCAGTCTTGTGCTTCTGTTCCACCTGCCCCAGGATGAATTTCAAAATAACAATCATTCGTATCTGCTTCACCTGAGAGAAGTGTTTCAAATTGTTTTTTTTGACATAGCTCGAGTAATTTTGTTATTGTTTCCTCAGCTTCTGTAACTATTTCAGTATCATTTTCTTCAAAACCTATTTCTATCAATTCTTCAACATCAATAATTTCTGTTTCTAAATCTGATATTGACGAAATAATTTTTTCTAACTGTGTTTTTTGCTTAAATAACTTTTCAGCTTCATCACGATCATTCCATATATTAGGATCTTCACTTGCTATTATTAATTTTTTTAATTTCTCTTTTGAAGATTCAATATTTGCATGATCTTTTAATATAGATATAATATGTTTTATCTCTGAGACTTTGTTTTCAATTTCTATCTTCATTTCAATATGTTTATTTTAATATATACCCAACTCTAAATTTTCAGAATTAATTTCAGTCCTATTATTCTCATTTTCCATTAAGTTATTATCAGGAAATTGACCTTGCTTAAAAGCTTCTTGGATAACCCCTTTTTTGATTTCACTAGCTCTTATACCACTTTTCACATGGATTGGAATTAACCTTATACCATCAGGTCTTCTAAAAGGAATGTCAGGTTTATTTTTAGAAAAATTTTTAAAAAACTCCTCAAATATTGGCACTGCGGCGCTAGAACCCGTTTCCCTTTTACCCAGAGGCTTAGGTTCATCATAACCAATATATACACCAACGACAATATCAGGAGAAAACCCGATGAACCAAGCGTTAGTGTTATCATTTGTAGTTCCTGTTTTACCAGCTAAATTTAAATTAAGTTTTTTTAATTTAATACCTGTACCCCTGTCAATTACACCTTTAAGCATAGAGGTCATTTGGTATGCACTTGATGGGTCAGTTATAGAAATTCTATTATCTACTATTTTAGGAGGAAGTTGGTCTTGCCAACCATTTTTGGGAATACAATTAATGCAATCTCTTTTATCAAATTGAAAGATAGTATTTCCTCTTCGATCTTGAATACGATCAATTAATGTAGAATTAATTTTTTTACCACCGTTAACAATCATTGCATATGCATTTACTAATTTTAATAAGGTAGTTTCACCAGCACCCAGTGACATAGACAGTAAGTTAGGCATATTTTCGTTAATACCAAATCTTTTTGCAATTTCTTGTATATTCTCCATTCCAAGCTCAAGAGCTAGTCTTGCTGTCATTAAATTTCTTGATTTTTCAATACCAGTTCTAAGGGTGGATGGCCCATAAAACTTATTAGAATAATTAGATGGCTTCCATTTAGGTAGACCTGGTCCCTGATCTATAACAATCGGTGCATCTCGTACTAGAGATGTAGGTAAGAAATTTTTCTCTAAGGCTGACAGATAAATGAAAGGTTTAAAAGCAGATCCAGGCTGTCTATAAGCTTGAGTAGATCTATTGAATTCACTATCGTTAAATGCATAACCGCCTGACATTGCCAGTATCCTACCAGTGTGGGGATCAAGAACAATTATTGAACCTGATACTTCAGGTTTTTGGGATAACATCCATGCACCAATATCAGTTACAGCATCTTCACCAATAGGCTTTTTTACTGGAACAATATCGCCAATATTGATTAACTTTGATAGATCAGTCGGTGCTTTACCTTTGCTTTCATAATTAATCTTTCTTCTTGCCCATACTGCATTTTGAAGAGGAATATACCCTTCACTTCCATCGCTTAATAAAATATCAGCTTTTTTTGAAGATATATTTTTTATAAGAGCAGTCCTATAATTTGGTGGCATCAATAAAGACGCTCTCTTTAGAGCATTTTGATCTGTTTCATCCTCAAAAACTTTAGTTAATGCCCCCCTCCACCCCTGTCTTCTATCTAAATTTTCAATTCCAATTTTGAGACTTTTATCAGCTAATTCTTGTATACTTGGGTCAATGGTTGATTGTATTGATAATCCACCTGCATATAAAGTGTTTTGACCATAATCTTTAACAAGTTTTTTTCTTATTTCCTCAACTGGATAAGGAGCATAAGCAGCGTCAACACCCGATGAATCTGCTACTGTTAATTCAATTGCTGATACATTATTTAGTTCATTTTCAGTTATAAACCCATTTTCATACATTTGAGATAAAACCCAGTTTCTTCTGATAGTTGCCTGCTTTATTTTTTTTGTTGGATGATAATTATTTGGCCCTTTTGGAAGTGCTGCTAAATAAGCAGCTTCTTCCAATGATATCTCTGACAAAGATTTATCAAAATAATTTAGTGCCGCAGCAGCTACACCATAACTACTGAGACCGAGGTATATTTCATTCAAATATAATTCAAAAATATGATCTTTTGAAAAAGTTCGCTCAATTCTTAAAGCAAGGATAGCTTCTTTTATCTTTCTCTCAAAACTATAATCAGATGACAACAAAAAGTTTTTTGCAATTTGCTGTGTAATCGTTGATGCACCAATTGCTCTTTTACCAGAATTATAGTTTTTTAAATTTGTTATTGATGCTCTAATAATTGCTTTAAAATCAAGTCCAAGATGATTATAAAAATCTTTATCTTCAGATGATAAAAAAGCTTCTTTTATGATGTCTGGTATGGACTCAATTGGAACAAACAATCTTTTCTCTGTTGCAAATTCTTCCAAAAGTGCTCCATTAGAAGCGTAAACCCTACTTACAACTGGCGGTTCATACTTTGATAGTTGGTTATAGTCTGGCAAGTTTTGTCCATAAACCCAGAAAATCCATGCAACTGAGAAAATCAATAATAGTCCACCAAAGAAAGTAAGTCCTATAATTATACTAAGTATATTAAAAAAAATCTTCATACCTAAATATTAGATTGTAATAATGTTAATATTTTGTCATTGAATTTATTTATTTCAAATAAACTTTCTTATATTTTGAAACAGCAACTGAAACTCTCTCCATTAAATTAGAAATGAACTTGTGATCATTTAATTTTTTTTCATCATTTTTATTTGTTATAAAACCCATCTCTATTAATACAGCTGGTATTACATGATATTTAAGCACTATAAAATCTTCTTTTTTTCCACCTCGTGATTTAATAGGCAAAGTCTTAAACTCCTCTAAAATTAAATTTTTAAGTTTAATTGAATAGTTCCTCTTTCTTCTTTGATACATTTTATAAAGCACAGTTTGAGTTTCTAAAATCTCATTATCAAGTATTACATTTCCTAATACATTTTGATTATTTTGATTTTTCTCAAAATTTGCTTTATTAAAATCAGGGTCTTTATTTAAGCTAAAAATTGAATACCCACTTACACTCTTTGATGTAGTTGCATCAGAATGAAGAGATATAAATATATCTGCTTTTAATTGATTAGCAATTTTATATCTATCATGTAAATTTATAAATTCGTCTTGAGACCTTGTAAGAAAGGCTCTTATTCCATTTATATTATTAAGTTTATTATAAAGAATCTTTGCAGCATATAAGTTTACATCTTTTTCTAAAGTTTTTGAATAACCAACAGCTCCAGGATCTTTGCCACCATGACCCGGATCAATAACAACTAAAAAATTAGTTTCACTTTCTATTTTATTGTTATTTTCATTAATATCATTACTAGTTGTTCCATCCTTGTTAGTTATTAATTGATCATTTTTTTTTCCCGTAAACAAAGTAAAGTTTTTTTCTAAAGTTTTCGGTTTAGCACTCAGCACTAATTCAAGTTGCTGCTTTGAAAAATCATTAAAGGACTTTTGAGTAACTATAAAATCAGTTTCACTGCTATAATAAATATCAATTACTAATCTTTTACCACCATCTAATTTTGCTAACCAATAGATTTTATCTAAACTAAATGGCTTATTAACACTCAGAATAAGATTAGTTTTTCCAATTTCATTGTTTTTAAAGGAGTAAGAAATAGGAATATTAGGAAAAAAATTTCCTGTTCTGGGCGTAGAATTTGCTCTCCAAAGAGATTCTGGGATTTTTATTATCGCTCTATATGGGTCTTTTTTTAGTTCAATAGATGTTTCAACTTTTTTTGATGTTTCAACCACAACTCTGTAAAAACCATCATGCTTACCTGCTCTAATATTAGTGATTTCATTTAAATTTTGGGCAGATAGAGAATTTGTAAATAAGAATAAAAGTGAAATAATAACTATTTTTAAAAAAAGATTATACTCAATTTTAATAATTTTTTTATATCGAAATAATCTCAGCATCCTGTTTATATTTATCCATTTAGAACTGCAAAAGTTAAAATTTTAACAATTTATGTTTTAATATTACCATTTATATTGTAAATCTCTAAATAGAAAGATTTGATATAAATTGTTTTAAAAGTATCTGACCGTGTTGAATAACAAAATAAAAATATTTAAATTTTATAAAGGCAGTTTTGATAATGCCCTTCATATCTTTAATAACAATTTATTTAATTTAAAAATATCATCAAGATGTAAAAGAGTTTTACCAAACTTATATTCAAAAGGCTTTTTAGAGTGCTTAATAAGTTTTGGTTTGGAGTGGTTATATGGGAAAAAAAATATTAATAGATGCGAAACAACCAGAAGAAACAAGAGTTGTATTATTAAATGGCAACCGAATTGAAGATTTTGATCAAGAAACAACAACAAAGCTTCAAAATAAAGGTAATATATACCTTGCAAGAGTAACTAGGGTTGAGCCTTCATTACAAGCTGCTTTTGTAGAATATGGTGGCAACAGACATGGTTTCCTAGCTTTCAGCGAAATACATCCAGACTACTATAGAATTCCTGTGGAAGATAGAAGAGCTTTGACTGAAGAAATTTTAAAAGCAGAAGAACAAAATGTAAAAAAAAGTGAAACTTCAGAAAAGATAGTTAAAGACAAAAAAAAGACAAAAGAGATTAAAGAAGAAAATAGTGGTTCTCAAGAGGAATTAAATGAGAATGGAAAAGACAATGAAGAAATCAAAAAATTAAGTAATAGTACTGATGATCAAAATGAGGAACCTGAAACCATTGGTGGTTCTGATGAAACAGCATCATTTGATCAGACTAAAATCTTAAAAAAATATAAAATTCAAGAAGTTATTTCGAAAAGGCAAATTTTATTAGTTCAAGTTGCTAAGGAAGAAAGAGGCAATAAAGGTGCTGCATTAACAACTTATATTTCATTAGCAGGTAGATATTGTGTTTTAATGCCAAATACAATTAGAGGTGGAGGGGTAAGTAGAAAAATTAGTAACTTAGAAGATAGAAAAAGATTAAAATCTATTATTGATGAAATGAAAATGCCTGAAGGGATGGCGGTTATAATTAGAACTGCTGGATCAGATAGAACAAAAGCTGAATTAAAAAAAGATTTTAGTTACCTACAAAATTTATGGGATACAATTCGTGAAAAAACTGTTCAATCAACAGCACCAATCCTAATAAATGAAGAAGGCAACCTTATTAAAAGGACTATACGTGATTTATACAATAATGATGTTAATGAAGTTCTTGTTGCGGGTGAGGACGGGTTTAATACAGCAAAAGATTATATCAACCAAATGGTACCCAATCATTCAAAAAGGGTAAAAATTTTCAAAGACAGCAAAAATTCGATATTTCAAAAATATAATGTTGAAAAGCAATTAGATTCAATGAATTTACCATCAGTAAAATTAAAATCTGGCGGGTATATTGTTATAAACCAGACTGAGGCATTAGTTGCCATTGATGTAAATTCAGGAAGAGCTACGAAAGAAAGAAACATAGAGGAAACTGCGCTCAAAACAAATTTAGAAGCCGCTGAGGAAGTTGCTAGACAGCTTAAATTAAGAGATCTGTCTGGTCTAATTGTTATAGATTTTATTGATATGGAGGGTTATAAAAACCAAAACTCAGTTGAGAAAAAGTTAAAAGAAGCAATGAATTCTGATAGAGCAAGAATTCAAATAGGAAGAATTAGCCATTTTGGTTTGCTAGAGTTATCTAGGCAAAGATTAAGGCCAAGTGTATCAGAAAACTACTTTAGTAGCTGTGCCGTTTGTGGTGGAACTGGAACAATTAGGTCGGTAGAGTCGTCTGCAATAAGAGTTCTAAGAAAAATAGAAGAAGCAAATCTCCAAAATGAAGTAATTGAAGTCTTTGTACCTTCAAAAATAGGAATGTACATTTTAAATCAAAAAAGAAAGTCAATTAGCGAAATTGAAGAAAAATTAAATTTAAATATTTTGTTTCAATTTGATGATCACGACGCCGAGCTAGATTGTAAGATTGAAAAAAAATCATCTTTAATGACACAAGATGATCTTAATATACAAAATGAGGATCAAAAAAAGTCTGAAAATTTAAAAAGTTCATCAAAGTATAAAAAAAATAAACGTTCTCAATGGAAAAAACAAAAAATAGGGGATGGTTCAGAACAAGAAAATAGTAATATTAATACTAATAAAGATTTAGAATTAAAAAATTCCGTAAAAGAAGAATTAAATGACAATCAAAAATCTAAACAAAAAATTGGAAAAAAATCAAACAGTGAAACTTCTGATAAATTAAATGTTCCTAAAAATGATGAAAAAATAGCAACAAAAGAATTATCTGATAAAAATAAGAAATCCCACAAATCTTCTAAGAAAAAAATAGTTCCTACTAAGAAAACTACTAAGTCTGGAAAAGATAATACAGCTATAAAAGATGAGACTAAATCTAATGTTGATCTTAGCGCAAAAAAAGATATTGCTGAATCACAAGATGAAAATAATAAGATAAATGGGAAAAATACAAAAGAAAAAAAACGTGTTTCAAAAGCTTCTCAAAAATTAGATATTGTTAACGTTGATAATGCCACTAAAGAAAAAAAAGGTGGCTGGTGGTCACAGTCAAAAACTTAAAATTCGTAGGTTTGATGGAATGCATGCCAAGAAAAAAATTTTATTTTCCTTTTTAATATTCCTAATATTATTCTTAAACAAAAATATTCATGCCCATAGCAATTTTGATGAAAATAATTTAGAAGATCTAGACAAAGTTATTGAAATATGGATACAGGAAAATCCAGATAAAATACGTTTAGCACTCGAGAAACTTGCTCAAAAAGAAGAAGTCAGAAAAAATAAAGAAACGTTTAATTTACTTACTAATAATTTTTTAGATCCATCAATTGGCAACCCTTCTGGAGACATTGTTATATATGAATTTTTTGATTATAATTGTGGCTACTGTAAATCGGTATTTGATACGATATTGAAAGTAATAAATAATGATAAAAATGTAAGGTTTATTTTTAAGGAACTTCCTATATTGTCTCAATCATCTATTGATGCAGCATATTTTGCACTTGCCTCACAAAAACAGAATCTATATGAGGAATTTCACTCTAATGTAATGCAATATAGGGGTCGGATTAATAAAGATGTATTACTTAATATAGCAAAAAAAATTGGCTTGAATATTGATAAACTTAATGAAGATTTAAAAAGTGATGATATAAAGTTTATAATCCAAAAAAATAAAGACTTAGCTCAAAGATTAAATATAAATGGAACACCATCATTTGTTATTGGGAAAAAAGTTTACCCAGGTGCTTTAACTGAGGACCAATTTATCAAACTGATAAAAGAAGAAAGAAATAATACTTATTAAAGAACGTATGAGAATTAATATATGACCATAAAAAATATTATTGTTATTTCTGGACCAAATTTAAATCTACTTGGTATGCGTGAAAAAGATATATATGGTTCTGTAACTATTGAAGAAATTCATGCTAAATTGGAAGAAAATTCTAAAAACCAGAATATACAAATACAATGCGTCCAATCAAATTCAGAAAGTGAGATCATAGAGTTAATTCAAAATGCTCAAAATAAATTTGATGGAATTATAATCAATGCAGGAGGTTACACTCACACCTCTGTTGCTATAAGAGACGCCCTAAAATATTTTAGTGGTTACAAAATAGAGATTCATATGTCTAATATACATGCACGTGAGAAATTTAGAGAGATTTCAATGATTTCTGGAGTTTGTGATGGAATAATTGTTGGTTTTGGGGCACAATCATATTTTCTTGCACTAGAGTCAATTAAACAAATTTAGTTGAGGTATTAAATTAATGAATAAACATAATAAAACTAAAAAATTTTTCTTGCCAGAGTCAAAAGAACTAGAAACTTACTGTGATTTAATGAATGAGAAAAAGATTGCAGAGTTGGAAATTGAGACTGATGAAATTAAATTGCGATTTGTTACTCAAAATAGTAAAAATACTTCGAAAAACCAGCCTGTTGAAATTTATAGTACTAATGATCACGTACATACTGAAAATAACAAAAGTATTTCAGCAAAAATAAACAATGAGTACGCTGATGGTGAAGTTATTAAATCTCCAATGGTAGGAACTGCCTATTTATCACCAGAACCAAAAGCTAACAGTTTTGTAAAGAGAGGTGACAAAATTAAAAAAGGTCAAACATTACTTATAATTGAAGCAATGAAAGTAATGAATAATATTAATGCACCTAGAGATGGAATTATAGAAGATATTTTAGTTGAAGACACTCAACCAGTGGAGTTTGATCAACCACTTGTAATAATAAAATGAAGACTGATATTAAGCCTTTCAAAAAAATCCTTATAGCAAATAGAGGAGATGTTGCTTTAAGGGTATTGCGTGCAGCTAGAGACCTTAAAATACCAACTGTTTCAGTTCATTCTTCAGCTGATAATGAAGCTATGCATGTTAAACTTGCAGATGAAAGCGTATGTATTGGTCCAGCAAAATCATCTGATAGTTATTTAAATATTCAAGCCTTAATCTCTGCAGCTTTATTGACAGGTGCTGATGCTATTCATCCTGGTGTTGGATTTTTATCTGAAAATGCTGACTTTGCTGAAATCGTTAAAGCCCATGGAATTACTTTTATTGGTCCTTCACCAGAACACATCAGGACTATGGGGGACAAAGTCTCAGCAAAAAAAGCTGCGAAAAATGCAGGGTTACCATTAGTACCAGGCTCTGATGGGGCAATAGAATCAATTGAGCATGCTAAGAAGGAAGCTCTTAAAATTGGTTACCCAATTATCATTAAAGCCGCGTCTGGTGGTGGTGGCAGAGGAATGAAGGTAGCTAATACAGAGACTGAGTTACCTGAGGCTTTTGGATCTGCAAGAAGTGAGGCCAAAGCAGCTTTTGGAGATGACACTGTATATATTGAAAAGTATCTAAAAAATCCCCGTCACATAGAAGTTCAGGTTTTTGCTGACTCATATGGCAATGTTATTCATTTGGGTGAAAGGGAATGTTCAATACAAAGAAGGCATCAAAAATTATTTGAAGAGTGCCCTTCTCCTGCTTTATCAGTCAAAGAAAGGCAAATAATAGGTGAGCTTTCATCAAATGCAACAAAACAGTTAGGCTACCTCGGATTAGGAACAATTGAATACCTCTATGAGAATGGAGAATTTTATTTTATCGAAATGAATACCCGCTTACAAGTTGAACATCCAATTACAGAGATGGTTACTGGTTTGGATTTAGTTTGTGAACAGATTAAGATCGCAAATGGACAAAAAATAACATTAAAACAAAAAGATGTTGTTTTTAACGGTCACGCTATAGAGTGCAGAATAAATGCAGAAAGTCCTGAAACATTTATACCATCTCCAGGTAAAATTAATACTTTTCATCCCCCAGGAGGTCCAGGCATTCGAGTTGACTCAACTGTGTATCAAGGTTATGAAGTTCCACCATTTTACGATAGTTTAATAACAAAACTTATCGTTTATGGTAAAGATAGAGAAAATTGTCTTTTAAGAACACAAAGGGCATTAGACGAGTTTATTATTGAACCTATAGATACCTCGATAGAATTACACAAAAAACTTATTTGTAATGAGGATATTAAAAGGGGTGAGTATTCAATAAAATGGTTAGAAGAAAAGTTTCTGCCTAACTTGTAATTTAAAATTACATTCTACAAATGGAAAAAATAACTAACCATATCTTAAAGGGCTATTATCAGGGAAATTTCCCAATGTCTAATAGTAGAGATGATGATGATATTTTTTTTGTAAATCCAAACTTTAGAGCAATAATTCCAATTGACCGAGCCCATGTTTCAAGGAGCTTAAATAAAGCTTTACTAAAAAAAGATTACAGAATAACAAGTGATAAACTTTTTTCTGAAATTATAGATTCATGCGGAAGTCCTGTTTTTGGAAGAGCCGAAACATGGATTAATAGAACCATTATCAAAGTATTTAATGAGCTTCACAAAAATGGATTTGCTCACTCTATAGAAATTTGGAGGGAGGCTTCATTAGTTGGAGGAATTTATGGAATATCAATCGGGGGGGTTTTTTTTGCTGAGTCAATGTTTTCGTCAGTAACAAATGCATCAAAAATAGGCTTGATATTTCTTTTGTCTAAATTACATGATGCAAAATTTAAGCTTTTTGACATTCAATTTTTAACTCCACATCTTGCTTCAATGGGAGGAATTCAAATAAGTAGAGATAATTATTTAGAACAATTAAATAAAAGCATCTACTTAGAATATAAATTTCCTCAAATAGATACCTCTAATGACGCTGATTGGGCGGTTTTGAAAAATTATTTACATGAAATCAAAAATATATCATAGATTGGGTGTTCTAGAGCGCTTATAGCTGGACTTGATGAAAACATCCATCCACTAAAAATAAGAGTTCCTTCCTCATAATTTTTATTTAATTTATCATAAATTTCAACGTATGCAGCAGACTCTGGTAGGTAGTCAGGTGGCCTATTTTGACAACTTTTTAGTATTATTGTTAGAGAGCCTAAAACTTCTTCATCATTTAAATTAAGTTCGAGTTTTTCGATACGTGCAGTAATTTTATCAAGAGCACTGAATTGCGCACCATCAAATTTTATCCATGACGCAAATGTTTCATTTGAAGCATAAAATACAAATAATAATAATATTATTATATTAAACTTATTTTTCACTATTTGACTAATTTGTAACAGAAAAAACGGCCTGCCCAAGAAGATCAGTTAAACTAACAGGATCACGAGTATTATATAAAGTTTCTTCTTCTTGAAGCATCACCTCTGAGGCACCTGGTATAATTTCTATGAATTGCCCTCCCAACAATGAAGCAGAAGAAATTTTTGCAACTGAGTCATCAGGAATGTATATGTTGTTGTTTAAATTCAGTTGAACTGTTGCAAGGTAAGTATCGTTATTCAGAGTGTTTGAAGAAACTTCTCCAACTTTTATTCCAGCTATAACCACATCATCACCAACTTTAAGACCACCAATATTACCAAATTCTGCATTTATAAAATTACCTTTTTTCTGTAACCCAATATTAGAAAGTGTAAATATTACAAAAGCAAAAGCAAAAACAAGTACTATGCTACCAACCAAAATTTCTAGAATGTTATCCTTCATTAATTAAATCACTTCCCAGGTGTCCATGATTGATATTCCTCATTTTGATTCGCATAGTTTGTTTTTGAAATTATATTCTTGGGTTCATAAGCATATTGTGTTCCTGATAAATTAGGCAAATGTTTTTTTTGCCAACTAAAATTTTTTTTATTATCTTTAGGAAAATCATCAGAATAGTGGTGAAGCCAACCGTGGTATTTAGCTGGTACTTTTGAGGCTTCGCTTATACCTTTATAGTCAACCAATCTTTTATTTTTTCTATTGATCTGAGCTTTTTTTTGCTCATAGTATCTATTACCAAACTCATCTTGGCCTTTAAATTTATAGAAAAAAAATAAGTTTAATCTTAATGCAATGTTCATATGCATTTCCCTATATAATTACTCTGATATGGACTATATTTAATAATTTATCTAAATTTTAACAACTAATAATTGCATTAATACAACAATAATCTAACAAAATAAAAAAAAATAAAAAAAACACTTGCAAAAAACACAATATATTAGGTAGCTTATCTTATCCAACTACAAGATGTAGTATTTATTATCGAATAATTTTGTTATTTCGATAACCAAGTGACTCTTAAATAGTTGTGAAACAATTTTTAACTATTAACTAAAAAGTTAATAACTACCAAAGGTTTGGAAGGAAGACTATGGAATTTCAAAGACATTTTACTAAGCACAATGAAAAATTATACTCAGATATTAAGTTTCAATATACTACTAGTGAAATTAAAAATATGGATGGTAGCGTTGTATTTAGAGCAGAAAATGTTGAAACTCCTAATTTTTGGTCACAGGTAGCAACAGACATTCTAGCACAAAAATATTTCAGAAAAGCTGGTGTGCCAGTAAAGTTAAAAAAAATAAAAGAAAAAAATGTTCCTTCCTGGTTATGGAAATCAGCACCAGATGAAATTGCTTTAAAAAAACTACCTACAGCAGAGAGATTCGTTGGAGAAACATCATGTAAACAGGTTTTTCATAGACTTGCTGGTACATGGACTTACTGGGGATGGAAAGGTAATTATTTTACATCTGAAAAAGATGCAAAAGTTTTTTATGAAGAAATGATACATATGTTAGCTCATCAAATGGCTGCACCAAATTCACCACAATGGTTTAATACAGGATTATTTTGGGCATATGGTATTGATGGACCAAGTCAAGGACACTACTATGTAGACCCATTTACCAATAAACTAGTGACATCTAAATCAGCATATGAGCACCCACAGCCACATGCATGTTTTATTCAATCCATCGATGATGATTTGGTTAATGACGGTGGAATTATGGATTTGTGGGTTAGAGAAGCAAGACTCTTTAAATACGGTTCTGGAACAGGATCAAATTTTTCTAGCTTAAGAGGTGGCGGGGAGAATTTGTCAGGTGGAGGCAAATCATCTGGGTTAATGAGTTTTCTGAAAATTGGCGATCGATCTGCTGGGGCTATTAAATCAGGAGGCACAACTAGAAGAGCAGCAAAAATGGTGACTGTAGATGTAGACCACCCAGATATTGAAGAATATATTGATTGGAAAGTGGTGGAAGAAGAAAAAGTAGCAGCACTTGTTACTGGGTCTAAAATTATTGAAAAGCATATGCAGTCAATTTTAAAATGTGCAAATAGTGATGATTACTCTAAAGAAGATCAAACCAATCCAAAAATCAATTCAGCTTTGAAACGCGCTATTATTGAAGCAAAGAGATCTATGGTACCCCAAAATTATATAGATAAAATTTTAAAACTTTCTAAGCAAGGATACACTGACATAAAGTTTAAAACTTACGATACAGATTGGGACTCTGAAGCATACAATACAGTTTCTGGCCAAAACTCAAATAATTCTATAAGAGTAACAAATGACTTTCTCAAAAGCGTTGAAGAAGGTGGTGACTGGGACTTGATTAAAAGAACAGATAAAAGTGTTTTTAAAACAATTAAATCAAAAGATTTATGGGAGAAAATTGGTAATGCTGCTTGGTCATGTGCCGATCCTGGTCTACAGTATGACACAACCATTAATGAATGGCATACATGCCCTAATGGTGGAAGAATAAATGCATCTAACCCATGTTCAGAGTATATGTTTTTAGACGATACAGCTTGTAATTTAGCATCTCTTAATTTAATGCAATTCAAAAATGAAGACGGTAAATTTAACACAGATGCGTTTAAACATGCTGTTAACTTGTGGACCCTAACACTAGAAATATCTGTTTTGATGGCTCAATTTCCATCAAAAGAAATCGCTCAAAATTCTTATGACTATAGAACTTTAGGGCTTGGCTTTGCAAATATCGGTGGTTATCTCATGGCTTCTGGCATATCTTATGATAGTGTTGAAGGTCGTTCATTGTGTGCTGCTATTTCTGCCTTGATGACGGGTGTTTCATATGCTACATCCGCACAAATTTCCAAAGAGTTAGGCAGCTTTCCAAAATATAAAAATAATTCCAAAGAAATGTTGCGGGTTATTAAAAATCATAGGCAAGCAGCATACGGTAAAAAGGAAGGTTATAATAATCTGAGTGTTCTACCAGTGCCATTGGTTGAAGAAGAATGTATAGATGCTAACCTGATAGAATCAGCAAGGTTAGCTTGGGATAATGCATTTAAATTAGGCGCACAATACGGATTTCGTAATGCACAGACAACAGTAATAGCTCCTACAGGAACAATAGGATTGATAATGGATTGTGATACAACAGGTATTGAACCTGATTTTGCCCTTGTCAAATTCAAAAAGTTAGCAGGTGGAGGGTACTTTAAAATTATTAACAGAATTGTTCCAGAAGCACTAAAAACATTGGGATATAATAATCAAGAAATTAATAATATCGAGAGTTATGCAGTGGGTCATGGAACATTAAAAGAGTGCCCTTCAATTAATGAGAAAACTCTAAGAGCAAAAGGTTTTGGTGAAGAACAATTTAAAATACTAGAACAATCACTAGTGTCAGCTTTTGACATTAAATTTGTTTTCAATAGATATGCTTTTGGCGACGATTTTTGTAAAAATATTTTGAATTTTTCTGAAAACCAACTCAATGATATTAACTTTAATATGTTGTCAGAACTTGGCTTTTCAGCGAATGAAATTGAACAAGCAAATACTTTTATATGTGGGGCTATGACATTAGAGGGCGCTCCTAAACTAAAAGATAAACATCTTTCTGTTTTTGATTGTGCAAATATTTGTGGAAGAATAGGAAAAAGATTTTTATCTGTTGATAGCCACATTAAAATGATGGCTGCTTCTCAACCCTTTATATCTGGAGCTATATCTAAAACTATTAATATGCCGAGTACAGCTTCAGTTGAAGATTGTAAAAATGCTTATATGAGTTCTTGGAAGTTAGGCATAAAAGCAAACGCCCTTTATAGAGATGGATCAAAGCTATCTCAACCACTATCATCTTCAGTTTCTGAAATAGAAGATGACGAGGAAGCAATGGAAGCAGTCAAGCCAATCACCGAAAGAGTTATAGAAAGGGTTATTAGGGAAGTAAGGAGATCTAGACTTCCTGAAAGAAGAAAAGGTTATACACAAAAAGCAACTGTTGGAGGCCATAAAGTTTATCTAAGAACTGGGGAATACGAAGATGGACAGATTGGTGAAATATTCATAGATATGCATAAGGAAGGCGCAGCATTTCGATCATTAATGAATAATTTTGCAATTGCTGTTTCTATTGGTCTTCAATACGGTGTTCCTCTTGATGAATTCGTTGAAGCATTTACTTTTACAAGATTTGAACCTCAAGGTCTTGTTACAGGCAATGATACAATTAAAATGGCCACCTCAATCCTTGATTATATTTTTAGAGAACTGGCTATTTCTTATCTTGATAGACATGATTTAGGTCATGTGAATAGTGAAGAAATTAATGAAAAACCACCTGAACAAGAAGATACTCACTCACAGCTTGTTCATAACTCAAAAAAACTTAGTAGAGGGTATGTAAGGCAAGAATTAGAACTAACTGTTCTCCAAGGTGGCCAATCAAAAGTACAAGCATTTGCAGGTAATAACATACAGACATCGAGTGTTGCATTTGAAAATGATGCTAATTTTTCAACAAATACTATAGATAATAAAGCAACTGCAATACAAAAAGCTAAGATACAAGGATATGAGGGTGAAGCATGTGGTGAATGTGGAAACTTTACACTCGTAAGAAACGGTACATGTATGAAATGTAATACCTGCGGTTCTACAAGTGGTTGTTCATAATAAAAAGGATTTAAAGATTTTATGATTGAAGAAAGACTTAAAAATTTAAATATCATTTTACCACCAGCACCAGTGCCAGCAGCCAACTATGTCCCCTTTGTTGTAACAAACAAATTAATTTTTATTTCTGGGCAAATACCTTTGATTGATGGCGAAATGATACAAGGTAAAGTTGGGAAGGATACTGAAGTTGAGACTGCAGTGAAAGCAGCAAGAGCTTGCGGACTGGCAATAATTGCGCAGCTTAAAGAAGCTACAAATTCAAAGTTAGATAGTATATCTAGAATTGTGAAGTTAGGTGGTTTTGTAAATTGTGTCGATACATTTACACAACAACCTGAAATTATAAACGGTGCTTCAGATTTAATGGTTGAGGTGTTTGGAGAAAAAGGGAAGCATTCAAGGTTTGCTGTAGGCACAAATTCGCTACCAAGAGGGGTTGTTGTTGAAATAGAAGCTATTGCTGAAATTCAATGAAAAATAGAGACTATTAGAGTCAATTAAACAATCTAAATGAACACTATTAAAACTGAATTAACAAATTTTAGTACATCAGTAATTGAAAGTGTGCACCAAATAGATAGAAATACTTGGAATGAGTGTGCAGATTTTAGAAATGATAGTTCAAATATTGGGAATCCTTTTTTATCACATGAGTTTTTTTGCTGCCTTGAAGATAGCGGTTCAGTATCTGAGAGAACAGGTTGGATTTCCCAGCATATTCTTTTGTATTATGATAATCTAGTCGTAGGAATATTACCAAATTTTCTTAAAAATCACAGTTGGGGTGAGTATATTTTTGACCAAGTTTTTGCTCAAGCTTGGGAAAATTCTGGAGGTCAATACTATCCTAAATTACTATCAGCTGTACCCTTTTCTCCTGTTCCAGGGGAGAGGTTTTTAATTAGAGAAGGTTATGACAAAAAACAAATTACAGAATTATTACTTAAAGCTTTGGAAAATCTTATGCAGATTTATAAAGTATCATCCTCACACATAAATTTTATAAAAAAAGAACAAATTAAAAATATTTCTAAAGATAATTATTGGTTAGAAAGACAAAATATTCAATTCCATTGGAAAAATGAAAATTATCAAGACTTTGAACATTTTCTTTCAAAACTCTCCTCATCTAAAAGAAAAATAATTAAACGAGAAAGAAAAGAAATTTCTAATAGTACAATTAATCTTGAAACAATAAGAAATGAAGAAATAAAAAGTGAACATGCTAAATTATTCAATAAATTCTACTTATCAACTATAGAAAAGAAATGGGGAGGTGCGTATTTAAACGAGAAATTCTGGCACCTATTACTTGAAAATCTGAAAAAAAGAATAGTTTTTATCTTTGCTAAAGAAAGTAATGATTATTTTGCTGGCGCTATTAATTTATTTGATAGCAACACAATTTATGGAAGAAATTGGGGTTCATTAAAACAGGTAAAATTTTTACATTTTGAGGCTTGCTATTATCAAGCTATTGATTTTGCTATTAGTAATAAATTAAAAAATGTTGAAGCCGGAGCGCAAGGTATTCACAAAATACAAAGAGGCTATATGCCTACAAAAACTTATTCTATACATAAATTCTCAAATAAAAATTTGAGTAACGCAATTGAGAATTATTTAAAGACCGAAAATTTACAAATAAATAATGAAATTAATATATTAAAACAGAAATCACCATTTAAAACCCATAATGATTAGGAAACATTTTTTAGTTTAAAACTCTACTCTTTTTTGTTTCAGAGTGGTTCTTTTTATTATTTTTTGTTTCATTATCTGTATTATAACTTTGAATAACAATTTTATCCTTTTTCACATCAACTAAGACTTCTCCACCCATTACTAAGTCACCGAAAAGTATTTTATCTGCCAATTGTTTCTTTATGTTCTCTTGAACAACTCTTCCAAGTGGCCTCGCACCATATGCAGGCTCGTAGCCTTTTTTAGAAAGCCATTTTCTAGCTTTATTAGTCAGAATAATTGAAACACCTTTTTCCTGAAGTTGTGCCTCTAATTGCATTATAAATTTATCAACTACATGCATCATAGTTTCAGTAGATAATGTTGAAAATGGAATTATAGCGTCTAACCTATTTCTAAATTCAGGAGTAAAAATCTTTTCAACTGCCTCAGTATCAGCACCATCTCTGCTCAAACTTGCGAAACCAATAGAATTCTTAGACAACTCAAGAGCTCCAGCATTACTTGTCATTATTAAAATACAACTTTTAAAATCAACTGATTTACCATTATTATCAGTTAATTTTCCGTGATCCATTACTTGCAAAAGTATATTAAATAGATCTGGATGAGCCTTTTCTATTTCATCTAAAAGTATAACAGTGTGAGGGTTTTGATCAACAGCCTCAGTCAAAAGTCCTCCTTGATCATAGCCAACATAACCGGGAGGCGCTCCAATTAAGCGGCTAACTGAGTGGCGTTCCATATACTCTGACATATCAAAACGAGTTAGTTTTACACCCAAAGCAAGAGCTAATTGTCGTGCTACCTCAGTTTTCCCAACACCTGTTGGTCCTGTAAATAGATAGTTACCTACAGGCTTATCAGGCTCTCTTAGTCCGGCTCTTGATAATTTGATAGCAGATGCAAGAGTTTCTATAGCTTTATCCTGACCAAAAACAAGCCTTTTAAGATCATTCTCAATATTAGATAGTAAAGTTTTATCATCTCTACTGATGCTTCTACTAGGAACACGCGCCATTTTAGAAATGGTGTCCTCAACTTCTTTAACGCCAATAATTTTTTTTCTTTTTGATCTTGGAACAAGATTTTGCGCTGCGGCGGTCTCATCAATAACATCTATAGCTTTATCTGGAAGTTTTCTATCATTAATATATTTCTGGGATAGTTCAGCTGCTGCTTTTATAGAAGAATTAGAGTATTTAATGTTATGATGATTTTCGTAAATAGATTTTAAACCGTTCAATATAAGAATTGTATCAGCTAAATTTGGTTCCTCTACATCAACTTTCTGGAAACGTCTTGATAAAGCTCTATCTTTTTCAAAATAATTTCTGAATTCCTTATAAGTTGTTGAACCCATACATTTTAATTTACCAGATTGAAGAGCAGGCTTTAAAAGATTAGAAGCATCCATTGAGCCCCCACTTGTTGCACCAGCACCAACAATTGTATGAATTTCATCTATAAATAAAATAGAATTTTCAATTTCTTCAATTTCAGTAATTATCGCTTTTAGTCTTTCTTCAAAATCACCTCTGTATCTCGTTCCAGCCAAAAGTGAACCCATATCAAGAGAATACACTTCATATTTTTCTAATACTTCAGGCACTTGTGAGTTGGCAATTTTGTATGCTAAACCTTCTGCTATGGCAGTTTTACCAACTCCAGGGTCGCCTACAAGAAGTGGGTTGTTTTTTGTTCGCCTACATAAAACTTGAATACATCTTTCAACTTCTTTATCTCTCCCAACTAAGGGGTCTATCTTACCTTCGCGAGCAAGTGATACAAGGGGTTTGGAAAATTTTTCAAGTGCTTTGATATTATTTGAATTACTATTTTCATCATTATCAAAAGTGCTGGTCTCTTTAGAAGGGGAAAAAGAGGGGTTTTTAGATGTACCATGACTTATATAACTGACAGCATCTAATCTTGTCATTCCTTGATTAGAAAGCAACCACACTGCATGGCTTTCCCTTTCTGCAAACATAGCAATAACTACGTTAGCTCCATTAGCTTGTTTTCTTCCAGATGATTGAACATGAACAAGAGCTCTTTGAAGAACTCTTTGAAAAGATACAGTTGGCTGAATATCTTGTGACTTTTCAACTATCTGCTTATCAAGTGTATTAACCATAAAGTCATCTAACTCAATCTTTAATCTGTTCAAATCAATAGAACAAGCGGTCATAAGTTCGATAGCATCTTTATCTTCTATCAATGCATATAACAAATGCTCCAATGTTACTAATTCAGCACCTCTATCAGAAGCATATGTCATTGCTCTATGAAGTGTTTGCTCAAGATTGTCTGATAACATTACTCTTTCTCCAATTTGATCTGAAGAGGATGTTGATTTTTTCTTGCTTTTTCTAAAACAAGTGTAGCTTTTGATTCAGCAATTTCATAAGTATATAGACCACATATACCTAAGCCTTTTTGATGAATGTGAAGCATAATTTCAGTTGCTTGCTCCTGTGATTTCGAAAAATATGATTGTAACATTTCAACAACAAATTCCATTGGCGTGTAATCGTCATTCAACATTATAACTTTGTATAGTGGAGGTTTTTTTAACTTTGGCTTTTCTTCCAAAACGATAGAAGAAAATTTATTTTTAAAATCGTCATTTTTTTCATTATTTGAGTTCAAAGTAATTTTTTCTGCAAAATTACTGTAATCACTAGTTATCACTTTTAGGCCTCTTTAAATATATAAAGTATTATATTCTATATTCTTTAATATTGTTACTTTTAAAAAGAAATTCAAAGAAAATTTAGAGTTTTGCACAAAAATTGCTCAAATTTTTTAATAAGAAAGAATTTTAATGCTAAATAAATACTAGAGTTGATTGGACATGCTAATAATTTACAAAAGGATATTGCATTATCTCATTGAATCTGTATGATTCATTATAAATTTGATGTATTTGAAACTTACTATGATAAAAAAAGCAATATTGTATTATATTATTAATTTCTTATTTATCCTTTTTATTGCAATTTTCTTTCATTTTCCGAGTTATGCAAATTCTAAATATGCCTCAATTATAATTGAAGAGCATAGTGGTAAAGTTCTTCATTCAAAATTTTCTACACATTTAAGGCATCCAGCTAGCATGACTAAAGTTATGACCTTATACATAGTTTTTGAAGAAATACAAAAAGGCAATTTAAATTATAGCTCCAGGATTGTTTTCTCAAAAAGAGCATCAGGTCAACCACCATCAAAACTTGGAATTAAACAAGGCCAGTCAATAAGTTTGAAACAGGCTATGTTAGCTTTGGTTACAAAGTCTGCCAATGATGTTGCGACTGCAATTGCTGAAAAAATTTCTGGGTCTGAAATTAATTTTGCGAAAAGAATGACAAAAACTGCGAAAAAATTAGGAATGAACAAATCTCAATTTATGAATGCATCTGGTTTGTATAATAAGCATCAAAAAAGTACCGCAAGTGATATGGCTAAATTAGGCATTGCGATTAAGAGAGATTATCCAAAAGAATATAAAATATTTAATACAAAATCATTTCATTGGAATGGAAGAAAATATAAAAATCATAATAACCTATTAAAATCATATTATGGAACTGACGGTATAAAAACTGGTTATATTGATGCATCAGGTTTCAATTTAATGGCCTCAGTTAAAAGAAATGGAGTAAATTTAATTGGTGTTGTGTTTGGAGGAAAGTCTGGTAGAACAAGAGATCAGCACTTAATGGGCCTTTTTACTGATGCATTTAAAAAAGCATCNGCTCCNAAGTTAGTTCTNGTCANTACACCTTNAGCAAAACCAAAATTTAGCAATATAAGNTCACCTTTTACAANACCAAAATTTTTCCTTGATGNAAGTACTATTGAAAAACCTANNCAAAAACCTTTATTTTTAACTTCAAATAAATTGAATGAAAAAATTAAAAATTTTCAGAATTGGGGTATTCAGGTNGGTACATATTCAAANAAAGTTAGNGCNCATCAAATAGCNATAAAAGCTAGAAGAATTGCTCCTAATCTTTTAAAAATGTTGCCTGCACAACTTACTCCTATATATATAAACGAAAATGTGGCATGGCGAGTTAGGTTTAACAGTTTAGATGAAAATTCAGCAAGAATGACTTGTTCAAAATTACTATCGAAAAATATATCTTGTATAGCAGTTCCCTCTGAGCAAATACTAGGTTATCTTTCTNAAAATAAATAATANTTATGGCGCTGCTTAAAAATAATTATTNNCCTCCATTNAATATTACAAGACTAAGNCATGTGGTATTAACTAGCAGAAATTTAGATNAAACTAGATTTTTCTATGAAACTGGACTTGGCCTTGAAGTTACNCACCATGATAAAAATTATTTNTGTTTNCGTGCCCTCGAAGAAACAAGCCATCACTCTTTNGTATTTGAAAAAAATAATTCAAAAAATCCCAGTNTATGTAAAAGAATNGGTTATAGAGTATCCGAAGAAANAGAATTGAATAAAGCATTCGATTATTTNACTAATTTAAATTACGATGTATGTTATGTAGANAGACCTTTTCAGGGAAAATCATTGCANGTTTCCGACAATATAGGAACACCTATCGANCTATGTTCAACNATGGAACAGANTACATCACAAATGCAAAAATTCCATCTNCATTCTGGAGGAAAANTAGCATTTCTTGACCACGTTCAAATAACAAGTCCTAATGTTTCAAAAGTTTACGAATGGTATAATACTNTAGGATTTAGATTAGCAGAATATACAGCAAATGATAATTCTGATGAGATTTGGGGAGTTTGGNTAAAACGAAAAAACAATACCCAAGATGTNGTTTTTAGNAATGGTGCTGGACCATGTTTACANCATTTTGCATTTCATACTCCAGAAGTATCAAACGTAATACATGCAGCTGATGTNATGGCATCTCTCNANCTTGGNCANACTATTGANCGACCACCTGGAAGACACGGAATAGGAAATGCTTTTTTCATTTANTTTCGTGANCCAGACGATCACAGAGTTGAAATTTTTACTAGCCATTATAATATAATTGATACTAATCAATCCCCTAAAAGGTGGGATCTAAGTGATACAAGAAGATCTCAACTATGGGGTTTTCCTGCACCTAAGAAATGGTTTTATGAAACTACAGAATTTGAAAATATAAAACCAACAAAACCAGTTTTAAATGCNCCNCCAGTTACACTGGAAGACTTTCTTGCAAAATGGTAAATAATTAAATGAAATTTGGATCTATCTTTGAAAATGGAAAGAGCCNCNTAATNATTAAAATTGANGAAAAATACGCTTGNAAACTCAGTGAAATGGAACAATTAATTAATTNNACTCCAAGTAAAGACATGCTTGATCTTATTACATATATAGAAAAGGANAAAAAACTACTTCTAGAATTTCAAAAGAACCTAAATAATGTGAAAAAGATAAGGATTCAAAATTTTAACTGGCTTCCACCTATCCAAAGACCATCAAAAATCCTTGGTGTAGCATTCAATAATAAAGAACTTATGAAAAAGGCACATAAAGATCCTGGAGTACCAAATTTTTTTTTGAAACCTCCCTCTGCACTTCAAGGGCATAATAAGCCAATAATCGTAGATCCCAAATGGGGTGCTGTAATACCAGAACCTGAGATTTGTGCTGTTATTTCAAAAAAAGCTAAACATATTTCAACTAAAGAAGCACTAAATTACGTTTTTGGGTTTTTAATTCATAATGATGTTACTTCACATGGCTTGAAATTTCAAAAAGATAGCATTGCAATTACTTATGATTCTGACCTCGCAAGACCAGAATTCTACACTTGGCGAAATTTAAATGGGCCTGATGATACCGATGCTTTTTATGTGTACCACACCAGGTCAAAAGGTACAGATACGTTTGGACCTATGGGTCCGTGGATTACAACATCTGATGAAATACAAAATCCCAATGCGCTTTCTGTTACAGGATCCCTTAATGAAGAGTGTTTTACTATTGACCATACAAGTAACTATCGTTTTTCTATTGAAGAATGTATTTCAGAAGCAAGTAGCTATTTTACATTGGAGCCTGGAGATATAATTTCATTTGGGACCACTGGAAAAGGAACAGGAAAATTTCCTAGAGGACATAAAAGTCTTTTAATAGGAGAGAATACAGGGACAATCAATATAAGCATCGAAAATCTTGGAAAGTTATCTAATCCTATTAAACATCAAGCTGGTGGTGCTTAGGTTTAATAGTTTTACGATACCTTTAGTAGCTCATTCCATCTCGTAGTATAGGATGGTGAACGATAATATGATTTCATCTGCCAATCACTTCTTAAATCTGTAGCTTTTTTAGATCTTTTTTTAATGCCTTGTGCGCCATAGACTATTAAACCTTTTCCCAGTTTACTATTTATTTCATCAATTAAATCTACAAACCTATCACCTCTATCAAGTTTTTTTTTATTGTTGAAAGTATTTGAGAATAAATCTGACTGTATGTCACATTTCTCTTGTCTCATCATATTCATCATTTCATTATTTATTGGATGATTAACTTTAGTTACTAACTGAGATAATATAACTCCTACTTTGTGATACTTAAATTTGGGTCTATATATTAGTTTCAATGCTTTATCTGATGCTTTTAATAATCGAAAAGTATTCTGCGTTGGTTCAGAGAATAATATTTCTTTTGAATTTCTATACTGAGGTTCTTTTATACGGAATTTATTAGTTTGAAGAAAAATGCATATACTGTTGCATAAGCTACTTTGAGATCTTAGTTTACTAGCAGCTACAACAATATGATTAGACAAAGCTTCTTTTAAATTATCAAAATCACTTATCATTGAGCCAAAAGACCTTGAAACCATAATCGATTTTCTGGGTTGAATGTACTCTAGAGGAATACAAGACACACCGTTTAGCTCTCGTACTATTTTTTCCCCTACTACAGATAAACACTGTTTTATTTGCCGAGGATCAGAATTCTTTAATTGGAAAGCTGTAAAGATGCTAAGATTATGTAGTCTAGATCCCCATCTTTTTGATATTCCCCAAATATCTTCAACTTTGATTTTTTTCAATATATTTTCTAATTCTTTAGAATCATTGCTTATNATATAAANNCCNTCTTTTGTTTGTTTTTTTGCGATACGATTAGCTAATTTAGCAAGTGTTTTAGTACTTCCAATACCNATAGAAACTGGTATACCTGTCCACTGATAAACATAATTTTTCATTTTTTGCATTTCTTTAAACAAAAATTTTTTATTCAANCCCTTGAGGCATAAAAAAGCTTCATCTATAGAGTAAACTTCNACCTCAGGTGCAAAATTCCTTAAGCANCTNATGACTCTCGANGACATGTCACCATACAAAGTGTAATTAGAAGAATAAGTCATCACATTATTTTTTAATAACAAATCTTTATATTTGAACATAGGCGCACCCATAGGTATTCCTANAGATTTAGCCTCATTTGACCTAGCAATGATACANCCATCATTATTAGATAAAACTACAACNGGTTTTTTTTTCAAAATAGGATTGAAGACCCTTTCACATGAAACATAAAAATTATTACAATCTACTAATGCGTACATAGTCACTAGCTCTACTAAAGAGAATGAATAACATTTGTAGCAACACCCCATATGACCATTTCCATNNNATCCAAAATNTCAATAGGCTTAAAAAGTTTATTCTCTGGTAANAAAACAACTTTCTTATCNCTNCGATAAAGCCTTTTGACAGTCATTTGACCGTCTAAAGCTACTACCACTATTTTCCCATGCCTTGGTTTAATACTCCTATCCACTATTATGATATCATTATTGTGAATACCAGCATTGATCATTGAGTCTCCGACTACACGAACAAAAAAGGTTGCTGCTGGACGTTTTATTAAATAATCATTTAAATCGAGTTTATCCTCAAGATAGTCGTCTGCTGGTGATGGAAATCCAGCTGTAACTGCACAACTATAAAATTGCTGATAACATTTATTTTTAATTTTGATTTTAATTATATTTTTTATCAATTTCACTAACTAATTATATTTTGTTCATGTTTTGTTCTATTTTGAGTAGATAAATAAGTCAAGTTAACTACATGATAATTTCTAAATTATTTTTTTTTGTTCTCCTGATGAGGGTTTATTACTTGATCATCAAATCCTTTTTGATGTGATAAAAATAATAAAGTTGTAAGAAGTCCAATTAAAGCAAAGGAAAAGAAACAACCTAGAAATAGTGCAAATAAACCATGAAAGGATATATTGAGGTCAAAGTAAACCCTTGATAAAGAGAACAGACAAAATATTACTAGGAAAAGAGTCAAAAATACTCCTAGAATTATAAAAATTTTATGAAAAGTTTTGTCAATCACAATGATAACTTCTATGCTAGTATTAAAATATTATCTAACTCCTAAGTATATACGCACTATTAAATTTAAAGAAAGGTTTAAATGCTAAAAAATAAACTTGACCAATAAACTGTGTAAATACTTATTGATATTGGAGCTGTCTGAAAAGATATTTTAAATATTCTTGAGAAGAAGAGTACTCTGCAACGAAGAATTACAGTTATCAGAAAATTCTTTAATAATTCTGATCTATGCCAACCTAATGAATAACATTTATAATAGAATTATGATAACTTTGACTCTACTAGCCTTGACCAATAACTCGCACCCAATGGCAAGATTTCATCATTAAAATCATATCGAGAATTATGTAACATTTTACCTGGTCCAGGATTGCCTGCGCCAAGCCAAATATAAGCTCCAGGTTTTTCTTGCAACATATAAGAAAAGTCTTCACTTGCCATTGATGGTGGCATTGACTTTTCAACAGAATCAATGCCTAGAACTTCCTCGGCAATCACGGAAGCCTCAGAAGCCTCTTGTAAGGTATTATGCGTTGCAGGATAACCCGAAATATAATCAACCTTCGCTTCTAATCCTGAAGCTTTGGCTATGTTTATAGAAATATTTTTTATTCCTTGCTCTAACTTGATGCGGTCTTCTTGATGCATTGATCGACAGGTTCCCTCCATTAATACTTGATCTGGTATTACGTTTGAAGCTGTTCCTGCTTTTATTACTGTAACGGAAACAACTGCTGAGTTAACAGGATCAATATTTCTTGATACTAAAGTTTGCAATCCTGAAATAATAGATGCTGCTACTGGAACTGGATCACTTGCCAACTGAGGAATAGCAGCATGCCCGCCCTTGCCTAAAACTGTTATTTTGAACCCATCTGCAGAAGCCATAACAGGCCCAGAATGAACTGCCGCTTTCCCTACTTCTAGTCCTGGCCAATTATGCATTCCCCAAACAGTTTGCATTGGAAATTTTTTAAATAGTCCTTCATCAACCATTACTTTTCCACCACCTAATCCTTCCTCAGCAGGTTGAAAAATAAAATAAACTGTACCTTTAAAATTTTTGGTTTCTGACAGGTATTTAGCTGCGCCTAGTAACATGGCTATATGGCCATCATGGCCACATGCATGCATATTTCTGTTATTCAGGCTCTTATATTCAAAATGATTTTCTTCTGGCATCTCTAAAGCATCCATATCTGCTCGAAGACCTATTGCAGTTGCACCCGGTTTTGTTCCATGCAAAACACCTACAATACCTGTCTTAGCAATATTTTGATGCACTTCAATACCAAAATCACTTAATTTTTTTGATATAAATTCTGATGTTTTATTTTCTTCAAAGCCTAATTCAGGAATAGTATGCAGATATCTCCTCCACTCCTGCATGTCCTTTTTAATATTTGAAATACTGTTAATAATTGGCATTTTCTAAATTCTCTCTTTTAAAGATTAAACTAATAAATTAGAATATGTAAATATTATTATTGCCAAGAGTTTAAATGTAATTATTAGTTTTTTCAAATTTATTGATTAAACTTATCATTTTTTATATGAATAGAGCATTTTGAATTGAATGATCAGCTGAAGACTTCCCAAAAAATATTTACTATTATATTGCCATTTTGTGGGGGTTACTTCCTTTCTTACTTATTTCGCTCCACCAACGCAGTTATTGCACCCTATTTAATTAGTGAATTTAACATAAATGCACAGGAACTTGGCATACTTACATCTTCTTATCTTTTTGCATTTGCAGTTTTTCAGATACCACTTGGAATTTTTCTAGATAGATACGGAGCACGCAAAGTCCAAATAATACTTATGATTTTTGCTGGCATGGGCTCTTTAATGTTTTATTTTGGAAACACTTTATTTGAACTTACTCTGGCTAGAGCAGTAATAGGTTTGGGTGTTGCAGGTTGCCTGATGGCAACTTTTAAAATTATTTCCATTTGGTATGATAAAAATTATTGGCCTATTCTATATGGTGTGTGCCTTTCAAGTGGTGGGTTAGGTGCAATAGTGGCAACTAAGCCTCTTTATTTTGTTGTCGATAATATTGGTTGGAGATCAGTATTTCTGTTTCTTTCTTTTGCATGTTTTTTTATTTCTTTTATCATATGGTATGTAACACCTGAAAAAAATTCTATCTATAATAAAGATTCACCATTCATCGCACTCAAAAAAATATATACCAGTAAACTTTTTTGGAGAATTGCTCCTTTAGCTGGAGTTTCAGGTGGAACTGGTCTAGCTATTCAAGGCTTATGGGCTGGTGAATGGCTTCGAGACGTTGCTAATCTTAACCAAAATGAAGCAACTAGTATGCTTTTAATACTTAATCTTTCTTTATTAGTAGGAATGATTTTAACTGGATTTGTGCCAAATATCCTGAAAAAATTTAAGCTTTCACAAATCGATATTTATCTTTTCATCACAATAGTACTATTAATTGGCCATTCAATATTAACTTTTGAACTAATTCCTGACTCATCTATTCCTTGGATACTAATTGGTGTTTCTGCAAATAGTGCTATTTTGGCATACTCGTGGTTGAATTCACAGTTTCCACTTGCTTATTCAGGAAGAACTTCCACTGCTCTTAATCTCTCTCTTTTTGTTTGTGGCTTTTTATTACAATATGCAATTGGTTGGATAATTAGTTTTTGGGAGAGAAGTTCAGACAATACGTACCCTTCCGAAGCTTATTCAGTGGCTTTTGGAATACTCTTAGTTTTGCAAATCTTTTGTATTGGAATTTTTCTTATATTAAAGCCGAGAAGGTTACTATAAATACTATAAAATAATTGTTGATTATATTATAATTAAATATATTTAGGTATATGATTATTTTCTATTTTAAACATAATTCAAACTAATCTTTTAAATAAAAAAAACTTTGTTGTGATAAATAAAACTAAACAGAAATATTCAATTTTTTCTCTTGCAAAAAATTCACTTTCTTATCACTTGAATTGGAAAAAAGCATGGAGAACACCTGAACCCAAAAAAAGTTACGATGCAATTATAATTGGTGGTGGTGGCCATGGGTTGGCTACCGCTTATTATTTAGCTTCCATACATGGTTTAAAAAATATTGCTGTTCTTGAAAAAGGATGGCTTGGCGGTGGCAATACTGGAAGAAATACTACAATTATTAGATCAAATTATTTATGGGACGAATCAGCTTCAATTTATGAACATGCACTCAAATTATGGGAAAATCTCTCATCCGAATTAAATTTCAATGTAATGTTTAGTCAAAGAGGTGTACTTACTATTTCTCATAGTGAACACGAATTAAAAGAGATGTCTAGAAGAGTCCACGCCATTAGGCTAAACGGTATTGACTCAGAAATACTTTCTCCAAAAGAAATTAAAAAATTTATTCCTATTATTAATATTGATCAAAGTATTAGATACCCAATAATGGGAGGTTTTTTACAGAAAAGAGGTGGAACAGCTCGACATGATGCTGTTGCTTGGGGTTATGCTAGAGCTGCTGATAGTTTAGGTGTTGATATTATTCAAAATTGTGAAGTTACTGGAATTTTAAGAGACCAAAATAAAATTAAGGGTGTTGATACAACAAAAGGATATATCTCAACTAAAAAAATAGGTATTGTAGTGGCTGGTCACTCAAGCATCCTTGCTGAAATGGCTGGACTACGATTACCTATTCAAAGTCGACCACTTCAGGCGCTTGTTTCTGAACCTATTAAACCTATTCTGGATACCGTAATAATGTCAAATGCTGTTCATATGTACATAAGCCAATCTGACAAGGGTGAAATGGTACTTGGGGCAGGTGTTGATAAATATAATTCTTATGCTCAAAAAGGTTCTTTCCCTGTTCCGCAACATATGATATCCGCAGCTGTAGAACTTTTCCCTGTTCTTTCAAGACTCAGAATGCTTAGACATTGGGGAGGAATCGTTGACACTTGTCCAGACGCATCTCCTATTATATCAAAGACTGACATTGATGGCTTATTTTTTAATTGTGGTTGGGGCACAGGTGGGTTCAAAGCCACTCCTGGTAGTGGCCATGTTTTCGCTGACTTAATTGCTAATGACAACCCAAATAAGATTAGCGCCCCCTACTCTTTAGATAGATTCAATACTGGCTATTTAATCGATGAACATGGGGCAGCTGGTGTTGCTCACTAACCTAAAGGTATTTTATGTTAAATATTAAATGTCCCAATTGTGGTTACAGAGATGAAAGCGAGTTTTCTTGTGGTGGAGAAGCCCATATTATAAGACCTGGATATGAGGTGGTTTTATCAGATAAAGATTGGGCTGAATACTTGTTTATGAGACACAATCCAAAGGGTAATTTTACCGAAAGATGGTTTCACGCTCACGGATGCAGAAAATGGTTTAATATTGTAAGAAATACTGTAACTAACGAAATTTTCGAAATTTACCCAACTGGCTCACTTCCTAAATCAATTGAAGGAAAAAATGCTTATAAAAGCAATTGGCGCCGTCTCTCTGAAGCTGAAATTAAATCTTTAAAAAAATAGTTATGAAAACAGGTAATCGCAGAATTCATAAACATCCAATTACTTCTCAAAAAGTTATTAAATTTACTTTTGATGGGAAAAAGTATTCTGCCTATAAAGGTGATACATTAGCCAGCGCTCTAATATCTCATAACGTAAAGGTTGTTGGGAGATCTTTTAAGTATCACAGACCCAGAGGATTGCTTTCGATAGGATCTGAAGAACCAAATGCTCTTTTCAGAGTTGGAGTTGGTTCAAAAGCGGAACCTAATATTCCAGCTACACAAATTGAAATGTTTGATGGACTTGTTGTTGAAAGTCAAAATAGATGGCCATCTCTGAGTTTTGATTTAGGTTTTATAAATTCATTTTTTTCTAGGCTTATTCCTGCTGGATTTTATTATAAAACTTTCATGTGGCCTTCTTCAATGTGGGAAAAATATGAATGGTTTATTCGGCGTGCTGCTGGCTTAGGAAAAGCTGCTAATGATCATGAGGACCCTGATAGATATGATCATTTGCATTACCACTGTGATGTTTTAATTGCTGGTGGAGGATTGTCAGGTTTAATTTCAGCTTACATTTTAGGAATGTCAGGCGCAAAAGTATTAATAGCTGACGAAAAAAATGAATTGGGTGGAAGCCTTTTATACGAAGATGATATTAAAATAGACGGCTCGAAAGGTAGTGTTTGGGCTAAAAAGATTGAACAGCAACTTGCTGACATGAACAATGTAAAGATTTTAAAGAGAAGTTGTGTGTTTGGTTATCATGACCATAATTTCTTAACTATATCAGAACGTTGCTCTGATCACTTGCCAGAAAACTCAAAAAAAATGTCCAGGCACAGACTGTGGAAAGTTAGATCAAAGCAAGTTATTTTAGCTCAAGGAATGCATGAAAGACCATTAGTCATTTCAGGTAATGACATTCCAGGTGTAATGCTTAGCTCTGCGGTTAGGGGCTATATAAATAAGTTTGGTGTTATTCCTGGAAGATCAGTTTTAATCTGCACAAATAATGATGATGCTTACAGAACAGCAATTTCACTTCACAAAATAGGCATTAAAGTTTCCGGAATTATTGATTCACGAAATGAGCAGAGTCCTGACCTTTCAAAAATAATTAAAAAGTATAATTTTAAAGTTTTCTTAGGCCATGTAGTAACCTCTATATATGGGAAAAATAATGTAAAATCTGCTGAAATTGCACCAATTTCAAAAGACGCTACTGATATTTCAGCTTTACCATTTAAAATTTCTACTGATTTAGTTGCTATGTCGGGTGGATGGACACCGATTGTTAGTTTATTTAGCCAAAATGGAGGAAAACTTGAGTGGGTCGAAAAACAAGGTTTTTTTAAACCTGCAAAACATAACCAAAGCAATCTGTCTATTGGTGGGAGTAATGGTAATTTTGATTTTCAAGAATGTGTTGATCTAACCATTAAAAAAACCAATGAAATTCTAACAAGAATTAATAAAAGAAAAAATACAAAATTTGCAATAACAGCAAATTACCCTAATTTTTCTTACACACCTAGAAATATATGGAATATCCCTAATGGGCGAATAACTGGCAAAGGAGGCAAAGCATTTATAGACTTTCAAAATGACGTTACAGTTTCTGATATCCATTTGGCATCAAGAGAAGGTTATCAATCTGTTGAACACTTAAAAAGGTATACCACTACAGGCATGGCTACTGATCAAGGCAAAACATCCAATATTAATGCCTTAGCTAATTTGGCTGAAATATTACAAAAACCAATAGAAGAGGTTGGCACTACAACTTTTAGAATGCCTTACACTCCAACCACTTTAGGAAACATTGGTGGAAGAGATATAAAGAACCTTTTTGATCCAATTAGATTAACTAGAATTAATGAGTGGCACAGCAATCATAATGCAGAATTTGAACATGTTGGGCAATGGATGAGAGCATGGTATTATCCTAAAAATAATGAGACTTTTGATGAAGCTGTAAGAAGAGAAGTATACTCGGTAAGAAATAGCGCTGGAATATTAGATGCTTCCACATTGGGAAAAATTGATGTTAAAGGGGTTGATGCAGCAAAATTTTTAGACTTAGTTTATACTAACACTTGGTCAAATCTAAAAATTGGAAAATGCAGGTACGGATTGATGCTTAAAGATGATGGCATGGTTATGGACGATGGTGTTACTTCAAGACTTGGAACAGATCATTTTCATATGACCACGACCACAGGTGGCGCTGCAAATGTACTAAATTGGTTAGAGGAATGGCATCAAACCGAATGGACACACTTAAAAGTTTATTTTACTTCTGTTACAGAATCATGGTCCGTAATATCTGTCTCTGGCCCAAAATCTAGAGATATTTTAAAAGCTTCTCATTGCTCTATAGACTTGAGTAATGAAAGTTTTGAGTTCATGACATTTAAAGAGGGTGTGATTGATGATATTCCTGTCAGAGTTTTTCGTATCTCGTTTACAGGGGAACTATCTTTTGAAATTAATACTCCAGCAAGGTATGGCCTTCAACTTTGGGAAAAACTTATTAAAGCTGGTAAAGAGTTTGGCTTAACTCCATATGGAACTGAGGCAATGCATGTTTTAAGGGCAGAAAGAGGTTTCGTAATTGTTGGACAAGAAACCGATGGGTCAGTTTCTCCTTATGATTTAGGAATGGGATGGATCGTTTCTAAAAAGAAAAATGATTTTATTGGCAAAAGATCTCTAGAGAGAGAATGTATGAATGCAAGTAACAGAAAGGAATTAGTGGGTTTACTTACTGATGATCCAGAAAAAGTTATTCCTGAAGGTGCTCACGCAATAGAAGTTGGTTCCGAAGATTTAACAGAAAAAAATATTTTAGGACATGTCACTTCATCTTATTTTTCACCTAATTGTAGAAGAAGCATTGCAATGGCGTTGTTGAAGGATGGTAGATCAAGAAAAGGCAATAAAGTATCGATTCCATTACTAAACGGAGAATTAATTGAGGCAAAAGTTGTAAATCCAATATTTTTTGATCCTAATGGAGTTAGAAAAAATGGTATTTAATTTGACAAGTGATAAAATAAAAAGTGAAACAGCGATTAACAACAGAATTGCATATGATACTGGCAATCAAGACGAGAAACATGAGATTATAATTCAAGATGCGGGCTTAGTTAATATTTATAATTTAAGAGGCAGTCAAAGAAGCTCAACTTTTAGGAAATTTTTTCAATTATCTCTTAATGTTGAAGTTCCAAATAAGGCCTGCACTTTTTCCTCTAATGACAAAACGTTTGTGCTTCAAACAAGCCCAGACGAATGGATGATCCTTAGTAATTATAATGAAATCCATCAGCAAGTTATTGAATTAGAAAAAAAACTTACCAAAGTTCATTTTGCCATTAATAATCTCTCAGACCAGTATCAAGTGATTTATATTTCCGGTGAGAAATCTAGATTTGTTTTATCAAAAGGTTGTAGCATAGACCTAGATCCATCTGTCTTTGGCCCAAAGATTTGTGCTCAAACAACATTAGCTTTAACGGACATTACAATTTTTTGTACAGCAAAAAATTCATTTACGGTTATTTGTAGAAATAGTTATGCAAACTATTTAGTTGACTGGCTAGAGGATGCTTCATTTGACTGTTCTTATAAGTTTTTAAAGTCCTAGGCTTCAGTGTTAGGAAGCTCTTCTTTCTTTTTTTCAATAAATGATCGCAGTGCTTCATCAATAGATTGATCAATTTCAGGTGGTACATAACTGTCCAATAATTTTTTAGCTATATTACCAGCCCTATCCATTTGATTTGTTTCTCCTTCAGAGCTCCACTGCTCAAAAGTCGAATTGTCTGNAACTTTNGATGTCCAAAATGCTGTTTCAAAGTTTTTCTGGGTATGNTCACAACCTAAAAAATGTTGGCCTGGACCAACTTCTCTAATTGCATCCATAGCTTGACCNTTTTCNGTGACATCAGGACCTTCNNTTAAGANGGACATAGCACTACANTGATCAGCATCTATAATAAATTTTCTAATATCTGAAACAAGGCCNCCTTCNAGCCAACCAGCAGCGTGNAAAACAAAATTTACACCNCCCAAAACAGTTGGCCATAAAGTATTNAAAGACTCTAATGCNGCNTGTGCATCAGGAATTTTTGCACCATTAAGACTTCCACCCGAACGGAANGGAACNCCNAATCTTCTTGCNAACTTTGCNGCTGCAAATAAAACTAGAGCAGGTTCAGGTGTTCCAAATGTTGGGGCTCCAGANTGCATNGATATTGANGAAGCAAAGCTCCCAAAAACNACTGGNGTTCCAGGGTTNACCATTTGAGCAAAAGTAATGCCACTCATAGCCTCTGCTANAGTTTGNGCAAGNACTCCAACAGGNGTAACTGGTGCCATTGCACCTGATAAAATAAATGGNGTNGTGATTACNGCTTGTTTTGATCTTGCATACTCTTTCANAGCNCCCAACATCGTNCCATCCCAAGTCATTGGAGAATTGGCGTTAATCAAACTNATCATTACAGTATTATTATTAACAAACTCNTCCCCAAAGAGAATTTTAGCCATNTCAATTGTATCTNTNGCTCGTTCAGGNGCTGTTACTGAACCCATAAATGGNTTATCNGAAAGACGCATATGAGANTANTTCATTTCTAAATGTCTTTTAGTNACNGGTAAATCTACNGGNTCACAAACTGTNCCACCTGAATGATGAATACCNGGACTCATATAAGCTAATTTNACAATATCTTGNAAATCTTTNATNGTTGCATANCGGCGTTCACCATCNAGAGACCTAATAAAAGGNGGNCCATAGACAGGAGCAAANACAGTATTATTTCCTCCAATTTCAACNGANTTATTTNTATTTCTTGCATNNTGTGTAAATTGAGNTGGAGCATGAGCAATCCATTTTTTACATAACCCACGAGGNAACCTAACNCGTTCACCATTTACGTCACAGCCATTAGATTTCAAAATAGNNAGTGCTTCAGGGTCATCGCGAAAATCTATACCAATTTCTTCGAGTATAGTTGCTGCATTTTCTTCAATCATTTCACAGACTTCATCACTTACTAAATCATATATTGGAATGTTTCTTTTTATATAAGGTTTATTACTTACATTTTGAGCTTGCGATGATCTTAACTCTCTTCGAGCTTCTCTTCCNCCACCTCGAGATCGTCTTTTAGANTTATCATTCATANNTTTACCTTTTTANGCTCTAAGNTTTTCATTTTTTGGGTCGTAAGGNCTTTCCTCAATTATTGAGGCATCATANTTATTTCCCAANATATCAATTTTTANTTTNAATCCAACTTGTATTAATGATGGATTAATCATAGCCAAAACTAGTGATTTCTNTATTCTATGCCCGTAGCCTCCACTTGTNGCTCTTCCTATAACTTTCCCATCCAAATAAATAGGATTATTTCCTAAAGCATCAGCATCTTTAATACCATGCACCTCAATAGTAGCAAACCCATATGAGAAGCCTTTCGACTTCCATTCAGCTAGTCCATTTCTTCCTATAAAATCTCCCTTGTTTTCTGAAACAAATCGATCTANNCCAGATTCAAGAGCGGAATACTCGATAGAAAGCTCTCTTCCAGGTAGACGATAAGATTTCTCGATCCTCAAAGAGTCCATTGCTCTGATNCCAAAAGGTTTAAGACCAAGCTTGGCACCTTTTTCAAATAGAATGTCAAAGATTTGATTTTGGTATTCTATAGGATGATGTAATTCCCAACCNAGTTCACCTACAAAATTTACTCTCATTGCTGANACAGAATAATTTCCTATGTTGATATTTTGAGAGGTAAGCCATGGGAAATTTTCATTGTCAAAATTATTATCACTAACCAAATTCATTAACTGTCTNGATTTAGGGCCTGCAAGNACTAACACACCCTTTGAATTAGTCAAATCTTCAAATATTACAGAATTATCAGATGGCATATTTTTCTTAATCCAGTCATGATCCAATCGTTGAAAACCACCTGCTGAAACTAAGTAATANGAGTTCTCGCNTTGCTTAGTAATTGTAAATTCGGAGTGAACACCACCTAAAGAATTAAGCGCATGACATAATGAAACCCNACCAACTTTTTTTGGAATTTTATTNGCNACTAAGTAATTCAAAAAACTTTCAGCTGAAGGACCAGAAATTNTGCTTTTAGCAAATCCTGATAAATCAAGCAACCCCACATTCGTACTCAAATTTTTAATTTCATTTCCAACATGCTTATGATACGAAGACCTTCTAAATGACCAGTCATCAACTTGATCAGTGCCTTTTGGTGCAAACCAATTTGCTCTTTCCCAACCAAATGACGCCCCAAATACTGCACCCATATTTTTTAATCTTTCGTAACATGGTGCTGTCCTTAAAGGACGTGCCGCAGGTCTCTCCTCGTCTGGATAGTGAATTGTAAATACGTTGGCATATGCTTCTTCATTTTTTTCAATTAAATAGTTTTTTGTAGCGTAACTTCCAAATCTTCTAGGATCAACTCCAAGCATGTCAATTGTTGGATTACCGTCAACGATCCATTCAGCCAATTGCCATCCAGCACCACCAGCAGCTGTCACGCCAAAGGAATGTCCTTCATTAATCCAAAAGTTTTTTAAATCCCAAGCAGGTCCAATAACTGGACTTCCATCAGGTGTATAAGCAATCGCGCCATTATAAACTTTCTTAACGCCAATTTCACCAAAAATAGGCACTCTTAATATTGCTGAATCAATATGATCAGAAATTCTCTCTAAATCCTCTTGAAATAATTCGTATTCACTATTGTCATCTGGCCCATTTACATAGCATGCTGGAGCTCCTGGCTCATAAGGGCCCAAAATCAAACCTCCTGCTTCTTCTCTCATATACCAAGACGCATCCGAATCTCTTAAAACTCCCATTTCAGGTAGGCCTTTATCGTGTCTTTCTTTAATTAGAGGGTGTTGCTCAGTAACTATATATTGATGCTCAACTGGTATTACTGGAATATCTAATCCCACCATACTTCCTGTTTTCCTAGCAAAATTTCCAGTACATGAAATTACATGTTCGCATTCAATGTGCCCCTTATCTGTTTCAACTATCCACATGCCATCAGAAGATCTCTTTATATTTTTAACATCTGTATTTATTTCAATTTTAGCTCCCTTTTCTCTCGCACCTTTCGCCATGGCTTGAGTTAAATCAGCTGGCTGTATGTAACCATCATCAGGATGCCTAATAGCACCAATTAAACCTTCAGTTGAAACTAATGGCCAAATATCTTTTACTTGTTCTGGAGTTAAAATTTCTACATTAACGCCAATAGTATCCGCAACGCCTTTATATTGAAGGTACTCATCCATTCTATCTTGATTTGATGCTAATCTAATATTAGAAACTTTTTTGAAGCCAACATTCATTCCAGTTTCATTTTCTAATTCTTGGTAAAACTTTACTGAGTATTTATGTATTTGCCCAACAGAATATGACATATTAAATAAGGGTAATAATCCAGCGGCATGCCATGTTGAACCTGAAGTAAGTGATTTTCTCTCAAGTAAGATTACATTATCCCAACCTTTAGAGGCTAAATGATAAAGAGTTGAAACACCTACAACACCACCTCCTATTACAACAGCTTTCGCTTTAGACAACATTTTAGTCTCCTTATTTTTTTATAATTTTATGAACTTACTAACCAATATAATCTTTAAATNCGTCATAATTCTTTTATTTATGTCGATTAAATTACATTTTCTATGGNTAAAGTCTTTTTGCTTTCCATTGATTATTTACTAGTACAAATTTAAATCTATCATGCAACCTATATTTTCCATCACTCCATAATTCTATTTCTTTTGGAACAAGTCTAAANCCACCCCAAAATNCTGGTCTTGGAGGATTCCCATCAAANTGATTTTCATATTCTTTTACCCTATTTAAAAGGGTNTCTCTACTGTCTAGTTTTTCTGACTGCNTGGAGGCCCAAGCACCTATCCGACTACCTAACGGTCTTGAATAATAATAATCATCTGACTCTTTTGCAGTAGCTTTTTCTATTGTTCCGACTGCTCTTACTTGCTTTCTAAGTGATTTCCAATGGAGGCACAAAGCACCCTTACCATTATTTGCTATTTCATNAGATTTCCTACTANTATAATTAGTAAAAAAAATAAAACCATTTTTATCAAATTTCCTTAATAAAACCATTCTTACAGATGGATACCCATCNTCAGATACGGTTGATAATGCCATTGCATCATGGTCATTAACTTCTGATGTTTTGGCTTCTTCTAACCAATTAGAAANGATTTCTANAGGATGTTTTTTTAAATCTAATTCCATTATTTAACCNTANTTTTGTTGTGTATTTATTTTGCCCTAATTTTGCCTATCTTTAACAATATATAATATANATATTAATAAATTTTTTGGAGTTAAAATGTTATTTAATTATTNTTTCAGTTTAAAGAAATTAAATTTCATAATTTTTANATTTTTTTTATTTTTATTTTTACTGTTCAATNTTAAANCTTTTTCAGAAACTTTCAATATTACAGGAGTAGTAACAAATGTTGAAGTTCNTACTACTAACTATATTGAAGAAGTTCCAGAAACAAGGAATGTTTGTGAAATAAGACAAGTGCCTATCACAGCACAAAAAAAGAATACAGGATCTACTGATAAAAAATTATTTGGTGCAATAATTGGTGGTGTTTTGGGNAGTAATGTTGGTGAAGGATCTGGTAACAAGGCTGCCACNGCTTTGGGAGCNTTACTTGGATCATCTTTGTCCAGCGGCCAGGAATTAAATTCTAATAATCTTGCTGGCGCTCTTTTAGGGGGTGTTGCTGGTTCACAAGTTGGCGGNGGATCAGGAAATAAGGCTGCAACNGCTGCAGGAGCTCTTATTGGATCTGAACTCGCTAATAATAATACTGAAATTATTGGATATGAGGACAGAGAAGTTTGTGAGGTGCAAAATATTCTAGTCAAAAAATCAATCAATAAAGTTTCGGGCTATAGGATTATAGTTTCTGCTGATAATCGTGATCTAGTATTCGATACAAAGCGCTCTGCTCAGCCAGGGGATGTAGTCTCAATAAGGAANACATTAATTTATGATTTAAATTAAACATTATTACTTTAGTTAGGATACTTGTTTAATTTTATCAGTAGTATTATTATATCAAAATCTTATNATTAAAAGNGATAATCAATGGTTGATAAAAATTTGATGTCNGGGAAAAAAGGTCTGGTTATGGGTGTTGCAAATGACAGATCCATATCATGGGCTATTGCTAAAAAAGCTTCTGATTATGGAGCTGATCTTGCTTTCACGTATCAAGGCGAAGCCCTAGGGAAGCGTGTTATACCACTAGGAGAATCAGTANGATCTAAAATAATTTTGCCCTGTGACGTATCAGAAACAAATTCNGTAAAATCAGTTTTTGATCACATTAATAAAGAATGGGGGAAATTAGATTTTGTAATCCATGGAATAGCCTTTTCAGATAAAGANGAACTCAAAGGNAAATACATAGACACGACAAGACAAAATTTTCTAAATACAATGGATATTTCAGTATTTTCTTTTACAGAGGTATCCAAATTTGCTTCTCCGCTCATGACTGATGGTGGATCTCTTCTGACGTTAACTTATTATGGTTCAGAGAGAGTTATGCCTCATTATAATGTAATGGGTGTTGCAAAAGCAGCTTTGGAGGCTTCAGTTCGATATTTAGCAGTAGATTTAGGTTCAAAAAATATAAGAGTGAATAGTCTTTCNGCTGGACCTATGAAGACACTCGCAGCTTCAGGAATTGGAGATTTTAGATATATNTTAAAATGGAATGAGTTGAACTCACCTCTCAAAAGAAATGTCTCTCAAGATGATGTTGGNGGCGCTGGTGTATATTTGATATCAGATCTTTCTACTGGTGTATCTGGTGAAACACATCATGTTGACTGTGGTTATCATGTNGTTGGTATGAAGGCTGTTGATGCTCCCGATATTAGTACTGTATAAGTACTTATATGTCCTTTAATTCATTTGGAAAAATCTTAAAATTTACTACTTTCGGTGAAAGTCACGGACCTTCTATTGGATGTGTGGTTGACGGNGTGCCTCCAAATATAGAATTGAATGAANAAATTATTCAACCTTTTTTAGATAAAAGAAAACCTGGAACAAGTAGGTTTGTAACTCAGCGGAAAGAAGATGATAAAGTTAAAATTCTTTCTGGTTTATATAATGGTAAATCTACTGGAACACCTATAGCAATGATTATTGATAATGTTGATCATCGAAGCAAAGACTATGGCGAAATAGAAAAACAATTTAGGCCTGGTCACGCTGATTATACCTATAACAAGAAGTATGGGATCAGGGACTTCAGAGGTGGAGGCAGATCATCTGCCAGAGAGACTGCAATGCGTGTTGCATCCGGAGCTATAGCCTTCCAGATTTTAAAAAAACAATTTGAAAACTTTAAAATTCATGGCTGTGTTGCTCAGATTGGTCCACATAAAGTTGATAATAGAAATATTGACTGGGAATTTGCTAAAACTAATTCTTTATTTTGCCCTGATAAAAAGCTTTTAGAAACATGGGAAAATTATCTTGATAGTGTAAGAAAAAAAGGCTCTTCTGCAGGGGCTATCATCCAGTTAAAAGTTTGTGGAGTTCCTGCAGGTATAGGCTCACCAATTTATTCAAAATTAGACAGTGAAATTGCTTCGGGGTTAATGTCAATAAATGCTGTAAAAGGTGTTGAGATAGGATCTGGTTTTGACTTAGTGGAGACAGAAGGTCATCAATCAAGTGATGAAATGTATACTGATGAACAAAATAATGTTTCCTTTTCAAGTAATCATGCTGGTGGTATATTAGGTGGAATTTCCTCAGGTCAAGATATAGATGTAAAATTTGTAGTAAAGCCGACTAGTAGTATTTTAACATCTAAGAATTCAATTGATGTAGATGGCAATAATATTAGAATACAAACCAAGGGAAGACATGACCCATGTGTTGGAATTAGAGCAGTTCCTGTTGGAGAAGCTATGCTTCTGTTTACATTAGCTGATCTTTATTTAGCGCACAAAGCTCAAATAGGACCCATTAATTAAATTACTTTAATTTTATTGTGCTTTAGAAAAGTAAGAGACTTTTGAAAAATACTTTCTGAATCTAAACCTGCTTGAGCAATCTGCTCTTCCTGGCTTTTATGTTCGATAAAGTAATCAGGCATGGTCAGACTCTTGATTTTAAAATTTGGATTACTTACTTCTGAATTTGAAAGATATGAGATCACTGTAGAGGAAAAGCCACCAGTAGAAGCCTCCTCTATTACTAATAAATTATTATTATTATTAGCCAATTCAATTACTAAATCTTTATCTATTGGTTTAGCAAATCTTGCGTCTGCAATAGAAACAACATAACCTGAAGCACTGAGTTTTTTTGCAGCTTTAAAAGTTTCATCTAATCTTGTTCCAATTGATAAAAATGCAATATCACCTTTTTTATTTTTATTGTAATTCTTTAATAAAATTTTTCCTTTTCCTATTTCAATTTCTTTCGCCTCTGTTAATTTTTTTGATATTTCAGCTTCACCTCTTGGATACCTGATAGCCAAGGGGCCTTTGTCATATGAAACTGAAGTTTTAATCATATTAATGAGTTCTTGCTCACTTGATGGTGCCATAATTACAAAATTTGGTAGGCAGGATAAAAAAGCAATGTCAAATGAACCATGATGTGTAGCTCCATCCGCACCCACATACCCTGCTCTATCAATAGCAAATCTGACAGGTAAGTTTTGGATTGCTACATCATGTACAATCTGATCGTATGCTCGTTGAAGAAAAGTTGAATAAATAGCACAAAATGGTTTAAATCCTTCTGAACTTAGCCCTGCACAAAAAGTAACAGCATGCTGTTCTGCTATTCCAACATCGAAAAACCTATCAGGAAAATTTTCTGCGAATTTATCTAATCCAGTACCTGATGGCATTGCAGCTGTAACAGCCAAAATTTTATCATCATTATTTGCCTGTTTTATTAATTCATCTGAAAATATTTGAGTGAATGTCTTATTCTTTGAAGCACTTTTTTTGTGTTGCCCCGTAATTATATCAAACTTTGGGACTGCATGGTATTTTTCAATAACCTCTTTACCAAAAGGATGGCCTTTGCCTTTTTCAGTTACAACATGAAGTAATACAGGGCCTTCATTAGAAGAATTTTTTAAATTTTCAAAAATCTGAGATAAGTCTGATATGTTATGACCATCCAATGGCCCTATGTAGTACATTCCCAGATTATTAAAAATTGTACCACCACCCACCATATTTCTTGCAAACTCATCTGCTCTTTTTGCAGCTTTTTCAATTTCAGAAGGAAAATGACTAGCTACTTGTTTTGCTAGTTCTCTAATTGAGTTTAAAGGTTTTGAAGAAATTAATTTAGAAAGGTATGAGCTGACAGCTCCCACAGCTGGAGCAATAGACATATCGTTGTCATTGAGAATTACAATCATTTTTCTTTTTTGATCGCCTAGATTATTAAGGGCTTCCCATGCCATTCCAGCACTCATAGCTCCATCACCAATAATAGAAATAACCGAATTATTTTCACCCTTAAGATCTCTTGCTACTGCCATTCCAAGACCAGCTGAAATAGATGTTGATGAGTGCCCTGCTCCAAATGGGTCAAATTCTGATTCTTCTCTATTGGTAAAACCTGATAGACCGTCTTTTTGTCTAAGAGTATTCATTCGTACTCTTCTACCAGTGAGTATTTTATGAGGGTAGGCTTGATGACCAACATCCCAAATAATTTTATCTTGAGGAGCATCAAATATATAATGAAGTGCAATTGTTAATTCTATAACTCCTAATCCTGCTCCTAAATGACCCCCTGTTTTTGATACAGATGAAATAAGATCAGTTCTTAGCTCTTCAGCTAATTGATCTAAATCATTTAAATTTAATTTTTTTAAATCATTTGGTGATGAAATATTATCTAAATACTTATATTTTTGCATGGAACATTAAAATTTATTGTATTTTAAAAATGAAATATAGAACTAATTTTTTCTATATTCAACAAATTCAGCAAGCATCATTAGTTTTTCTGTATCTTTTGGTATTTTAGAAATTTCTTTTTTAGCTTCTTCAATAAGCTTTCTTACTTTTAATTTACTTTGTTCTAGACCTAATAATGTTACAAATGTCATCTTACCTGACTTCAAGTCTGCATCAACACTTTTACCCAGAAGACCCTCAGTAGATGTACAATCTAAAATGTCGTCAATTATCTGAAAAGCTAGACCAATTTTTTCTCCAAATTTTTCAAGAATTTTTAATTCTTTACTGTTTGCACCACCAATTATTCCACCTGCTTTAAGTGAAAAAATTATTAAAGCACCAGTTTTAAGCTTTTGAGTTTGAGTAATATATTTTTCATTTGGAGATAATTTGTTGTATCTGCCTTCTGATACCAGATCCATCATTTGACCACCAACCATCCCGTTAAATCCAATGGAGCGAGATAACTCACTAATTATTTTTAACTTTACATCATTTTGAATGGCAAGGTCGTGGCTAGAGATCATTTCAAATGCTAGACTCTGCAAGCCGTCACCTAACAAAATTGCAGTAGCTTCATCAAATTCAATATGAGATGTTTTTTTACCTCTACGAAGAGATGAATTATCCATACATGGAAGATCATCGTGAATTAATGAATATGTATGAATTAACTCAAGTGCTGTAGCGATAATCAACGTATCATTTGATGGTTTCAAACTACCAAAAGCTTTTGCAGTTTCAATTAACATAAATGCTCTTAATCTTTTTCCTGAGCCTAACGATGAGTATAAGAGAGAGTCACTCAGACGTTTTTGCGATATTTTTTTTTTCTTTAAATAAGAAAGAAGTGTCTTGTCTATTATCTTTCCTAGCTTAACCAAGTCATTATTTATTGTTTTCAAGGTATTATCGTTATAGAATTAAATTTTTTTTCTAAGTTTCGAGAGTTTTGTCAGATTTATCGAAATCTTTTATCTTTTCAACTTTCAAACGGGCTTCATCTAATCTTTTCTGACATATATTTTTAAGTTTTGCGCCTCTCTCATATGCACTTACAGCATCATCTAAAGATATTTCACTTCCTTCTAATTCCTCAACAATTGCTTCAAGTTCTTTTATGGCGTTTTCAAAACTCATATTATCCAAATCATCAGCTTTATTTTCCTTAGTCATTTTTTTAAATCCCATATACTATATTTTACTTTTATTCAAAAACTTTACTACATCTTCATAATCCATCATTTTATCAGGAAAATTTGGTGCTCTTATAGTTGTACCTACTTTATTTTCAATATCTTTTGCAATGTTTGGTGTCCATTCATTTTCACCGTACTTGTTTTTTGCATCAATAAACATCTCCTCAATAAGTTTTGTAAACTTCATTGGTATTTTATAATCTTTTCCTAATGAGGTCATTAGCGTTAAATCTTTACAAGCTAATTTTAATGAAAATGAGGTNTCAAATGAACCATTAAAAATGACCGGTGCAACTGTTTCAAATTCTGCACTATTCCCCGAACTTGATTGAATNGCATGATACGATGTTGTCAAATCAAGACCAGCTTTTTTAGCAAGCATAAGNCCCTCAATTGAGCCAATTAAATTGGCAAANGCAAGCATATTTGTNATAACCTTTAGNACAGATGCAGAACCAACCTCTCCTAAGTAAAATATTTTACCACCGAAAGCTTTTATTGCCTCTTCATGATCTAAAAAATTTTCTTTCTCAGCCCCAACTAAAACTGTAATAATTCCTTTTTCAGCTCTGTGAACTCCNCCAGTTACTGGCGCTTCAATTGTCTTAATATTTTGTTTTCCAGCAATCTTTGCAACTAATTGAAGATCTTTAATATCAGTTGTACTGGTTTCTATCCATGTAGACCCTTGTTTCATTNTCCCAATTGCGCCATCTTCACCAATCATAACTTCTGTGGAAATTTTTGGGGACGGCAAACAAGTTATTAATCCGTCAACATCTTCAGCAGCCTGAGCAGGAGATAATGATGCAATAGCACCAATTTTANTCAATTNGTNTATTTTTGCCTGATCTTTATCANATACTTTTACTACAAACCCTTTTTTCATCAGATTTCTAGCAATTTTTTCGCCTAAGTTCCCNAACCCAACTAAACCATAATTTAACATATTAGNCTCCTTCATTTAAANTTAGAATCTCGCCATAGAAGTGCNGCTTTCAATCCTTGTTCTTTTCTAATTTTATTAAACATCTCTCTTTCTGGGCTTTCATCTGACTCAATTTGAATNTCAATTTCTAGTGCATTTTTTAGGGCTTTTTGCATACCAGCTGTTTCATAACTTTCATTAATTGATTTTTTAGTAAGTTGAACAGATTTNTCAGANGACATGGTAATTTGCTCAGCAATAGAGAGCGCCTTACTAAAAACATTTTCNTCCTTNTCAACGTAATTCAAAANNCCCATTCTTAAACATTGTTCTGCTGTGAACTTATCTTGCCCAGTAAGAAGAATTTCTTTTGCTTGTTTTGGNCCTGTAATCCACGGAGCTAGCATAGCAATTATACCAGATCCAAACCGAACTTCAGGCTCACCAAAAAAAGTATTCTCCTCTGCTACAGAAATATCACATGCTAACATTACTTCAAAAGCACCCGCCAAACAGTAACCATGTACTGAAGCAATTGTAGGTTTCTTTGAGTGCCAAAACTGCATCGTAAAATCATANTCTTTAGTGAGTTCTTTTCTCCATTGAGNCTCACCTTTAATGGATTTCTGAGAAGTTTCTTTCATATCAAAGCCAGCAGAAAAACATCTTCCGTTTCCTTTCAAAATTATACAGGCAACACTCTCATCCNCATTCATTTGANTCATAGCTTNTGTAACTTCATTAACCATTTCCTCATTAATGGCATTCAAAACTTGCGGTCTATTNAAAGAAATTAAACCAATTCTATTCTCAATCTTTACTTCTATAGTNTTAAATTTTTCCATTTAAATTACTCTAAATTTTTGTCGTCTTAAGTTGNTTTCTCAACCAGTCATGGAATTTTTTTATTACNTACTCTTCNGGCATTAAAACACCATTTTTGTATGGAGAAGAGTGTATACCTTTTTGATTGGACTCACATGCCTTGGCATCTTGCTCCATTACTCTACACGCAAATGATATAACATTTTCTTTATTATAATTTTNGTTTTTNAGGGTTTCTACTTCAAATAACCATTCTGATGTGATTGTAACTTTTTCACTTTCANTAGGTGTTACTCTTACTATTCTTACATGATCTGAGTACCCCCCAATAAACATAGAGGGCCATGATGAAGCATAAACATGTCCTTTAAGAAGATCATTTTCTGATAANGAATCTATCTGGCAGCCTTGAGCNAAACCATCTTCAGACCATGTTTCAGCACCTTTTTTTAGGCCACCAGAAAATTTTGGATCACTTTCTCTAGTTTTAGGAACCCATCCAGATAANTCTTGTGGGTTTATTATTCTCCTAGTAAACATTGGAACTAATTCTGTTAATTCTGGATGAATATTTGGACAGTGNAAGCATTCATTAAAGTTTTCCCAAAAGCTTTTCCAATTACAATTTATAGTTTTCTCCCAAACATTTGAAACAANCATATCCTCAATTGGAAAATTCTTAAATGCTTCCGGTGGTCTNTGGAATANTGAGTNTTTATTCCANTTAACACCATTTTTTAAATTNATAAAAATACATCCTCGCCATTCTTTTATCTCAACTGGAAACAAAGAAAAATTCATTTTATTAAAGCCATCAGGCATTTTGGAAAATGAAGGTATCCTCAACAACTCTCCTGTATCAACATGATAAGACCATTGATGATAAGGGCAAACCAATGCTTTTGAATTTAGTTTTCCACTACCTTTTTCACAAAGAATGGATCCTCTGTGTCTGCAAGTNTTAAAGTAAGCTCTTAAATTTTCCTTACTGTCACGTAAAACAATTATACTTTGCTTGCCAAGACTTATAGTTTCGTAAGAAAGTTTCTTATTCAGTCTNCTTTTATGACATACATAAATCCAATTTTTTGACCAAATTTCTAATAATTCTTTATTATAAAATTCTTCATCAAAATAGCATAANGATGGCAAAGATTTTTCTANAGTAGTTAAGTGATTGGAAGGATTATTTTCCATATATATATCTCTTATTAATTTTGATTTTATAAAAGCACGACTTAATTTGATTTGACAATTATTTATTTATAAANAACAAAATTAATTGAAAAATTACTTTTACTNATGAAAACAAAANATAAAAGCCTNGACCCNCTCTTAGCACCAGCTTCAATAGCAATATTAGGCGCTTCAACTAAACCAGGATCATATGGATTAGCNTTGNTGAATATGCTNACTGATGGAAANTTTAAAGGTAAGATTTATCCAATTAATCCAAAGTATAAAAATTATAAAAAATTAAAGTTCTACAAATCAGTTCTNGAGTTACCNTCTAAACCCGATAATACCGTTATTGCTGTTGCCTCAGCTAGAGTNGAAAATGCATTANATGAGGCTATAANAGCAGGTTCAAAGTCAATTACAATCCTTGCTGACACCTCAGAAGANAAATTTGATATAAATATAAAAAGTATTGCTGAAAAAGCAGGTATTCCTATTTGTGGACCTAACAGCATGGGCATACACAATTTAAAGNAAAATGTAAGGATATCACCNTTTGTTTTTCCAAGTGATTTAATAACTGGTGGTGTCGCCATGATAATTCAATCAGGATCGGTTTTAGGGGCNTTAACTAATAACGACAGAAGACTTAGATATAATTTCTTTGTAAGCTCTGGATCAGAAAACGTCACCAATGCATCTGATTATTTATTGTGGTGTCTTCAACANNCATCAACGAAAGTCGTTGGTATGTTTTTAGAATCAGTTAGAGATCCAGTAAAATTTTTGGAAGGTTTGAAATTNGCAAAAGAAAAAAATATACCAATTGTTATNCTTAANGTTGGGAGAACTGAAGCAAGTTCAAAATTAGCACTAAGTCACACTGGGGCATTNGTTGGGGATTTTGAGGTTTTTAAAGCTGTTCTTGAAAAGTATAATNCACACATTGTTTATTCTATAGACGAACTTGCTGCATCTCTTCAAGTATTTAGCCATTATCAANATGTTGAAANNAAAGGCATAGCNTCAATNCATGACTCTGGAGGAGANCGAGAACTTATAGTNGATATAGCAGATGACTTATCTGTTCCATTNGCAAAATTAACTAAAGATACTAAACAAAAACTTTCTTATGTTCTAGAGCCAACCATGGACACAAATAANCCTCTTGATGCTTGGGGTTCNGGTCATAACGCCGATCAATTATTTAAAAGTGCATTTTTAAATTTATTATCAGATAAAAATGTATCACTTGGGCTTTACGTTCAGGACTGGAGGGAGGATTACTACTTACACTTGATGCATGAAAAAATAATTTTTGAAATTATTAAGGAAGCAAAAAAACCTGTTATAGCTGTAAGTAATTACTCTATGACTATTGACCAACAAATGGCAAAAAGATTTTTAGAGAACGGTATTCCACTAGTAAAAGGAACTAGGGAGGCTCTGGTTGCAATTAAAAACTTATTAAATAATAAAAAAATAAAATTTAGTTCAGAATCTCGCCGTATAAATAAAAATGTTATTAAGTGGCGAAATGAACTTAAAGCAAGCACCTACCTTGATTCTTTAAAAGGATATGCCCTCTTAAATGACTACGGAATAAATGTTGCTGATTATAAAGTTTGTCACTCCGCTTCGGACGTTATTAGTGCTGCCAAGATCATTGAGTTCCCATTGGTCTTGAAAACTCTATCTGAAAACCTTCATCATAAAACTGAGGTAAATGGTGTCATCGTAAATATTAAAAATTTAGGGGATCTTAAAGAAAATTATAGAGACTTAGAGAAAAGATTAGGGAAAAAGGTTATGATATCAAAAATGATCTCTGGAGGTATTGAGTGGTCTATTGGCGTCAAAAACGACCCTGATTTTGGACCTGCAGTTATGATTTCTTTAGGTGGAACTATGATAGATATTCTTAATGAAAAATTAATTTTAATGGCCCCATTTACACCTAATGAAGTTATTAAAAAACTAAAAACCTTAAGGTCGTATAGACTTATGACAGGTTACAGAGGTTCAAATAGTTATTCTATTCAAAAATTATGTGATGCTGCATCAAAAATATCTTATTTAGCNTTCGATTTNANAANNTANATAAAAGAAATTGATNTAAATCCAATAATTGTAAANGAAGATAANGCAATTGCAGTAGATAATGTNTTTATTCTNAAATGATNAAGCGANAANGGTTTTATAATCCTNNACTTTNTCTAAATATCTGAAGGAAAAACNTNAGTTAAANTNTNACTTTAAATGTAATTTTTAAAANTTTTTCCACTTTCACTGTTGTTTGTTNGGAAGTNATTCGTTANTCTATATNTAATTTTNATTATAATTTAAATCTTGGGAGAAATTAATGCCTAAAGAAACTATAAACAATAAACCACTNCATAGTAAGATTCATGANTATGCAGAAGAGGCTAAGAAAGGCCTTCTTGATAGAAGAGAATTNCTTGCTTANGCTACAGCTCTAGGAGCAACAACNGCAACNGCTTACGGTCTTCTNGGTCTTGCNNCGCCTATAAAGGCNGANGCTGCAAATCCNAAAAAAGGNGGNACATTAAAAATTTCTATGAGTATTAGACCTTTTGAAGATCCACGTTTATATGACTGGTCTGAAAAAGGTAATATGGGAAGAATGTTATTNGAAACTTTAATTAGATATACTAATGATTTTACTTTNGAGCCAATGCTTTTGGAAAGCTGGTCAGTCAACGATGATGCGACTCAATACACATTAAACGTCCGAAAGGGAGTTAAATGGAGTAATGGCGATGAATTCAATGCTGATGATGTTGTTTTTAACTTTAACCGTTGGTGTGAAGCTGGAGTTGAAGGTAATTCAATGGCNGCAAGAATGGGCCCATTAGTTGATGAAAATACTAAGAAAGCTATTGATGGTGGAATNGTAAAGCTNGATTCTCATACAGTNCANTTGAACTTACCTGCACCTGACATTACAATTGTTCCAGGNATAACAGACTATCCAGCNCTCGTNGTTCACAGAAATTTTGAAGCAGACGGTGGAAACTTAATGGAAAACCCAGTTGGAACTGCTCCNTGGAAGTTAATTTCACANGAAGTTGAAACTGCNGCTGTTTTTGAAAAGCGNGGNAACATTGATAGCAGTGGCGCATTCACTAAGTATTGGGGTGACGANCCTTATCTTGATCGNCTTGAATTTACTGATTATGGAACTGATCCNGCTGGCGAAATTGCTGCGTTTGANGGTGANGATTGCCATGTAAACTATCAGACAACNGGTGATTATATTGATGTTCACGAAGGTCTTGGAATGAATATTGTAGAAGCTGTTACTGCNGCAACTGTNATTGCCAGAGTAAATATNGGAGTGAANCCTTACGATAATAANAAAGTAAGNAATGCTTTACAGATGGCATGCGACAATCAAGTTGTAACTGATATTGGATTTCAAGGCAGAGGTTCTGCAGCTGAAAACCANCACGTTTGCCCAATTCATCCAGAATACGCTGANCTNCCNAAAAANGCAGTTGATAAAGCTGGTGCAATGGCTCTTCTTAAAGAGGCCGGTGCTGCAGATTTTGAGCATGANNTAATTTCTATTGATGATCAGTGGAGAAGAGATGCNACNGACGCTGTAGCTGAAGAATTGAGGAATGCAGGNATCAANGTTAAAAGAACTATAATTCCTGGTTCATCATTTTGGAATAACTGGCTTCAGTATCCNTACTCTACAACAAGTTGGAATCAGAGACCATTGGGAGTTCAAATTTATGCGCTNGCATATAAGAGTGGTGTTGCATGGAATGAAACAGCACANTCTAATGCTGAGTTTGATGAACTNCTATCTCANTCACTTAAAATTGCTGATGCAACTAAACGAAGTGAGCTTATGGCTAAAATGGANGCTATACTNCAAGATTCAGGCATTATGATTCAGCCTACTTGGAGAAAATTATATAGAACAGTNGCNCCAGGNGTAAATGGNATTACTGGAATGCATCCATCGTATGAAATGCATTTNGAGAAAGTTTGGCTNTCTTAAAAAAACATNAAGCAGAGGAAAAAAATTTCCTCTGCTTTCTTTTTNATTCAATTAATTNAAATTAATTAATGATTTTATTTATTNTAAAACGTTTNTTTGTTATTGCNTTAACACTTTTGTGTTTATCTTTTATTGTTTTTTCACTTGTAACNATTGAACCAAANTTAAAAAAATTAGCATTAAATCAANCTAATATGCGNATGGAAGAGGAAGCTGTACAATCTTGGCTTGAAAANAATGGTTANAAAAGNCCATTGTTAGTCCAGTATACTGANTGGCTNGGAAATGCTGTTACTGGCGACTTTGGATATTCAACACATTTTAGAAAACCTGTTAATGAGGTTGTATGGCCCAAACTTGGCCATACAGGCATTCTAATGTTTTGGGTTTTATTAATAACTATACCGATATCCTTAGTCATAGGCGTTATATCTGGCATGCGAGAAGGTTCAAAAACTGACCGCTCATTATCTGTATTTTCAATTGTTACTACATCGGTTCCACAATATGTTAGCGGAATTTTATTAACGATAATTTTGTCATCATGGCTTGGTTTGTTAAAAGGTGTAGCTAAAGCTGGAAATATTACTTTAGAAAATTTTACATTACCAGTTCTTACAATTGTTTTATACGACATAGGTTATATTGCAAGGATGACTAGAGCTTCAATGGTTGAGGTGATGAGTACATTGTATATTCGAACAGCTAGACTAAAAGGAATGCCTTTTATGTCTGTTGTTTTAAAACATGCTCTTCGCAATGCTCTTATTGCTCCATTTACTGTAATTATGCTTCAATTTCCTTGGTTGTTAACTGGTGTTGTTATAGTTGAAAAACTTTTTAATTATAAGGGCTTCGGATTTTTACTAGTAGCAGCAGCTGACCAAAATGATATTGATGTTACGTTAGCTTGCGGAGTTGTTGCTGTTGTTCTTGTATTAATGACGCAACTAATTTCAGATATTGGGTATGCTTTTCTAAATCCAAGAATTAGGTTTAGCTCATAATGGAAAGTATAAGTTCATTTGAAATTTGGGCTATTTTTTTTACCAGGTTTATTCCAGTTTGGGTATGCCTAGCTATTTTCTATTTTGGATTGTTTTATTGGAAAAAAAAATTGGGTTTATTGGGTAGATTATGTGATAGCCCAATTGGTTTGATTGGACTTTTTATAGTTCTTTTCTGGATTTTTGGAGCTATATTAGCTGATTGGATTGCTATGTTCGATGCTTATGAACAATCTGGAATGTATAGAAGAAAACCTCCAGGAACGATCAATACAAAAGTAGATATACCATATATTTTTGGAACAGACACACTAGGTAGAGATTTATTTAGTAGAATGATTTATGGAAGCCAGATTGTTTTACTTATTGCTCCAGCTGCAACAATAGTAGCTTATGTTGTAGGTATTTCTCTTGGCCTTCCCGCAGGATATATAGGTGGTAGATATGATACCATTCTTTCTTTCTTGGCTAATCTTGTATTAGCTTTCCCAGTAATATTATTATTTTATTTGCTTGTTGCCCCAGGAATAAGAGAAACAATACTACCAAATATAATGGCAGGTATCTTTTTTATATTTCCAATTTTATTTGCTTTAATGGTTATTTATTCCAGGTATTCTGAAAGATTAAATATTTTAATTATATCAACATTAATAATTATTGTTTTAGGTGCATGGTTATACTCAGGATTGGTATTTAATGCTGACCCCTTAGGCTTGGTTTCTATTGACCCGAATGAACTAAATATTTTTGCAGCTGTTGTTTTTACAACCTCACCCGGAGTTTTTAGAATTGTTAGAGGTTTAACTATGGATATTAAAACAAGGGATTATGTTTCAGCTGCAATTACACGAGGTGAAGGACCATTTTTTGTAATGATTTGGGAAATTCTACCTAATGCTAGAGGACCACTGATTGTCGATAGTTGCCTTAGAATTGGATATGTTACAATTCTTCTTGGCACATTAGGTTTTTTTGGTCTCGGAATGGAACCTGAAAGTCCTGACTGGGGGTCAATGATTAATCAAACTAGAAGCTATATAAGGTTAGTACCAACAATCGTTTTACCAGCAACGCTTGCTTTAGCATCATTTGTTCTCGGTCTAAATTTACTTGCTGATGGATTGCGAGAACAATCATTAAAGGATTAAATCAATTGAAAAAACCTGTTTTACAAATTAGTGATCTAACAATAACGTTACCTAAAAATGCAGACAGAAAATATGCTGTTGAGAATGCTAACCTTGATGTTTTTAAAGGTGAAATACTTTTTATTGTTGGAGAAAGTGGTTCAGGAAAATCTGTTATGACAAGTGCTATCTTAAATGATGTCCCAACTAGTCTTTCAGTGACATCAGGTAAAATAATTTTCAAAGATCAAGATATATTGCAACTATCTCAAAAAGAGTTAAACAAATTACGTGGTGCTAATATTTCAATGATATATCAAGAACCCATGGCAGCGCTAAACCCTTCGATTAGAGTTGGAAAACAAGTAGANGANGTTTATGCTTTACANCGCCCTGAAATAAAAGCTGAAGATAGAAAAAANGNGACATTANAACTTTTTGATCAAATGAAACTTCCAAATCCTGAAAGAATTTATTCTAGNTATGCTCANCAAGTTTCAGGAGGACANTGTCAGAGAATTGTAATAGCNATGGCTTTAGCATGTAATCCGGATATATTAATTGCTGATGAACCTACAACNGCTCTNGATGTNACAACTCAAGCAGANATTTTAGGATTNATATCTGACCTCAAAGAAATTTATAAAAATACAATTATTTTTATAACTCATGATTTTGGTGTAGTTGCGGATATTGCTGACAGAGTTGTTGTCATGTGCCAAGGTAAAATTGTTGAAGAAGGGAATAAAACAGAAATTTTAATGAAGCCTAAAGAACCTTATACACAATTGCTTGTAGACGCTATGCCTCTCCTAGAAACAACGCGAACACCTGATAAAACGAGAACTGATTTACCAAGTGTTGAAGTTGCTTCTCTTCATAAGATATATAAAACTAGATATAACCAGGTTCATGCAGTTAATGATGCATCCTTCGTTCTAAGAAAAGGGGAAACACTTGGGGTTGTAGGTGAAAGTGGTTCAGGCAAATCTACTTTGGCAAAAACTCTTATCAGACTAGAGGAACCAACTTCAGGTGCTGTAAAGATAAGAGAAGAAGATTTTTTATCTCTATCAGGTAGGGATTTGATATCTTCACGAAAAAAAATACAGATGATTTTTCAAGATCCATTTGGTTCGCTTAATCCAAGTCAAACTGTAGGCTTTATGTTAACAAGGGGGTTAGAACTGCAAGGTGTTAAACCAGATAAAGCTAAGGAAAGAGCGTATGAATTATTGAAACAAGTTGGGTTGGGTGAACAAGCATTCAAAAGAAAACCTCAAAACTTTTCTGGAGGTCAAAGGCAAAGAATTGGGATAGCAAGGGCCTTATCTATGGGTCCAGATGTAGTTTTAGCTGACGAGTGTGTTTCTGCTTTAGATCTTTCAGTACAAAAACAAGTTCTATTGCTGTTAAATGAGCTTCAGTCAACTTATAATATGGCCATAATTTTTATTACTCATGACTTAAGAGTAGCTGCTCAAGTGTCAGATTATATCGCTGTAATGGAAAAAGGTAATATTGTGGAATTTGGATCAGCAGATGATGTTTTCAACAAACCAAAAGATGAATACACAAAGAAGCTTTTAAAAGCAGCTCCTGGTAAAAACTGGAATCCACCTCGTTTAGACCCTAAAGAAGCTGCAAGAATAGCAAAAAGTTTAGAGGCACCTAATTAGTATTTTTTATTTCATTTAAGACTTCAAATAAAGAATTTTTAATACCAACTTCAAATGCTGAGTGACCCGCATCATCAACCATTACTAACTTGGATGAAGGCATTCTATTATTTAGTTGGTACGCCGTAAGAGGTGGACATATTACGTCATGGCGTCCCTGTATAATATATGTTGGGATATCTTTAAGTTTGTAAACATTATCTAAAATTTCATTATCTTTTAAAAAACATTTATTTTTAAAGTAATGAAGCTCAATTTTGGCCATTGATGCCGCTCCATCACCTGTCATTTCTCTTAGTTTGTAATCAATGGTCGAGCAACTCATTTCATATGAGGACCAAGCGTTCGAAGTTCTTTGACTAACAATCATATCATCACCAAAAATTAAATCTGAAGCTCTTTCAATTATATCATGTGACGATGGATTTTCAGTTTCAGAAAAATTTAAACATTCTAAAAATGACTTGTTTGCTTCAGGATAAAACTTTCTCATCCCGGTTAAGAACCAGTCTATTTCTTTGCTAGTTCCTAAAAATATGCCCCTTAAAACCATTCCTAAACAACGCTCAGGATAAGTAATACTGTAATAAAGTGCTAGAGTACTACCCCAAGAACCCCCAAATAATATCCATTTATCAATATCCAATTCTTCACGTATTTTCTCCATATCTTGGACAATATTTTGTATAGTATTATTTTTTAAAGTACAAAATGGTTTGGATTTACCGCATCCTCTTTGATCAAAAAATATTGAAAAAAAATCTTTTTCATTAAAAAAGCTATGGTGTGAAGGCATCACTCTCGCGCCGGGTCCACCATGAAGGAATACAATAGGGATTCCAGAAACATTTCCTCTACACTCCCAAAAAATCTCATTATTATCAAAAGTCTTTATGTACCCTGTTGACGGTGATCTTTTTTTTAAAACAGTACCCTTAAAAAGCATTAAATAGATATTAAGAAGTTAGTAAATAATCATTTTTATTAACTTTTTTCTGTAAACTCAACTTTAATTTATTTAATGCTCGATTTTCAAGTTGCCTAACCCGTTCCTTACTTATACCAAGGTCTTTTCCTAACTCCTGTAAGGTAACCGTATTTTCACTTAACTGTCTTGCCCCAATAATCTTTTTTTCTCGTTCCGGAAGTTTATTCAAAGCTTCGTTTATTAAGTTCGATATAGTTTTTGTATCTTTAGTAAGTATTGCATTTTGTTCAGGAGAAGCTCTTTCATCAACCAATAAATCCTGAACTTCAAGTTCACTATTATCAGAAAAGGTTGCGTTTAATGATTGGTCAGATCCAGCAAGTCTACCTTTCATATCTTCTATATCCTTAAACTTAACTCCAATATCTTCAGCTAATTTTTTTTGATGATAATCATTAAAAGATGTATTATTCTCTTTCTCAATTCTTGACATAATAGTTTTTAATTTGAAAAATAAAGATTTTTGAGCGGCAGTTGTCCCAATCCTAACTATTGACCAATTTTTGAGAATAAAAGTTTGCATAGACGCTTTTATCCACCAAGATGCATAGGTAGAAAATCTTACATCTCTGTTAAGATCAAATTTATCAACAGCTTGCATTAAACCAACATTACCTTCTTGAATCAATTCATTGATTGGCAAACCGTAATTTTTAAATTTGTTAGCTAATGAAATAACAAGTCTTAGGTGAGAAGAAACGATTTTGTTAATAGATTTATCATCTTTATGAAGTTGCCAATTTTTTATAAAATCAACTTCATCCTCTTTTGATATAAGCGACTGTCGCATAGAAAAATTAAGAAATTTTTTATCATAATCTACAATATCGTTGGTCATAAGCTCGTACCCTTTTTAATAAATGAAGGGCTAATATATGTAATGCAAAATTTAATACAAGCAATTAACTTACAATATTGAATACTATTTTTTAAACTATAAAGTAGTTTTTTCTTAAGCAGCCGTCATCATGCCTTCTAATTTAGTTGTAGCACTATCCTTATCAATATCTTCAATCGCGGCAAATTCACCAGCTAACCTTTCAAGTGCAGCTTGATACATTTGTCTCTCTGAATAAGACTGTTCTGATTGGCTTTCACCTCGGTGCAGGTCTCTAACTACCTCAGCAACCCATATTAAGTTTCCTGAATTTATCTTGGTTTCATACTCTTGGGCTCTTCTTGACCACATAACTTTCTTTACTTTTGCTTTACCTTTGAGAGTAACTAAAGCAGCTTCCATTTGTTTTTTTGAAGACAACTTCCTCAAGCCTGAGGAGGCAGCTTTGTTTACAGGTATTCTGAGGGTCATTCTGTCACTATCGAATCTAACCTTTACAAGTTCTAAAATATTTCCACCAATTTCAGTATTCTCAATTCCAAGAACTTGCCCTACACCGTGTGCGGGATATACAACAAAATCACCTGCTTCATAATCAGTATTTAATTCTGCATTGTTAATTTTTGTATCCATAATTTTAACTATTCTTTTATATATATTTTAAGAAGTGCGTATAATAGCAAATAATATTGAGTTTGTCAGTATTTTTTTTAATCACCTTTTCCAGGTTTTTCACTAAAGTATAAATCAAGTTTATTTTCCTCATTTGCAAATTTTTCAGCATTTTCCATTGAATCTTTCATCTGAGTAATATTAGGCCAAATTTCAGAGTATTTTCTGTTAAATTCAACCCATTCTTCTGCACCTTCCTCCGAATCAGGTAAAATTGCTTCAGGTGGGCACTCAGGTTCACATACACCACAATCAATACATTCATCAGGGTGAATGACAAGCATATTTTCACCTTCGTAAAAACAGTCAACAGGGCAAACTTCAACACAATCAGTGTGCTTACAATTTATACACTTATCATTAACTATGTATGTCATTTAATTAGATTAATTACTTTTAAGTTTCTCTATTGCTCTTTTTTTAGAAGTTCCAGAATCAATATCTGAAATATATAACAAACCTGAAACTCTTCTCATAAGTTGTGCTTCAAAAACGTCAAGAACATCGTCTACTAAAACTATTCCCCACATTAATTCAAGAATATTTAATCTTTCTTCATAATCTAGTTCTTTTCTTATATCATTTGTTTTTGACCAAATCTCTATTTGCTCTTCTGACTCAGATATTGTTTGTTCAAGAATTTTTTCAGCTTCTATTTTATGTAAATTCAGTCTTTCTATAAGAATATTTTCTATTTGATTTTTTTCATCATTTCCAATTTCTCCATCAATTGAGGCAGCCTCAACTAATAGTGCAACAATTGAATTGAGTGCTTTTACTTCATCATTCTGAATATTTTCTTCATTATTTTTGAATTTACTAACGGTAGTTTTAAAAAGTTCAAACATTACTGCCCCTAACTAAAATATTTTCTTTAAATTCTTGAATTATTCTTCTTTGTTTTTTATTTAATTTTCCAATTCTATTAGATTTTGATTTAAAGCTTGTTTCACTTTTTTCAAGATTAGGATCAATTCTATATCCGTTATCAAAATAAAACATATCCACCTCTTTTGAACTAATTCTTGTGTTTGTAAACTTTAAAACATCTAAAGTTCTAAAATTATTATTTATAGAAATTTCTATTATATCACTAACTTTTATTAAATAATGAGTTTTACTTATTATATTAAAATTAACCTTAATATGGCCAGATACAATTGCTTTAGAAGCTATTTGTCTTGTTTTAAATATTCTAACATGCCAAAGCCATTGATCTAACCTTTGATTCAACTTATCCATGAACTTAATTTTTAAGCTTTAAATTTGACAAAACAAAAAAAGGAGAGTTTTTATTTATCTTTTCATTGTTATTTTTGTGAATTTTATTTTTATTTTTTGACTTATGATCTAAATTATTTTTTTTGTTGGATTTTTGTTTCTTTTTAAAAAGAATTTTTTTCTGTTTTTTCTTAAATAAAGTCTCAAAAGTTATTTCATTTTTTTTATTTTTATCAGTATTTTCAAACCCTAAATCAAGAAAAACCTTTGACATTTGCTCTTTTGAAGCACCTGCAATTGATAACATTTCTTCTGTTATTTTAAATGTTCCTTCTCGGGCTGCCACCCTAATAAGAGCAAGCAATCGCTCAACCATGTCAACCCTCATTACTCTGTCTCCAAGTTTTGAGTAACCGATTTTATTATACCAATCATTGGGAGCTGTTTCATCAGGTGTGTAAGCAACTCTTCCATCATCTGGAAGTGCTGCATTATAGTAAGTATTATTCATTATGCCCCACAACAAAGCTCTCAATTTTACTGATTCTGGTTTTAACAAATCTGGCATATAAAGATATCTGACACCAAATCTCAATCCAACTTTGCTAAACTCTTTTTTGTCATTATCACTTATTTCTTTATATGCTTTAAAAATATTTTTAATTGTTGTTGTTCCTAATCCTTCTTTTAACGAATAAATAATTCCCCTCGAAGAATTATCAAAATCTTCTTCTTTGATATCTATCAGTTGTGATAAATTTTTTTCTATTTTATTATCAACAAACATTTTTATTCTTTGAGTTATTAAATGAATTTGATCCTGATTAAGCAAATCACTATTTAGAACTTGAACGTTAGGATTAAAAATATTGTCCGATGGAGAAAGCCATCCAACAGGGAAATTATCCCATAGAATTTTAGCATTATCATTAATAGTAAGTCTTTCATCCTCGATCGAATAAAAGATTTTCACTCTCTGTTTTATTTCATCAACTAATCCTTTTTTCAAATTTTTTAAAAATAGATCAGAAGATGGAGTAGTAGTATCAGTAAGTTTAAGGACAAATCCATTTATTTCTCCCACTTTGAGACTATCAATATAGATGCTGCTATCAGATTTTATTTCTATTAACAGTTGAGTATTCTCCTTTAATTTTTTTCCTAGTACAGAAATTCTTTTATCAACAAATCTATTAGTTAATTCAATGTTTAGCGCATCTGATAGCTTGTCTTCAATAGTTAATGATGTTTCTTGCCAATTAATTGTATCTTCCAACCAATTATTTTTATGACTCAGGTATGTCCAAGTCCTTATTGAAGCAATTCTTTGCATTAAAGTATCAATATCTTTACTGACTTTATCTATTCTGAAGATATGATTAGAAATAAAGTCATTATTAAGTCTTCCCTTAAGAATCAACTGTTCAAATATTTTACTCAGTAAAATAACATGATCATTGGTAAGCTGCTTATTAAATTCAGGAACTTGAGATACCTCCCATAATAATTTAATTTCATTATGGGTTTTAGCTAATTGATTTATATCTTTTAACTCACTCAAATGCAAAAGATGTCGAAAATCTTCTGCGTCATTTTTTCGGATCAAATATGGTTCGCTAGGCATGACTTCAAGACTTTTAACGAGATTTCCAATTGAAGAAAAATCAAGATTAGAGTTTCTCCAATAAATATGTGAAATTTGATCAAATTTTGAGTTCTCAACAGAATCAATTGTCTGTTCACTCATTTCACTGGCATAATCAGTTACACCAAAAGTTCCATCTGATAAAAATCTACCAGCCCTTCCTGCTATTTGTGCAATTTCTGGATTTGTTAAATTTCTTTGAGAGTTCCCATCAAATTTTCTTAAAGACGCAAAACCAACATGTTGTATTTGTAAATTAAGCCCCATTCCAATGGCGTCAGTGGCAACTAAGTAATCAACATCACCATTTTCATACATTTCAACTTGTGAATTTCTTGTTCTTGGAGACAATGCTCCCATTACAATTGCGGCACCACCTAGTTGCTTTCTAATGATATCCGCAATTGTATAAACATCAGCAGCAGAGAAAGCTACTACAGCAGTTCTTTTTTTTAATCTTGTAACTTTTTTTCTTCCAATGTAACTAAGGTTTGACATTCTTGGCCTTCCCTCGATCTTTACTCCAGGGACTAAAGCCTTCAATTTTGAACTAATAGTTTCTGCACCAAGAAATACTGTTTCCTTAGTTCCTCTCGAATGAAGGATTCTATCTGTAAAAATATACCCTCTTTCAGAATCCCCTGCAATTTGAACCTCATCAATACCTACAAATTCAACTTTTTTTTCTGTTGGCATTGCTTCTACTGTGCAACAAAAATAAGAAGCTTTTTTTGGTATTATTTTCTCTTCGCCTGTAATTAAAGCTACTTTGTCTTTCCCTAAAATTTTAGTAATTTTATCATAGTTTTCTCTTGCAAGAAGTCTTAGTGGAAAACACATTATACCTGATGAATGCGCTAACATCCTCTCAATAGCAAAATACGTTTTCCCGGTATTAGTTGGCCCTAGAATAGCCTTTAAATTGTTAGACATTTTATTTAATTGATAAAATTTAAATCATGCAGCAAGTTGTGTTAAAACAAAGTGTAAGATACCTCCATGCAAATAATATTCAGCCTCTCCGTCTGTATCTATTCTGCTTAAAAGGTTAACTTTTTCCATTTTGCCATTTGATCTATTAATCCTTAATTCAACATTCATCTGAGGCTTGAAATCATCTTCTATTCCAATTATATCAAAAATTTCATCACCATTTAGATTAAATGCTTTATGGGATGATTTTTCTAAAAACTGTAATGGAAGAACACCCATTCCAATAAGATTTGATCTATGAATTCTTTCAAAACTCTCAGCAATGACTGCTTTTACACCTAGCAACCTTGTTCCTTTTGCAGCCCAATCCCTTGATGAACCTGTTCCGTATTCCTTACCACCAAATACTACCAATGGTGTTTTTTCTTTAGAATACAACATAGCTGCCTCATAAATACTCATTTTATTTTGAGAAGGATGATGAGTTGTAAAACCACCATTCATATCTGAAGCCATCTCATTGCTAAGTCTGTTATTAGCAAATGTGCCCCTCATCATAACCTGATGATTGCCCCTTCTAGAACCGTAGGAATTAAAATCATTTTCTCTAACTTGCCTCTCAGATAGATATTGTCCTGCTGGTGCTGATCTTAAAATTGACCCAGCTGGACTAATATGATCAGTAGTAATTGAGTCTCCTAATATAGCTAGCGCTCGTGCACCATGAATATTTTGTATTTTCTCTGGGTTGCTTTTCATATCTTCAAAGTATGGAGGGTTTTGCACATAGGTTGAAGTGTCATCCCAATTGTAAGTTAAGTCCCCAACTCCAGTTACTTCTTTCCAGTCTTTTCCACCTTCAAAAACAGATGAGTATTGTTTTCTATACATTTCTGGCGTGATTACAGAACTAATTACTTCTGAAATTTCATTATTGGTTGGCCAGATATCTTTTAAAAAAATGGGTTTATTATTTTGATCATAACCAAGAGGATCTTTATCCAGATTTATTAAAACAGATCCCGCTATAGCATAGGCAACAACAAGAGGTGGGGAAGCTAAATAATTGGCTTTTATATGAGGGCTAATTCTACCTTCGAAGTTTCTATTCCCAGATAAAACTGAAGTGACCAAGAGATCATTGCTCTCAATTAAATCAATTATCTCATTAGACAATGAGCCTGAATTACCTATACAAGTTGTACATCCATATCCAACTAAATTAAAGCCAAGACCGTCAAGATGTTCTTGAAGACCAGAAACTTCTAAATAGTCAGTGACTACTTTACTGCCAGGCGCTAAAGAAGTCTTTACCCAAGGTTTAACTTTTAGACCTAGTTTGTTGGCTGACTTTGCAAGCAAACCAGCTGCAATTAAAACTGACGGATTTGATGTATTTGTACAACTTGTAATAGCAGCTATGGCTATGTCTCCATCGCTAAGCTTTGCAGATTCTAGTTGAGAAGTTTTAATTTCTTTTCTTTTAGAAGTCTCAAATAAAGCACTCATAAAGTTCTCTTCAAGTTTTCCTACAAGAACTCTATCTTGGGGTCTTTTTGGTCCAGCTAAAGATGGTTTTATATCTTCCAAGTCTAGCTCTAAAACTGAACTAAAAATTGGATCAACTGTATTCTTTTCTCGCCACATGCCTTGCGCTTTAGCGTAGGCTTCGACTAATTCAAGGTTGGCATTATCTCTACCAGTAAATTTTAAATAATTTATAGTCTCTTGATCAATAGGGAAAAACCCACATGTTGCTCCATACTCGGGGGCCATGTTTGATATGGTTGACCTATCAGCCAAGCTTAGACTATCTAATCCAGAACCTGTAAATTCTACAAACTTACCAACAACACCATGCTGTCTAAGAATCTCAACTATTCTTAAAACTAAATCTGTTGCTGTTACTCCTTCATGTAACTTCCCTTTTAATTTAAATCCAACAACTTCTGGCACTAACATTGAAATTGGTTGGCCTAACATAGCTGCCTCTGCCTCTATACCGCCAACACCCCAACCTAAAACAGCTAGACAATTTACCATGGTTGTGTGACTGTCAGTTCCTACTAGAGTGTCAGGAAAAGCAAAAACCTTACCGTCTTCTTCTTTTGTCCAAACGGTTTTAGCTAAATACTCAAGATTTACTTGATGGCAAATACCAGTACCAGGAGGAACAACACGAAAATTTTTGAATGCTTGAGATCCCCACTTTAAAAAACTATATCTCTCTGAATTTCTTGAAAATTCAAGCTTTACATTTTTTCCAAAAGCATCTGCGCTCCCCGAAAAGTCCACCATAACTGAATGATCAATAACTAGATCAACTGGTGATAAGGGGTTGATTTGATTTGGATCTTTATTTAATTTCACCATTGCATCTCTCATTGCAGCTAAATCCACAACTGCAGGGACACCTGTAAAATCTTGCATTAAAACCCTAGCAGGCCTAAAAGCAATTTCCTTGCCTTTTGATTTGCCACTGGTAGCTTTTGCTAAAGAAAGAATACTGTCTTGACTTACTCCAGAACTTCCTTCAAATCTTAATAGATTTTCTAACAACACCTTTAATGAAAAAGGCAATGAATTAACTTCAGGAAATTTTTTTGAAAATTCTTTAATGCTGTAGTAAGAATATTGCCCTGAATTTAAATTAAGCTCTTTTATATAGTTATTTGTCAATTTTGATACCATGTTGCAACTTCATAATTTTAAATAGTTTATAATTATATATTATATATAGTAATTATAATTCATTTTTATAATTTATTCTTGATAGTGAATTATACGAAATTATAAATAAATTAAAATAAAGAAATTATGGACTCAAAAATAAATCAATCGATAAAATCTAAAAACATTATAAAAATTGAAAATATAGAAATAATTAGAGGTAATAATCGATTATTCACACAATATAGCTATAAATTCTTGCACGGAAATTTATATATTATTACAGGATCAAATGGCATTGGAAAAACAACGTTATTAAAATGCATTTGTGGTCTAATAGAACCTGATAAAGGCAAAGTATTTTGGAATGAAATGTCTGTTGAAAAAGATTATCAAGAATATTATAAAAATATTACATATTTAGGACATCTAAATTCATCTTTTCCAAATCTTTCTGTGTCTGATAATATTAATTTTTTATCAATTCTAAATGGAAATAAAACTATATCAGTTCAAAACGATAACTTTGGTATTTTGCCATATAAAAAACATAGTTTTTCTAGCTTATCCAATGGCCAAAAAAGAAGGGTGGCACTTTCAATTTATAATTTAAGCACAAAACCTTTGTGGGTAATGGATGAGCCTTTAAACAGTGTCGACAAAAACTATGAAAATATCTTTTTAGAATTAATCAGTACTCACATAAAAAAAAATGGGATAGTTATTATTTCCTCTCATGAGGTTCATCAATATAGAAAATTCAAAAACTGTAATATAATTAACTTAGATAAAATTTATGAATAAATTGATTTTATATGAGTTAAAAATACAAAATAGTTCTATTAAAGATCCTGTTTTTATAATCTGTGTTTATCTTAGTTTGCTCATCGTCTTTCCATTAAGTTTTGGTGAAAATTCAAATTTATTGAAAGAATTTTCACCAGCTATAATTTGGATTTGCTCTTTAATAACATTCTTGTCTGCTTTAGAAAAATATTTTTCAGCAGATGCCTCAGAAGGTGTGCTTGAACAATATTTATTATCTAATTTGCCGTTGAGTTTAATAATACTTATTAAAGTTATATGCTATTGGGTTTCAGTTGGTCTGCCCTTAATCATTTTATTTCCTATTATTTCATTATTTTTAGATCTTCCTATTAATCTTATTGGTATTATAAGTTTTAGCTTATTTTTAGGGACACTATCATTTTCTTTTATAGGGATTATGGGCTCCGCATTAGTTTTGGGAACGAAAAAATCTAATGTTATTATCATTTTACTAGTCTTGCCCCTAACAATACCAGTTTTAATATTTGGAATTTCTTCAACAATATTTTCTTTGCANGGCACATCAGCTATNAGTAGTATTTATTTACAATGCATGACACTTTCCTTTCTTGCAGCTGTGGTTCCATTGATAACATCGAANGCAATTAAGGTATATATTGACTAAACTTTCAGTACCAATTNGCACTAAAATGANTATATTAAAAATATGATTGACTATTTTGCCAACCCATCAAGATTTNTTAGGATAACTAGTTTTCTAGTACCATGGNTAATGACAGCTGCTGGAANACTTTTCATTANAGGATTATATTTANGCCTTTTAAANAGTCCNGATGANATNGTTCAAGGATCAGCTGTNAGAATAATGTATGTTCACGTTCCNAGTGCNTGGCTTTCAATATTCTCATATTTGTTACTTGCTATCTGTTCATTATTTTTTATCGTTTGGAGACATCCACTTGCNGATATTTTATCTCGGGCAATAGCACCNGTTGGTGCTTTGTTTTCTTTNCTTACTCTTTTAACTGGTTCNATTTGGGGGAAGCCAATGTGGGGAACATGGTGGGTTTGGGATGCAAGNTTAACTTCAATGTTAATNTTATTTTTGCTTTTTATGGGATACATTGCTTTGTCNAATGCTTTTGANAANAGTGAGCGGGGCAGCAGNCCCGCTGCNTTACTNGCAATTGCNGGATCAATTAATTTGCCAATNGTTAAGTTTTCAGTAGATTGGTGGAGNACACTNCACCAACCNGCTTCAATTATGAGANCTGGTGGNNTTTCNATTGACNGTNCAATGCTTTTACCNCTTGTAATTATGTTTCTAGCATTTNAATTATTNTTTATATTAATCATAATTTTTAGANCACATTCAATTTTAATAGAAAGAAAAATGCAGCATNTNAAAATANTGGGNAANTTATAAATGGAAACTGTTTTTAATAATAATAATTATGATTTTTTTATATATTTATCGTATATTNTAACNTTTGGNTCATTAATTTTTTTNTTTATTTTTAGTTACCTTAAATATCTAATATCAAAGAAACTTTANTCTNNNATANTTGANAANANTAATGACNCCTAAACAAANGCGCTTTTTAGGAGTATGNCTTTTTTTNATACCTNTNAGCCTTGGTATATTTTTTNTAATGTCNGCATTAAGNAATAACATTGTTTATTTNATNAGTCCTTCANANCTTTNTGAACAAAAAATTACAAANCAAANACTCCGNCTTGGTGGTCTTGTTAANTCTGATTCAATNTTTAAAGAAGGNACTTTAATTANATTTGATATAACTGANGGGGANAAATCTATTACAGTNAAATATGATGGANTANTACCTGANCTTTTTAAAGAAAANCANGGTGTTATAGTTGAAGGAGTNTATAATAATATTATGTTTAAAGCTGAAAGTCTTTTGGCAAAACATGACGAAAATTATATTCCAAGGGAAATAACAAANAGTTTAAANGACCANGGTTTATGGAAGGGCAAAGATNANAATGAATAATTTTATCATAGAATTGGGTCANATTTCTTTGNTATCTGCACTTGTTCTATCTTTTTTTCAATTTTCTATTTTGTTTGTTAAAGCTGAAAAAANTTTCNTTTTTATNCCAGCTNTNCCAAAGCTAGTTTTTTTNACTACTGCCTTTNCTTTTTTTATNTTANTATTTTCATTTATTGTATCTGATTTTTCTTTGGATCTAGTAGCAAAGTTTTCACATACTTCTAAACCATTAATATATAAAATATCNGGTACTTGGGCTAACCATGAAGGTTCTNTGTTACTNTGGATTTTAATTCTTGTNNCATTTGGTGCTATNACCTCAAGNTTGGAATTAGAAAANAAATTTCATTCTATATTNACTTCAATACAAGGNCTTTTAAATTTTTTNTTTTTAGCACTTTGCATATTCACATCAAATCCTTTTAATAGATCTGAAATAATTCCAAGTAACGGTTCAGGTCTCAATCCTGTACTTCAGGACTTNTTGCTGGCTTTTCACCCTCCTATTCTCTACTTNGGATATGTNGGNCTTTCAGTAGCATTTTGTTTTGCNTTGGCCGCTTTAATAAANGGCGAATTTAACAGAAAATGGGCTTCTNCTGTTAGACCTTGGATAATTATTTCCTGGATCACCCTAACAATTGGAATTTCTTTAGGAAGTTATTGGGCTTATTATGAATTAGGTTGGGGTGGTTGGTGGTTNTGGGANCCNGTGGAAAATGCTGCTNTAATGCCATGGCTTATAGCCACAGCANTACTTCATTCAATTATAGTTTTTGAAANNCGAAANGAATTAAGATCTTGGACATTNTTATTATGTATTTTAGGNTTCTCNTTTTCCTTGTTAGGAACTTTTATTGTACGATCTGGAATNATNACNTCCGTTCACTCNTTTGCNGCTGACCCNNAAAGAGGGCTTGTTATTCTGTTTATTTTGTTAATTGCTACTNTNNTTCCNCTTGGNATTTTTGCATTNAAATCTGAATCATTTAAAACAAATACNCATATAAATTTACTNAGCAAAGAAATGTCNCTTGTTATTAATAATTTTATTNTAGTNATTTCTTCATTTATTATTCTTATTGGAACAATGTANCCATTACTTTTAGANCTTATNAATGGCAGTCAAATTACTGTNGGNAAACCGTTTTTTTTAATNTCCCTATCTCCTTTTATGATGGCAACTCTNTTCTTTATGGGNGTAGGCCCATTNCTTTACTGGAAAAGGAATTACTTACGGNAAACTTNTATTANATTCTTAATTCCANTTTTGATTACNATAATNGTTTTAATTTTGTTTGTCNTAATNNTAGATTTNCCAATNATATCTGTNGTNGGTTTTACNTTATCTGCATGGCTATTTTTNAATATNCTTTATTTAATTATTAANGANACTAACCTAATATCCATATTTAAAAGTGANAGGAAGATTAAANCATTAACAACACANCAGTTAGCAGTTTGTNTAGCNCATNTAGGTGTTGCTACTTTTTCAATTGGTGCAGTCACAGAAAATTATTTCAATCAAGAAATNATAGANCANNTAAAGCCTGGAGAAAAGATANNNNTAGGAAATGAATATTTTATTTTCCAAAGNATAAAACAAAGCCTAGGACCAAANTATATTTCAGAAATTGGAGAACTAACGTATTATAATAAAAATGATGTTGCNNAATATACNCTTTATCCAGAAAAAAGATTATTTCCAGTAGAGAGGCAAACAACTTCGGAAGTAGCGATTTACAGAAGAATTCATGGGGATATTTATGCTGTTATAGGTGATGGTGACCCTGAAAATGGATATACTTTTAGAATTTACTCAAAACCTCTAGTTTCGTTAATTTGGCTTGGATCTATTATCATGGTTTTAGGAGGTATTTTCTCTTTGAGAATTCAATTAAAAAAAGCAAATTTTCGAAGAGCAAAACTAATATGAGAAAATTAATTTTTTTTATACCTTTAATATCGATATCAGTATTAATTTTTATGATTGGTGCGGCGCTTATTAAGCAAAATAATTTTAATGATAAAAAAACTGTTAAATCCGTTTTTATTGATAAACATTTTCCAAAAGAAAGCATTAGATTATTGAACAGTTCCCAAATCATTAATTTAAATAATTTTAAAGGCTCTTCGTTTTTAGTTAATTTTTTTTCATCTTGGTGTGAACCTTGTAAATTAGAAGCAGAAAATTTAGAGAAACTATCTGATAAAATAAATATCATTGGGATAGCATATAAAGATAAAAGTGATGATATATCTAAATTTTTAAATAAT
>NYVQ01000029.1 GCA_002684695.1 SAR116 cluster bacterium | reverse complement strand
GCTTCAAGTGGAACCTCTTTGACTGATTTAGGAACCCAACTTATTGAAAGATTTGATAAAACGGATATAGATGTTAAAAAAGTTACTTCAAATTTTTTAAATTGGTTAGAAAAACATCAAAGAGAGAAATAACTAACCACCTGTCACATTCATGTGTCTCGCCACTGACTTGTTACCAGAATTTCTATCTATAATAAAATCATGACCTTTAGGCTTTCTTTCAATTGCTCTGTAAACAGCTTCTTTGAGGCCTTCCTCTCCTTCTTCTCTAAGGACAGTTCTTAAATCTGCATTATCATCTTGTCCAAGACACATAAAAAGCTCTCCAGTGCATGTCATTCTAACTCTATTACAAGATTCACAGAAATTATGAGATAGAGGTGTAATGAAACCTAATTTTCCTCCAGTTTCTGAAACCTTAACATATCTCGCAGGGCCTGATGTTCTTTCTGGAATATCTATTAAATTAAACTTTCTAGAAAGGTTTGCTCTGACCAATGAAAGAGGTAAGTATTGATCTAGTCTTCTTTCACTTCCTATATCACCCATGGGCATCACCTCAATTATGGTCATGTCAAAGCCCTCTCTACCACACCAAAGGATCATATCTGATAATTCATCATCATTAACACCTTTGAGAGCAACGGCATTAATTTTAATTTTTAAGCCAACTTGTTTTGCTTTATTTAAACCATCTAATACTTGATTTAATCTCCCCCACCTTGTTATTTTTGCAAATTTTACTTCATCTAAAGTATCCAATGAAATATTCAAGCGTCTTACTCCAGCATCATATAATTGATTTGCCATTTTTGATAACTGACTTCCATTTGTTGTGATAGTAAGTTCTTCAAGACCTTTTCCCACTTCATTCCCAAGATTATTAATCAATTGCATGATACCTTTCCTTACAAGTGGTTCACCACCAGTAAGTCTTATTTTTGAAACACCCATAGACATGAATGTTTTGCAAACAACCTCCAGTTCCTCGAGAGACAATAAATCTTTTTTAGGTAAAAATGTCATATTTTCAGACATACAATAAACGCATCTGAAATCACATCTATCTGTAACAGAAATTCTTAAATAATTTACTGCTCGTCCAAATGGATCTATTAATTTTTCAGAATTATTTACCATTAAAGTATTCAAAATATTAGTTAAATGTAATATGTTGAGTATAACATAAATATAAATTATCACAAACCAATTAAAGGTAATATATGCCAATAAATTCTAATTATATAAATGCTAAATTATATTTAATATTTTTATTTATTTTTTTAGCATTTTCAAAATTAACATACTCAAAAGAATTTATAACACTTCAATCCACAACTTCTACTCAAAATTCAGGTTTATATGATTACATATTGCCGTTATTTTCACAAAAATATAAAATTGATGTACGTGTAGTTGCTGTGGGTACTGGTCAGGCTATCAAAAATGCACAAAATTGTGACGGAGATGTTTTAATTGTACATTCAAAGGATAGTGAAGAANAATTTGTCAAAAGTGGTTATGGNATATACAGACAGGATTTAATGTATAATGATTTTATTATCATTGGACCAGATGATGATCCAGCAAAAATATATTCATCTAAAAATGCNTTTGAAGCTTTTCAAAAAATTTATAATTCTAAGTCTACCTTTTCATCTAGAGGTGATGAAAGTGGAACTCATAAGGCTGAAATTAAATTATGGAATAAAATAGAACTTGAGACTAATAAATTCCGTGGTAACTGGTATAGAGAACTTGGCCTTGGGATGGGTGCAACACTGAATGTTGCAGTGCAAATGGATGCTTATGTTTTNAGTGACAGAGCAACATGGTTAGCTTTTAACAATAAAAGAGAACACAAAATTTTATTTGAAGGNGATGAGAGTTTATTTAATCAATATGGTATTATTCCAGTTAGTCCTAAAAAATGCCCTACNGTTAAATTTAATATTTCAGAAAAATTTATTTATTGGATGCTTTCTANAGAGGGNCAAAAAAANATATCCTCCTTTNAAGTAAATGGTNACCANCTTTTTTTTCCAAATTAAAATNAAATTTTACCCNAATTNAATAAATTATTTGAAATATNTNTATGTTTGTNTAACTTAGAATATGAATAATAAATATTANTATAAATNATGCTAAATTTAAAAAAATTATGTGTTGGTATTAGTTCATTTGAANTGCTGGAAGAGTGGCAAAAAAATGAAATACAAAATAATAGNGAACTATTNCATACAACAAGAATTAAGCCAAAAAGAGTAGATGAGATACTTCCNAATGGATCCNTATATTGGATAAGTAAAAATAAATTTATCGCTCGACAAAAAATATTAGAATTTAGANATGTNGTTAGAANAGANGGTAAAAGTGCATGTAAAATAATCTTCGACCATAAATTGATTAAAGTAGCAAATATTTCACATAGACCATTTCAAGGATGGAGATATCTGACTGAAGATAAAATACCAAAAGATACTTTTAGGGATTTAAATAATAATGACATCCCGTCTTCAATGCTCGCTGAATTAAATCAATTTGGGGTTATTTAGTTTAAGCAGCAATACTATTGTTACTAATAAGTCGAGGTTTATTGTTTAAAGTTTCCAAAAATTCTTTAATTTTTTGAGAACAAGACCAATTAATAAGTTGCATNTCGCCGTTAACATTTTCTACTAATGCTGTGCATGATTCAACCCAGTCTCCACAGTTAAGGTAGTCAACCTTTCCAATTTTTCTAGACTCAGCATGGTGAACGTGACCNCAAATTACGCCATCTAATTTNCTTTTGTGAACTGCCTCAGAAATTCTTTTTTCAAAATCAGATACAAAACTAACAGCTAACTTAACTCTTCTTTTTAGCCAAGCAGATAAAGCAAAATACTCATATCCAAAATAATTTCTAATTNTATTTATNTGTCTATTTAATTTAAGTGTAAAATTATATAAAACGTCACCAATTAAAGCTAACCATTTAGCATCATTCACAATATTATCATATTGGTCACCATGAATAACTAAATATTTTTTCTTTTTTAGGGTTTTATGAGTTATTTCAGAACAAAATTTAATTCCNCCCATACTAAAATTACCAATCTTTCTTAGAAAATCATCGTGATTACCCGAGATATAAATAACTTTTTTTCCTTCCTCAGATAATTTTATNAATTTATCTAAGACTTTGCTGTGACTATCTGGCCAATGCCATTTTTTATTTAATTGCCAACCATCGATAATATCACCAACAAGNTATATTGCNTCAGCTGTTGATTTNTTTAAAAAATCCAGCAATTTATCAGCTTGTGCACCTTTACTTCCAAGATGCGCATCAGAAATAAAAATTGATTTAAATTTTAATTTATTCAATTGAAATCCTTAAACAGTAAATATCTNTTCTCNNTATATATATATAAACTCAACCTAGATCAATTTAATTTNAANGATAANTTTCATTTTAATTATTTTTATTTTTTTCTGGTATAACATCTATTTCTGGGTTGAGAGAAACTGAAATAGGCGTATTTTTAATTGGGACAGCAATAAATGGCCCTTGTCCTTCTTGAGGTATAGGAGGTCTTTGTGTCATTCTCCAAAGAGCGTATAATCCAAGAATAAAATGAACACTTCCCATNACAGGTAAAAACCCGTCCAATCCAAATAATGTAATGCTTATTGAAGCTATAGGAGGGCCAATGATCATACCTAGACCAGATNCAAAAATTAATGTTCCAGCTGCAGAAGTCATTTGTTTAGGCGTTAAAAAATCATTTGCATAGCTTATACATAGTGAGTACATCGGATTACATGTNCCTCCATAAAGAATAATAAAAAAGACAAACCAGTAAAAATTTTTTGGAGANATAACACCTGCTATAATAACAAATAAGCAAGCAAAAAAAGCAGATATTGTAATGATCAGTCTTCTATCAAATATATCAGATAGCTTTCCTATGGGCCACTGCAGAATAACAGCACCAAATGTCCANCAACCAAAAAGTATCCCAGTAAGTTGACTTGTTATACCTGATTGTGTTGTCCATACAGAAAACATTCCAAAAAACATNGCATTGGCAATCCCATAAATAAAAATTGCAACAACTGCTAATGGTGAAATAATATACATTTTCTTNAGAGACATACTTTCAAGTATCTCGAAATCAGGAACTTTTGCTGCNGTAATTAAAATAGGTGCAGCTGCGACAGAAATTATTATTGAAGTTAAGAGAAATAGATCAAATTTCATTGGGTTTGAAACGCCTAAAAGAAGTTGACCTACAATAAGACTTCCCATCTGAACAATCATATAAATAGATAAAATTTGTCCCCGATTTTTATTGTCAGAGGCATTATTAAGCCAACTTTCTGCAACCAAATAAATGCCTGAGAAAGAAAGCCCTGTTAAAACTCTCATAAAAAACCAAACTATAGGATCAGGGAAAAGAGAGTGCATTAATATTGTCGAACTAGCAATTGCAGAAAAAGCACCAAAAACTCTTACATGTCCTACTTGCTGGACTAATCTCGGACCAATTTGAGAGCCGATCAAGAAACCCCAATAATAGCCAGAAATTACAATACCAGTGGTAAAAGTACCGAAATCTTCTAACGATGCTCTTACTCCAAGTAAGGATGCTTGAAGACCGTTACCTGATTGAATTAATGCTATGCCAAGAAACAAAGGCCATATAGTTATTATAGCTCTCAACATAAATTATTTACTCATAAAATCATTTATCTGGGTGTTTTAAAATTAAATTTAAGTGTAGACTAAACCATTTATAAATCTTATTTATCTATAGAAGGTTTTCTGATAGTTAGCACTAAAAAAATGAATAATAATTTAAAAAATTTTGATAAGAAATTTATTTCTGATGTTGATACAATTATATCACATAATAAGATCATTCCAATAATGGTGGAAGANNANATTGAAANTGCNTTAAANACAGTNGANGCTCTTTTNAAAGGNGGTATAACTATTNTTGAGGTTACACTTAGAACCNCCAANGCCTTTAAAATTTCTGAGGCTATTTTAANACAGTTTCCAGAAATAAANGTTGGTGTTGGTACTATTTTAAATAAAGCCCAATTAGTTGAAACATACGCTATAGGTGCTAATTTTGGAGTTTCTCCTGGGTTAAATAAAGAACTAATAAATCTTATTGNNGANAAATATATTGAAATGCCATACGTTCCAGGAGTTTCAAATCCATCAGAAATTATGTATTGTGTTCAAAATGGTTTTCATAGACTTAAGTGTTTTCCAATATCATCAATCGGTGGATCTGACTTTTTAAAACAAATGAATTCTGTTTTTAGCAATATTAAATTTTGTCCAACAGGTGGTATAAATTTGCAAAATGCATTTGAATTTTTNAGTATACCGAATGTATTTGCTGTTGGGGGATCATTTGTTATACCTAAAGATGCTATTGATAGAAAAGATTGGAATTCAATCACAAATATAGCGAAACAATTTTCGGATACTTGATTTAAGAATATTAAAAAAATTNAATAGGCCAAATCATGACAAAGANTATTATTATTAATTTACTAAAAATATTTGTAGCTTTNGGTATTATTGTAGCTGGCGTAATGGGATATATATGGTTGAAAAGTACTGAAGAAGATATTTCTGTAGAAAAAGTTGAAGAAACAAGTTTTTTTGTNAAAACAANNAGCATTCAAATTAGTAATTATAATCCAANAAATACTTCTTTTGGCTCAATTTTTTCATCNAGACAAGCCAANTTGACNTTCCCAGTTTTTGGAGAAGTTTTAAACATTTCTGATAAATTTAAATCTGGAGAATTTGTAAAAAAAGATACTGTTTTAGCTGAACTTGATAATTTTAATCAGCTAAATAATTTAAATGATCTTAGAATACAACTTTCATTAAACAATTCTCAAATTGAAGAAATTAAATCAGAAATTGTAACTGATAAATTACAACTTCANGAATTGTCAAACCAACTAGATATAAGAGAAAAGCAAAAAGCTAGAATTAAAAGTATGGTTAACAGTAAAGCTAGTTCAGATAGTGCTTTAGATGAAATACTCTTGGCTGTTTCTATTGCAAAAAGTAATATTCTTTCAAGGAAACAAAATGTTAACAGACTTAATTTCAAGATAGAACAANTAAACCTTTCAAACAAAAGATTAGAGGTATCAATAAAAAAANTAAAAAGNAGCATTGCTGATACAATTTTAAAAGCGCCATTTGATGGCTCATTAGGTAATGTTAATATTGCTTTAGGCGAGAATGTCTCCAATCAAAAAATTGTTGCTAGTTTAAGTAACTTAAATTTTTTGGAGGTTTCATTTAATGTNCCTTCACAAATATTTGCTAATTTTCAAAATATTATTGGTCAGGAGGTTTCAGTATATTGGGAACAAGGTTCTGATGAAGTTTCAATGCTAAAGGGGTATATTTCTAGAAGGGATGCATACGTGAATCCTCAAGATGGAGGTGGAAAAATATTTGCCATTCTACCTAAGCCATTATCAGATTTTTCTAAAATACCGCCAGGGGCATTTGTTAAAGTCAATTACCCAATTGGAAGTCTTTTGCAGGTAGCTAAATTACCTGAGGAAGCAATATATGAAGGAGATTCAATTTTTACTATTAGAGANGGTCGTGCATTAAAAAAGAAAGTACAAATTGCTCATAANGAACCAGGCTTTGTTTACCTTAGAGGTGCTATAANNAANGGTGAACAGGTNGTNGTTTCTAGGTTGGCTGGCATTGGTGAGGGTATAAGNCTTGAAAGTAAGAAATGAGTAATTTTTCAATATTAAGTTTTTTTGCAAAGCATAAAACAGCAGCAAATTTNTTAATGGTATTTCTTATCGTCTTTGGGCTCTTGTCATTAGAAAGATTAAATAGACAACTTTTCCCAGATTTAGATATTGAAATAATAGTGATTTCAGCGATTTGGCCAGGCGCATCTGCTGAAGATGTTGATAAAAATATTGTTCAAAAACTTGTTCCAGATTTAAGGCCATTATCTGGTGTAAAAAANGTAAAATCAACCTCTTCTGAGAACCTTGCCGTTCTTCAAATTGAGTATGATTTTGGAACCAATATGCAAAATGCATTATCAGATGTTGAGGCTGTAGTAAATGACACTGATTTGCCNGAGGATACAGAAAAACCCAGAGTTTTTAAAGCTGAATTNAAAGATGAAGTTACAAANATTGTTTTATCAGGGCCATTTTCNATNAAATCATTAAGATCACAAGCAAAAAATATCAAAGAAGATTTATTAGCCTTAGGTGTCGATAAAATTGATATAAGTCCAAATCCAAGTGAAGAAATATTAATTGAGGTNTCNGAGACCGAGTTAGCTCGTTTAAATTTATCAATGAATGATATATCGAGAATTATTTCATCATCTTCAGTAGATGTGCCTGCAGGTAGCCTCGCGGATGGTGCATTGAGGGTCCGTTCTCTTGGCTTAAAAGAAATAGGGAAGGATTATGCACAAATAGAAATTATTGTTAAGCCTGATGGTACAAGAATTTTATTGGGTGACATTGCAAAAATATCAGAAACTTTTTCTGATCCGATGGTGGAGGCATATAGAAATGGTGAAAATGCAATAAATTTNAAGGTTCTTCGCAGNAAAACTAATGATGCTTTAAAGGTAAACGAAATTGTTCAAAACTATCTAGTAGAACAAAAAAATAATTTNCCCAAAAGTTTAAATGTCGAACAATTTGGAACTGTAGCAAACTTAATTTCAGATAGAATTAATTTATTAACTCGCAATGCTACAAGTGGATTAATAATCGTTCTAATAGTTCTTTTTGTTTTTTTGACTTCAAGAACNGCATTCTGGGTAGCATTGGGAATTCCGGTNGCTTTTGCNGCAACATTNGGTGTGATGTTATTAACTGGACAAACTATAAATATGATTTCTTTATTTGGACTNATAATGGCCTTAGGAATAGTTGTTGATGATGCGATTGTNGTTGGAGAGCATTCTGAGCATTTAGAAGAAAACAGAGGTATGGATGCATCTCAATCTTCTATTTTAGCTGCAACAAGAATGTCACCGCCCGTNATTTCAGCTATGTTAACAACAATTGCTGCTTTTCTNCCACTATTTTTTATAAAAGGTATTATTGGTCAAATTATATTTGCGATACCTGCTGTTGTTTGTGCAGTTCTTGCNGCAAGTCTTTTAGAGGTATTCCTAATAATGCCAGCACATTTGAGNCANGGTGTTCATCCTATAATATCAAATATTTTTTCTCCTTTTGTATGGATGCTCGATAAAATCCATAAACCATTTAACAAAGGATTTAATTGGTTTAAAGATAAAATTTTTAAAAAGCTGGTTACAATTTCATATAATTGGAGATATGCCACTATATCATCAGCTTTAGCTTTATTGATCTTTTCCGTAGGTATGGTCTCTTCAGGAAGGGTGCCATTTGCTTTCTTTAGNGGTCCAGAAGGNGACATTGTTTTTGCAAATATTACAATGACATCTGGTTCNTCAAGATCTCAAACATCAAAAATGCTTAATGAAATGGAAAGAGCATTNAAGCAAACAGAANTAGAGCTTGTAGGTGAGGAAGATAAATTGGTATTGATGTCTTTTAATCTTTTNGGTTTTGGTTCAGCAAATAATACTGAAGAGAATGATGCTTTTGGAGCTTCTTACGACAGGGCNAGTGTAACAGTTNAATTAATTACNGCTGATAAAAGAGATGTCAGAGTTGAAGAATTAATTTCTAGCTGGAAAAAAAATATAAATCCTTTACCAGGTCTTGAAAAAATTTCAATTAGAGCNCCAGTGGGAGGCCCTCCTGGNAGAGACATTGANATTAGAATTACAGGCGATGACTTAAACCTAATGAAACAGGCTTCTGATAAAGTAATGGAATTAGTAAAAACATTACCTGGTTCTAGCGATGTNACAAGTAATCTAAATTATGGTGCNGAGGAAATACATATTGAACTTACACCNAAAGGNAAATCACTAGGTTTTAGTACATTTGAAATTGGAGCTCAAGTAAGATCAGCTCTCGAGGGNGCAATAGTTAGAAGATTTGCAAGAGGAGATGAAGAGGTTACTGTAAGAATAAAATTACCTAGCGATGAAATTGAAAATGATAATTTAGCANAGTTAAAATTAATTGCACCAAATGGATCGNTGATAGGATTAGAAGAGGTGGCATCATTAAAGAACAANCTTGGTTTCTCTGTTATTAGAAGAACAGATGGTTCTCGAGAGGTCAAAATTACTGGTGATTTGGATGAAACATTATTAAATACATCTGGAGCAAAAGAAAAACTCGAAGAATTAGGCATTAATAATATAATTTCTTCTTATGGTTTAAACTATCGTTATTCTGGAAGAGATGAGGAACAACAAGAGGCATTTGCAGATATGCAAATAGGNGGAACTATTGGTCTNTTNTCTATATACATAGTTCTTGCATGGGTTTTTGCGAGTTGGCTGAGACCATTAGCTGTAATGATAATGATNCCTTTTGGTTTTATAGGCGCAGTTGCAGGCCATTACTTTTTAGGCCTTACCATGTCAATTTTGTCAATGTTTGCCATCATTGCTTTAGCTGGTATCGTTGTAAACAATTCGATTATTCTTGTTGCTACAATTGAAAGAAGATTAGCNGAGAATCCTGATAAACCNAAAGAAGCAATAATTTCTGGTGTTTGTGATAGGTTAAGGCCTGTAATTCTTACGTCTTTAACAACAATTGGAGGTTTGTCAGCATTAATGTTTGAAACCTCTCTTCAAGCCCANTATTTAATTCCTATGGCTGCAACTATAACNTTTGGGNTAGGTTGCACNACANTATTAGTTTTATTTGTAATTCCTTCTACTTTAGGAGTTGGCAATGATATTACTAACTTTTTTAAGATGATATTTTCTCGAGTTAAGAGAGCGTAATGAATAAAAAAAAAGTTAATTTACAAAAAAATAAGTTTGTAAGTTCAAGGTCTTCTAAGCAAAAAATTAATAAAAATAAGAGAACTGAGTCATCTAGAAAATGGATTTCACGCCAATTAAATGACCCTTATGTTTCAGAAGCTCAAAAGAGAGGATTTAGATCTAGGTCTGCATTTAAGCTATTACAAATTAATGAGAAATTTAATTTATTGAAATCTGGAATGTCAATTATTGATCTTGGTTGTGCACCAGGAGGATGGCTTCAAGTAATGTCAGAAGAAATTAATAAGAATAGTAAAGGAAAAATTGTTGGCATTGATCTTTTGGAAACTGATGCATTACCAGATGTTAAAATCTTAGTTGGTGATATAAATGATCAAGAAATAATTGATCAAGTAAAAATTTTTTTTAAGGGGCAAAAAGTGAACGGAGTTGTTAGTGATATGGCAGCTGACACTACTGGCCACAAGCCAACAGACCATATTAGAACTACAATGCTTCTTGAGAACGCAATAGAAATAGCTTTTGATTTTTTGAAAAAAGATGGGTTTTTCTTAGGTAAATGCTTTAAGGGTGGCACTGAAGCAAGTGTATTAAATACACTCAACAACTCTTTTAAAACTGTGAAACATGTTAAACCTGATGCAAGTAGGAAAGAATCTGTAGAATCATATGTCCTTGCAATGGGCTTTAAGCAATAAAATTTAGTTTATGGAACTTCTATGAGTAAATTGGAACGATTATTAATTATTGATTTCGGAAGTCAATTTACTCAGCTAATAGCAAGAAGGTTAAGAGAACTCGGTGTTTTTTCAGAAATTATCCCCTTTCAAAAAGTTGATGACAAAAATTTAAAAGAATATAATCCAAAAGCTGTAATCCTATCAGGTGGTCCTGCAAGTGTATTAGAAAAAAACTCTCCTAGAACGCCATTAAATTTATTTGATATGGATATACCTGTTCTTGGTATATGTTATGGCCTTCAAGTTCTTGTTAAAGTATTAGGTGGCCAAGTAGAGAGAGGTAAGGGAACTGCTGAATTTGGAAGAGCTTTTTTAAAAAAGTCTGTAATACAAACAGATTTAATTAATGGAATGTTCTCTGGTGATAGTGAGCAAGTATGGATGTCACATGGTGATCATGTAAGTAAAATACCATTAAGTTTCCAAGTTTTTGTTTCAACAGAAAGTGCGAATGAACCGACTTCAAATTATGATATTCACCTGGGCAAGTGTCAAAGCAGGGTGCTGACATTTGTCGGGGTGCATCATCGAGATATCCACGCATGAACATCAAGAAGTAATTTTTTTTTGTAGAGTTTCGAGTTGTG
>NYVQ01000028.1 GCA_002684695.1 SAR116 cluster bacterium | reverse complement strand
CGAGATGAAAAAGCTTTATCAGATGCGACTGAAGAAAAGTTGAAACAGGCTATTGAAGAATTTTTAAAAACTTTTGAATAAATAGGAATTATAATTTAATGCCTTCTTTAAAAGACTTAAAAATAAGAATAAACACCGTAAAATCAACGCAGAAAATTACTTCCGCGATGAAAATGGTTGCCTCTGCAAAACTTAAAAGAGCGCAAGAAAAAGCTGAATCTGGGAGACCTTATGCTTCTAAAATGAGTAATATTGTTTCAACACTTGCTTTAAAAGTAAATAAAGATAGTGGACCAAAACTATTATTTGGGAACAACGCTGATAAAAATATTCTCTTGGTAGCTATTTCGGCTGATAGAGGTTTATGTGGTGGTTTTAATAATAATATCTCGAAAGAAATTAGAAGACGAGTAAAAGAGCTTGAAAATGATGGAAAAACTGTAAAACTAATTTTAGTTGGTAGAAAAGTTGGTACAGTTTTAAAACGTGAAATGGGCGAGAGAATTATAGGATCTTTTTCTGGCATTCAAGGTGATAGCCTATCATTTTCTAAAGTTTCTCCTATAACGTTACAAATACTTTCTCTCTTTGAAGAAAATAGTATAGATCAGGTGGAAATGTTTTATAATCGTTTTAAATCAGTTATTTCTCAAATTGTTACAAAAAAACAACTTATTCCTGCAGATATAAATCAAGAAGAAATAGAAGAGACAAATGAACAAACTACCTATGAGTATGAACCAGAAGAAGAAATCATTTTAAATGACTTGCTCCCTAGAAATTTATCAACCCAAATTTATAGTGCACTGCTTGACAGTTCAGCTGGAGAACTTGCAGCAAGAATGACTGCTATGGATAATGCTACAAGAAATGCGGGTGATTTAATCGATAGACTAACATTAGAGTATAACAGAACAAGACAAGCATTCATAACAAAAGAATTGATAGAGATAATATCAGGTGCTGAGGCAGTATAATGACAATAATTTTTATAAAAAGAAGAGGAATATACAATGGCAAAAACTAAATCTGGAAAAATTACTCAGGTTATTGGAGCTGTAGTTGATGTGAAATTTGATGAAGACCTTCCACCAATATTAAACGCTCTTGAAGTTGATAATAATGGAACGAGATTAGTGCTNGAGATTGCACAACATCTNGGGGAAAATACNGTCAGATGTATAGCAATGGATGCTACAGAAGGATTAGTTCGAAATATGGAAGCNATTGACACNGGTGCACCTATTACNGTTCCNGTAGGTCCTGAAACTTTAGGNAGGATTATAAACGTTGTTGGTGAGGCAATTGATGAAAAAAANCCGATTAAGAGNAAGAAATCATATCCTATCCATAGNCCAGCNCCTGAATTTGTTGAACAAGCTACTGAATCCGAGATTTTAGAAACTGGAATCAAAGTCGTTGATTTATTAGCACCTTATGCAAAAGGTGGNAAAATTGGNTTATTTGGTGGTGCTGGTGTTGGAAAAACAGTTTTAATTATGGAGCTTATTAACAATGTCGCTAAAGCTCATGGTGGATATTCTGTTTTTGCTGGTGTTGGTGAAAGAACCAGAGAAGGTAATGATCTTTATAATGAAATGATAGAATCAAATGTTATTATNCCAGATGGACCAGGTTCCAAAGCAGCTTTAGTCTATGGCCAAATGAATGAGCCTCCAGGAGCGAGAGCCCGAGTTGGGTTAACTGGCCTAACATTAGCTGAATACTTTAGAGATGAAGAAGGACAGGACGTTTTGTTTTTTGTTGATAACATTTTTAGATTTACTCAAGCTGGTTCAGAAGTTTCTGCACTTCTTGGAAGAATTCCTTCAGCTGTTGGTTACCAACCCACTCTGTCAACCGATATGGGAGCTTTACANGAAAGAATTACCACAACNACTAAAGGATCAATAACATCAGTTCAGGCTATTTATGTTCCNGCTGATGATTTAACAGANCCNGCNCCAGCNACNTCTTTTGCTCACTTAGATGCTACAACTGTTTTATCAAGGCAGATTTCTGAGAAAGGCATCTACCCTGCTGTTGATCCNCTTGACTCAACATCAAGAATGTTAGACCCCAGAATTGTTGGTGAAGAACATTANGAAACAGCAAGATCAGTTCAATCAATTCTTCAGCAATACAAAGCTCTTCAAGACATTATAGCTATTTTAGGAATGGATGAACTCTCAGAAGAAGACAAATTAACAGTCGCACGAGCTAGAAAGATTGAAAGATTTCTTTCCCAACCATTTCATGTTGCAGAAGTATTTACTGGATCCCCAGGAAAATTAGTTTCTTTGGAAGATACGATTAAAGGTTTTAAAGGTATTGTTAACGGTGAATATGACCATTTGCCTGAAGCTGCGTTTTATATGGTAGGAACAATTGAGGAAGCTGTTGAAAAAGGGGCTAAGCTAGAAGCTTCAGCCGCCTAATCAGTAGAGATTAATTAATGGAAAATAAAACTAACTTTGAACTAATTACACCATCTCAAAGAATGATTAGCCAAGAAGTTGAGATGGTTGTTATTCCTGGTAGTGAAGGTCACTTTGGTGTTTTACCATTACATGCGCATACATTATCTACTCTTAATAGAGGCATTGTAACCTTATACGAAAGTGGTAGTTCTATTGATAATGTTATTATTGACGGTGGTATCGCTGATGTTACTCCATCTAATTGTTCAATTTTAGTTGAAAGAGCAGAAAACTTAAATGAGCTTAAACAATCAGAAATTCAAAACCGTTTAAATAATTTCAAAAGCAAAGAGAAATCATTTGAAAATCCGGCTGAAGAAAAAGCTAATTCTGATGAAATAGATTGGTTAGAGTTTGTTCTTAGTAAGATTAAAGATTAATTTATAATTTCGGGAAAAGTTCTTCAAATTCTTTGATTACTTTTTTATATATATCTCTTTTAAATGGTACTGCTAAGTCAGGTAAATTTTTGTGATTTTCCCATCGCCATTCTTTGAATTCAGGATCTTTAGTTTTGATATTAATTTCACTATCATTNCCAAGAAATTTAAATGCTAACCATTTTTGAGTTTGGCCCCTATATTTTCCATTCCATAATCTTCGTGAAAGTTTTTCAGGAATATCATAATTAAGCCATTCACTCATTTCACCTATTAATTCAGCATTANNAGTACCAATTTCTTCTTCCATCTCACGTATACCAGCCGATTTNGGATCTTCATCAGGTTCAATACCACCTTGAGGCATTTGCCATGCATTTAAATTTGANTCAATTCTTTTNCCTATAAAAACNTTCCCNNTCTTATTAAGAACTAGTAGTCCAACACAATTTCTATATGGTTTAAAATGANTCATTTTTTATTTTTTGAGATTATTAAAAACTGATGCACCTCTTATCAANTCCAATGCTCGTGATAACTGAAAATCTATTTCATCTTGAGTTTTTTNAGTTATGTCAATTTCTGAACCTAAAGAAGTTTCATCTCTTTGATCAGAGGTTACCGAAGTATTATCACCTTTCTCGTCAGTAATATCTTGGTCATTTTTATCTAAGGCACCTCTAATATCTTCTTCTCTAACTATCCCAAAATCAATTGGTTCAATTTTAGCCACCTCAACCTTGATATCAGGTGATATACCTTTAGCTTGGATAGATATTCCTGAAGGTGTNTAATATCTAGCGGTTGTTAAACGCATCGCACCNTGCCCNGGTAAAGGAATNACTGTTTGTACAGAACCTTTCCCAAAAGATCTTGTGCCAAGTATAACTGCTCTTTTATGGTCTTTTAAGGCACCAGCAACAATTTCAGAAGCCGAAGCTGATCCACTATTAATTAATACTACTAACGGCAACCCATTAATAATGTCACCAGGCCTTGAATAATGATGAGTTGAGTCGTTACCATCTCTTCCTCTTGTAGATACTATTTCACCTAATTCTAAGAATGAATCTGAAACTGAAATCGCTTCAGACAATAGCCCCCCGGGGTTATTTCTCAAATCTAATACAACTCCCTGAAATTCATCACCTAAATCTTTTTTAAATTCTTGAACAGCCTTAACCAAACCTGGTGTTGTTTGCTGACTAAAAGTAGTGAGGCGGACATAACCTATATTATCAAAAGTTTCACTTTTTACAGAAGATATCTTTATTTCATCTCTTATTATTTTGACTTCAAAAGGATCATTTTTTCCTCTTCTTATCGTAATAAGAACAGGATCACCAATTTTTCCTCTCAATTTTTCAACTGCTTCATCTAAAGTTAACCCATACACTCCCTCGTTATCTATTCCAATAATTAAATCTCCTGGTTGAATATTTGCTTTGTCTGCAGGAGTATCATCAATTGGAGAAACAACTTTTACAAAACCATCCTCCATAGTGACTTCTATACCCAGTCCACCAAATGCACCTTTAGTTTGAACTTGCATATCTTCGAAATCTTCATCATCCATAAATGATGAGTGCGGNTCAAGATTAGCTAACATTCCATTGATAGCAGATTTTACNAAATCTTTATCTGGNACCTCTTCAACATAAGCTTCTTTTACCCTTTGAAAAACGTCACCAAATAAAGTTAATTGCCTATAAGTTTCTGAATTTTTTGCCTCTACATCAAGAACTAATGGAGAAAAATAACCTAAACCTAGAAGAAGGAAAATTGATACAAATATTCCAGATATAATTTTTTTTGAAACAAACAATTTTTTCTCCATCAAATCAATATTGTAATTTAAATAATATTATATTTAAATATCAAATAATCAAACTTTTACCTTCTATTTCTTTTGGTTTATTTAAATTAAACATACCAATTATAGTTGGAGCTATGTCTGATAAAGTTCCTTTTTTTAAATTTATTTCTTTTTCAGAATTAACTATAATAAATGGAACTGGATTATTTGTATGCGCTGTATGTTTTGAGTTTTGTTTTTCATCCCACATNGTTTCGCTATTACCATGATCAGATGTTAAAATTAGAATACCGTTTTTATCCTTTATAGCTTTAAAAATTCTTCCAATACATTCATCAACAAACTCTATAGCCTCAACAGTAGATCCAAAATTTCCTGTGTGACCAACCATATCTGGATTTGCAAAATTAGCAATTATGATATCAAATTCTTCTTTATTTATATTTTTGACTATTTCATTAGTTATTTCCATAGCACTCATTTTTGGAGCCTTATCATAAGTTGACACTTTAGGTGAAGGTATTAAAATTCTTTCCTCACCTTCAAAAGTCTTTTCACTACCACCATTAAAAAAAAATGTTACATGAGCATATTTTTCTGTTTCAGCAATTCTTAGTTGCTTCAATCCTGAATAAGATAAAACTTCTCCCAAAGAGTTTAATATTTTATTTTTTGGAAACAAACTTGGCATAATCTTATCAATTTCAGATGAATAAGGCACCATTCCCAATAGTGAAGAAAAATTTACTAACTTGCTTATACGAAAATTATCAAATTTTTTATTTGTTAAAGAATTTATTATTTGTCGAACTCTATCTGCCCTAAAGTTAGCTAATAGTAATCCGTCGCCATCTTTCATACCTTTGAAGCATTTTTCCTCATTCTCACAAAGAATAGAGGGTGAAATAAACTCATCAGACTCATTTCTATTATAGGCAGATTCAACAAGAGTTTCAATATTCTTTGCATGATATTTAGCTTCACCCAATACCAATGCTTTCCATGCCATTTCAATTCTATCCCATCTATTATCTCTATCCATAGAATAGTATCTACCCATTACTGTTCCTATTGAAGCACCTTTAGGCAATGCTNAATTAAATTCTATTAAACTTTTTATTGCTGAATTGGGNAGAACATCNCTNCCNTCNGTAAAAGCATGNATAATAACCTCAATATTTTTTTTTACTAAAATTTTTGTTAACTCTAGAATATGATTATCTTTAGAGTGAACACCCCCATTACTTACCAACCCTAAAATATGTGCAGTTCCAGTATTACTTAAAACTTGTGTGGCAAATTTTTTGATTAAACCGTGTTCCTTTAAACTACCAGTGTTTATTGATTCATCTATCCTAAGAAGATCTTGTTTTATAATTCTACCACAGCCAATATTCATATGACCAACTTCAGAGTTTCCAACTTGTCCTTTAGGAAGNCCTACATCATTACCTGATGCAAGTATTTGAGTAGATGGATAATTGTTTTTCAAATAATCAAAATTGGGTTTATATGCTTTATTAACAGCATTTTTAAAATAATTATTTGAAATGCCCCAACCATCTAGTATGCAAAAAGTTATTGGTCTAAATTTTTTTTGGCTATTAATTTTTAATTCTCCAAAAAGATAATTTTTAGTTTTTGTGATATGGATGGTTTAAGATAATAGTTTCAGCTCTATAAATCTGCTCTAAAAGAATTATACGGGCTAAGATATGAGGAAAAGTCATCTTAGAAAAACTTAACATCATATCAACACTTTTCTTAAGCTCTTTGGAAACACCATTAGAACCACCAATTATAAAATTAACTTTATTACAACCANCATTTGCTAAATTCAATAACATCGATGAAAATTCGTAAGAATCAATATTTTGTCCATTTTGATCAAGTAATATTTTTTTNCCATTATTTTTAATCATAGATAAAAGTTTTTCTGACTCATCTTCTTTCTTTTTATTTTCTTCTGAAAATTTTGAAACAAACTCAAATAATTCAATACTTTTGATTCTTTTTGAATATTTCCAGAAAATTTCAGCCTCTGGGGANGTCTTCATATTTCCGATTGCATAAATATTATATTTCATGACTAATTAGTTAGGTGTCATTTCCGATAGTAAATGATTCTGCATCACCCTTTTTTTGAACCCACATTTTTTCAAGATCATAAAATTCTCTTGTTTCATGTTGAAATAGATGAACTACAATATCACCTGCATCAATTAAAACCCATTCGGANTTATTTAAACCTTCAGTTGATACTTTTTTTACTTTCTTATTTTTAAGAAATTCAATAATTTTTTGAGCCATCGAATTAACATGCCTAGAAGAAGTNCCTTCAGCAATTATCATATAATCAGCAATTGGACTTTTTTCCTTAAGCTCAATGATAACAATATTTTCAGCTTTAAGTTTATCTAGTTCTTTAACTATTAGCGAATGTAATTTATTTAGTAATGGTTTAATTGCTGAAATATTTTATCTCCTTANTTTAAATATAATACATACTTAATGGAAATTCTATTATTTTGATTCCCTAATTTCAGTAGATGAAATATTTACATTGACATTATGTAAATACCCCCATTTAGGTGGTTTTTGTTTGATAAGTTTTCTAAGCATATTATTTTGAACTCTACTTCTTAAAATAAATGCTCCTTTAGAGTTTAAGCTCTTAAAGGAATAATTTTTACGATTAAATACTGCAAATGGAATCAAATGTGATAATTCATTAGCTTTNTGCCACTTGCCAAATTCATATAAGTTATCAGCCCCCATTATCCAAACAAAATTCATATTTGGAAATCTGGGTAGCATTCTTTTTATTAAACTAAAGCTATTTTTTGTTTTCAGCCTATCCTCAATATTTAATACTCTAAACTTAGGATGTTTAGCAGATTTAATACAAAGTTGATGCCTTTCCATAAAAGGCAATGTTTGATGAGAGGTTTTGAATGGGTTTTGTGGGCTGATCAACCACCATACTTCATCTAAACCTAAATATTTTATAGCCGAACTTGCAATTTTGAAATGCCCGTCATGAGGTGGATTAAATGAGCCACCCATTAATCCAACTCTCAAATTTCTAGTATCATTAATATATTTTGGAAGCCTATGAGCTCTTCTAGGGGCGGATCTGCCCATTACCATGTACAACATATTTGAAACTCGTTAACTGTTCTGCTCCAACTGGTCCTCTTGCATGTAATTTTCCAGTTGAAATTCCAATTTCAGCTCCAAGACCAAACTCACCACCATCAGCAAATTGTGTAGAAGCATTTACCATTACTATTGCGCTATCAACTGAGTTGGTAAAAATATCAGCATTATTTTTATTTTCTGTCATAATAGCTTCTGTATGATCTGTTCCAAATTTATCAATATGTTCTATAGCCTCATAAATATCTTTAACAATTTTTATTGAAATTTTTGGAGATAAATATTCAGTTGACCAATCTTCGTCTGTGGCAAGATTAATATCTGGTATTATAGACTTAACAAATTTATCTCCTACAACTTCACATCCTTGGCTATTGAGTTTATCGTACATCGAAGGAAGAAATTCATTAGCAATTTGACTATTAACAAGCAAAGTTTCTGTTGCACCACAAATACCAGTTCTTCTCATCTTACCGTTTACCACTACAGAATAAGATTTTTCAAAATCTGCATATTTATCCACATAAACATGACATATTCCTTCTAAGTGAGAAAACACTGGCACAGTAGAATGTTTTTGAACTTTTTCGACTAATGATTTACCTCCTCGAGGTATAATTACATCAATTATGCCTGACATTTTTAGCATATGATCAACAGCCTCCCTATTTTTGGATGGCACTAATTGAACTATATTAGGAGAAAGCTGACAATCTTTTAATGAATTTCTTATTATTTCTGTTAAAATTTTACAAGAGTTGTAACTATCAGAACCACACCTTAATATTACTGAATTACCTGATTTTATTGATAGTCCAGCGGCATCAACAGTAACATTTGGCCTAGATTCAAATATAATTCCNAACACNCCTAANGGTGTTGGTTTCCTTGNAATTTTNAGTCCATTNGGTCTTTNCCATTCTNCGANTTTTCTATTTAAAGGATCAGGNAATTCAGANATTTCATCTAAACTTTTTACAATGCCNAAAATTCTTTCAGNGTCTAATCTNANCCTGTCAANATAAGATGNTCTAAGNTTAGATTTTTTTGCGTCATCTACATCTTGTTTATTTGCATCAATAATATTTTTTATATTTCCTTTAATGTTANTNGCACATATTTTTAAAANACTTTGTCTTTTTTTATGCGAAGNNGATGCAATTTCTTTTTGAGAAGATTTTGAATTATTGCCTATTTTATTTAAAATATCTGTTATTTTCATTTACATAAATCCAAATAAAGAGATTANTTTTTTAACACTAAATCATCTCTATGAATTAGCTCGTCTCTTCCTACATACCCCAAAAGACTCTCTATATCACGTGTTTTATTCCCAGCTATAATTTTAATTTCTTGAGAATTATATGAAGATAATCCAGATGCTATTTTCTTTCGATCTAAAGTATATATCTCAATCAAATCTCCTTTTTCAAAATTTCCTTCCACCTTCAAAACTCCAGCTGGCAATAAAGAACTTCCACTCATAAGTGCTTTTGAAGCTCCATTATCAATAATTAATTTTCCTAAAATTTTGAGACCAGCAGCAATCCATTTTTTTCTTGCAGTTANAGGAGTTTCATTTGGTTTAAAAAGTGTATATTTAACNCCTTTTGATAATTCTAGAATNGGATTTTTGCCTTCACCATTACAAATAATTAAAGCACATCCAGATAGACTAGATATTTTAGCAGCTTCCACTTTTGTAATCATTCCACCTGAGGCGTACTCATAATGAGATGAACCTGCCATATTTATAATGTCGTCATTTACTTCATCTACAATAGGAATATGTTTGGCTTTATTTGANTGGTGCGGATTTTGATCATAAAGTCCATCTATGTCAGATAAAAGAATTAATAAATCTGATGAAGACATCTGAGCCACCCTTGCTGCTAACCTATCATTATCTCCAAATTTTATTTCACTTGTTGTAACTGTATCATTCTCATTAATTACAGGAACAACCTGTGATTTAATTAAAGTCGCTAATGTCGCTCTGGCATTTAAATGTCTTCTTCTTGTTTCAGTATCATCTGGTGACAGTAAAACTTGAGCACATTTAATATTTTGTTTTCTTAACGCATCTTTCCAAGAATAAGCTAATTCAATTTGTCCAATGGAGGCAGCTGCTTGATTTTCTTCNAGATTCAAAGTTTTTTGTTTTGAAACAAGTNTATCGCGTCCTAAAGCAATTGCTCCAGATGAAACAATTAAAATCTCTTTTTCAATTTTCCTTAGATTAGCAATGTCTTCGGATAATGCTAGAAGCCAGTCTTCTCTTATAGTTCTTGTCTTTTTATTAATTAGTAAAGAACTCCCAACTTTAATAATTATTCTCTTATAGTCAGAGAAAAATTTNCTCATAAAACTTTTATGGTCTGAAGTTTTTTTTATATTTTGTTCCATATTANAACATTACAATTTTAAACAGTTTATTTAAATTAACATTTTGTTTAAATTCTTAAGTTTCTTGATTAGTATTTTTATCTACATTAACTATGGCAAATGAAATTTTTCTTAAAATTGAAGAAATACCTTTATTTGAAATGGATGAAATACTACAAACTTCATTTGCACCAGCTTTTTTCAAATTATTTTCAATCTCTGTAATCAGTTCATCTAGCAAGGCATCTGACTTGGTTAATACAGTTATACATTTTTTACTNTCTAAGTCTGCACCATATTCCTTAATTTCNTTTTGAATCACTTTCCATGACTCAACTGGGTTGTCATCACAACAATCAACNAAATGCAAAANGACTTTACACCTTTCAATGTGACCTAAAAATCTAGTNCCTAACCCTGAACCAAGATGAGCGCCTTTTATNAGACCTGGAATATCCGCAATGATAAATTCATGATCATCAATTTCAGCAACCCCTAACCCTGGATATAGTGTAGTAAAGGGATAACTAGCAATTTTTGGCCTTGCTGCACTTACTACTGATAGTAAAGTAGATTTACCAGCATTAGGCAGACCAATCAAACCAGCGTCCGCTATTAACTTTAGCCTAAACCAAACCCATAATTCCTCACCTTTTATACCAGATTGAGCATATCTTGGGCTTTGCCTAGTAGATGACTTAAACCATGCGTTACCCTTTCCTCCTTTGCCTCCCTCAATTAGAACCTCTTTTTGTCCTACCTTNACTAAATCAATTAAAAGTTGATCTTTTTCTTCGGAGAGAATTTGCGTACCTAACGGGAGTTTTATTATTGTTGACTGACCATTTTGACCTGATTTATTTCTACCAGCACCNGAATGACCTGTTTCTGCTTTGAAATGTTGTTTATATCGGAAGTCAATGAGCGTATTAAGTCCTTCAACACACTCTACAATTATATCACCTCCCTTACCTCCATCTCCTCCATCGGGTCCACCAAATGGAACGTTAGCTTCACGTCTAAAACTAACAGCACCAGGTCCGCCGTTACCGCTTTTCAAAAAAATTTTTACTTCATCAAGGAATTTCATTTTAACCGCCAGAACGGTTATATATTAGGGTGAANGTTATTCTGCAGCTTCCGNTTCNGCTACAACATTAACAAACATTTTCCCTTTAGATCTCTCTCTAAACTTAATAACACCAGCTGAAGTAGCAAATAATGTATGGTCTTTGCCTATGCCAACATTGCTTCCAGGATGAACTTTAGTGCCTCTTTGCCTAATAATTATATTACCAGCTAATACTTTTTCACCACCAAATTTTTTAACACCTAAACGTCTACCCGCTGAGTCACGACCATTTCTTGAACTACCACCTGCTTTTTTATGTGCCATAATAAACTCCTAAAATATCTTATTTATCTTTTTTTGTGGTTGATTTAGATTTTACAGTCTTTGGTTTAACAACTTTTTTTGTTGTGGTTGCTTTTACCTTTGTTGTATCTGAAGCTTTTTCAGTACTTTTTGAAGATTTNTCTTTTTTAACTATTGGGTCCTTTTCTTTTTTTAATTTTTTTTCATCTTTCAAAACGAGTTTTTTAGGATCACCAATACCAACAACTTTTAACAAAGTTAAGTCTTGTCTNTGGCCCTTAACCCTTCTAGAATTTTTTCTTCTTCTGTGTTTAAGAGTAATAATTTTTGGACCTCTAGTTTGTTTAATAACAGTCGCTGAAACTGCAACATTTTGAAGCTGATCGCCTGTTGATACTTTTCCAGAGTCAACAACCATTAGAAGATTTGATAAGGTAACAATTGAGCCTTCTTCAGCTTTAATTCTTTCAANTAATAGTTTTTGGTCGTTTTCTACACGGTATTGTTTTCCACCGGTTTTGATCACAGCATACATTTAAGTTTTCCTCAAATNCAGAAATTAATAAACTTTATATAGAACGACGAAATATAGCTTTTTCAATATATTTGTCAAGTGTTTGAAGGTTATTAATTAATTATTTAACATATATTTTTTTTCTATTTCGNAAGTTTTCTATTTTTAGTAATTTAATTAATATGANTAAATCTTTTCTAACAAATATCATTGCGTTTTCAATAACTATTACAGGACTGATTGATCCTTTTAATAATAATCTAATTCTTATGGTTGGATTATTTAGTTTGTCGGGAGGAGTAACCAATTGGATTGCAATCCATATGTTATTTGAAAAAGTTCCTCTAATTTACGGTTCAGGAATCATTCCAAATAATTTTGCTGTCTTTAAAGAAGCGATAAAAGAGCTTATAATAAAGGAATTTTTTTCTAGACAAAACATAGAACAGTTTACTTCAGACATGAGTTACGAAACATTAAAATCAATATCTGGTAAGATAGACTATAATAATATTTTTGAAGGATTAATAGAATCTATNGAAAATTCCCAATTAGGGGGGATGCTTGCTATGGTTGGTGGAAGAAAAGCTTTAGAGCCTCTTAGAAAACCTGTAATAGGTAAATTAGAAAATTTATTAGAATCAATTGTAGAAAGTGAAAGTAATTCTGATACAGGAAAAGATATAGCTAAGAGTATCTATATTAAAATAGAAAAACTCATTGATGACAGATTAAATGAATTGTCTCCCCAGGATGTCAAAATAATCATTCAAGACCTAATTAATGAGCATTTAGGTTGGTTAGTTATATGGGGTGCAGTATTTGGAGGATTTATAGGTATAATTAGCTATTTCATAACATAATTTTTATACAAATTTTTTTTTATGATTATATTATATTTAATAGATAGGAGATTTCTTTATGAATTTTATACCTGCACCATTACCAGCAAATGAAAGCCGAAGACAAGAAGCTGTTGAACGTCTTCAAATTAAAGGCACCAATCAACATGATGTTATGGTTGTTTACAGTGAAATGGCCCAAGAATTGACTGGTTTTGCTGCTGTTGCTGCTACACTTTTTGATGCTGATACTCAGTACTCTTTGGCATCTTGTAACTTTCCTGGTAAAAGTGGCGATAAATTGGCTGATAGAGCACAAAGTATTTGCTCCTACACATTGCTTAGTAATAAACCAACATTAATACCAGATACAACTCTAGATGAAAGAACTAAAAATCATCCTGCTGTAACCTCTGGGATGTGCAAATCCTATGCTGGATTTCCTATTATTAACAAGGATAATTATATACTTGGCAGCTTTTGTTTGGTTAATAATGAAAAGAAAGAATTGTCTGATCAACAAATAATTCTTGTTCAAAAACTAGTTGCTCGTTTAGCTCATCAACTTGATACTCAAAGTGAACAAAGAGAAATCACTTCAAATAAAATCCAAGATGCTATAAACGAATTTTCAAAATCTGTTCCTAATGCTAGTTTAGAAGATTTTAAATATTTTATTAGTATTTGCAGCAACAAAAAAGTTGCTGCTTCACTATTAGGTAATTTGATAAGTCTTGAACTATGTAGCCAAGAAAATGAAGGTGTCGTATTGACAAAAAAAGGGAGAGAGACACAACAGCGAATGGGAATGCAGACGCAAATTCTTCAAAAAGTTAAGGTTGAGGGCAATGCAGCAGAGAATATGGTTAATGACATGTTGTCAAAATTGGGAGATGTATAATGTACGCAAAAGTTTATCAATATAAGTTTCCTGGTATAAGCGAAGCTAAAGTTGCAGCTGCTTTTTGCTCTGATTACTTGGGCCAAAAAATAGATGAGCACGGTTTCCATGGACTTAGTATTTTAATTAGTCAGGAAGGTGACCTTACTATTTTAATAAAATTTGAAGATGTTACAAAATTAAAGTCATTTGATAGAGTTGCAGACCAATTTATAGAAGATTTAAAGAAATCATTTGTTTTTAAAGAAAATAAGTATGCTGGCATTTATGTGTATAACTATGAAAAAGAAGCTACTATAAATGAGATTAAACTCTCTGGTCCAGCAAAAGTAGCCAACCCTTAAAGAAAATAAAATCTATTGCATTAATAATTCTTTATGTTAAAAAGAACATAACAAGAACAAATGAATACTTTTATGACCAATATTATCTATTTTATAAAAATTTTAAGTATTTTAATAATCAGTTTAAATATACTATTAATTTTTGGTGTGGCGTTTAGTATGTCATTTTTTATATCTATTACTATTTCATTAATTTCCTTTTTCTCTTTAGGAAGATAATATAAAATTATAAATTAATTTATAATTTGTGTATTTAAAATGAACAGAAAAAGAAGAAAATTAGTTGCTGATTTTGGAGGAACTCATCTAAGAATTGGCTTCTCTTATGAAAAAAAAATAGAAAACTTATCAAAAGTTAGATATGACAAAAAACGATCACCATTAGAATTAATACTGGATTACATAAGTGAAAATAGTTTTTCTTTTGATCAAGTTAGGGTATGTGCCGCAGGCCCTGTTGAAGATGGTAAAATAGAGATAACAAACAACGGTCTTAAAATATCGAAACAAGAAATAATAGATGCTTTAAAGATAAATGATGTAGCTATTTTTAATGATGCTGAAGCTGCATGTTATTATTTACCTGAAATAGAAAATAAATCATATTTGAGAATTAATTCTGCGGAACCTAAAAACAATACTTTTGCTTACATTGCTCTAGGAACAGGGCTAGGAATATCTTGTGTAAAAAAGCATATGGGTAAATCAATAGTTGTTTCAGGCGAAGGAGGTTACTCTCATTTACCCTATCCAAAGAGAAATAAACTTCTTATTGAAGCAATAAATATTATTCGAAATGATTTTCCTAGAATTTCATGTGAGCGCCTTATAAGTGGCCCAGGTATAGAACTTATTTATAATGCTTTAACAAAAATTAATAACCAAAACAAAAAACTTACATCAGAAGAAATTGTTAATTTAGCTCTAAATGATAAAAATGGTTACGAATATATGTCCTGTAGTTTTCTATTTGAGCTTCTAGGAGAACTGTCTGCATCTATTGCACTAATATATGGAGCGAGAGGAGGAGTTTTTCTTGGAGGCGGTTTACTGGAAAGACTTTATCCCATTATGCCAAAAGATTTATTAATCAAAAACTTCTTAATTCCAGGAAGAATGAAAGACTATGTTAATAGTATTCCGTTAAATATAATAAAGGATGATTTAGTATCTCTTAAGGGCTGTTCAAGCTTTGAAAAGTAAATTAAAGGCTAAGGTTTTTTTGTGAATTTTTATCAAAAAGATAAATATTATCTTGGCATACACTTAACTTTACATTCATACCTTCTTTTAAATTAGTATTACTTTCAACCTTGCCTGTAATCTCTCCATAATTACTTTCACATATTACAACGGTTTCATGACCCATAGGTTCGATAACTGAAATTTCTGCATCTATCTCAATGTCATCTTTTGAATTAGTTAACTTTTTATTAGTTACTGAAATGTCTTCAGGTCTAAGTCCTAGAATAATATCTTGATTAGTATTTAGATTACCTTTTTTTAATTTTAAAGTTTTTCTATCTACCAGACCAATAATTGAAGATGCCTTTGAAACATTATTCACTTTACCCTCTATAAAATTCATTGCGGGAGTTCCTATAAAGCTAGCTACAAAAATATTGTTTGGACTTTTATACACCTCATTGGGTGAGCCAACTTGCTCAATAAGACCATCCTTCATAATCACTATTCTATCTGCTAAAGTCATGGCTTCAATCTGATCATGAGTAACATAAATAGTAGTTGTGCCAACTTGCTTATGGAGCTTTTTCATTTCAGCTCTCATTTTATGTCTTAGTTTAGCATCTAAATTAGATAAAGGCTCATCAAATAAAAAAACTTTTGGTTTTCTAACAATTGCTCTGCCCATAGCTACTCGCTGTTTTTGGCCTCCTGACAGTTCGCCAGGCCTTCTTAACAAAAGCCCCTCTAAACCCAAAGTTTCTGAAGCTTCAATAACTCTTTTTTCAATTTCGGATCTAGGAAGTTTTTGCGCTCTTAAACCAAATGAAATATTATCTTTTACAGATAAATGTGGATACAAAGCATAATTTTGGAAAACCATCGCTATATCACGATTTTTAGGATGTATTTTATTAATAAACTTATCATCTATGTATATGTGCCCTGAAGTAATGTCTTCTAAACCAGCAATCATTCTTAATGTTGTAGATTTACCACAACCTGATGGTCCTACCAAAACAATAAATTCCCCTTCAGCTATATCTAAATTAAAGTCATGAACAGCTTTAACGTCCCCATAATTTTTAAATAGATTTTTGAATTGTACATTAGCCATTATTGCCTCTATCTTTTAAGAATATTGTTTATAAAACTTTACTAAATTATTTTTACTATTATTAATAAAACTCTCATTTTCTGATATGGTTTTTTTATATTCTGATAATTCATTTTTATAGACTTCTAAACTATTTATAATTGTATCTTTCGAAGGTCCTCCAGGAAGATTTCTTACGTTTACAAAATACCCAGGTGAACAAACCTCCTTAAAGCGTTCTCTACTTATAGAAGGTTTAAGGCCAACTAATTGTTCAAATAAATTAGAAAAAACATTGAAGTCTACTTCATCAAGGGCAATATCTTTTAAAATTAGCTCTTTAGATAAATGTTGCGCAACTTCGTGAGCTTGACGAAAACTAATTTTCTCTTCCCTAACTAATGAATCTGCTAATTCTGTAATTGTTGCCATTGAAGAATTAATCCTATTTTTTATTGATTTTTCATTAATTTGTATTGATTCAATAAACCCTGACAAAAGAGGTATTATCTTAGACATTAAATTAAATGCCTTATGCCCTTCAGATTGCACCTCTCTTTCAGAATCATTCATATCTGCGAAAGGAGTATTATGCATAGTATTGATAATTTTATCACATTCACCATTACATAGTGATAATTTCAATCTTAAATGTTCTAAAGGTACTGGATTTCTCTTTTGTGGCATAATTGAAGAAATTTGAACAAAGCCATCTGGAACAAAAATTTGACTAACTTCAAAACCTGTCCAATTAATAAGTTCTTGAACAAATCTCCCAAGATTAATTGATGCAATTTTTAAAGATGAATATGTTGTCGTTATATAATCGCAACTAGCAATAGCACCATATGAATTATGGACAATTTTTTCAAAACCCAATAGTTCTGCCATTCTTTCTCTATTAAGAGGAAAACCTGAAGTTGTAATCGCAGCTGCACCCATCGGTGACATGTTCACTAAGTTTAGGGCCTTCATTAATCTATCAATGTCTCTTAGGCAAAACTCAACAACTGCAAACAAAAAATGTGCTAAATTAGATGCTTGTGCTGGCTGCCCATGTGTATAGAGTAAAATAATCTCATGAAGACCTCTTTCACCCCTTTCAATTAAATGGTCAATTAGCAAAAAAAATTCCTTAATATTCGTTATCAAGCGCTGGCGGAGCTCAATTCTAAACATTGTATGCTCCATATCATTTCTTGAGCGTCCAGTGTGAAGTTTACCAGCTATATCAACACCAATTTTACCAATTAATGTCTTCTCAACTAGAAAAAATAAATCCTCGAACTTAGCATCATACTCCAAACCATCAAAATCAAATTCGTGCTCTATTTTATATAAATTTTTAAAAATTAGTTTTGCTTCCTCGAAACTGATAATATTTTCCTCATGCAACATTATACATTGAGCATAATTAATTTGAAAAAGAGCATCCTTAAATACTGTTTTGTAAGTATGAAGATCTTGTTTTAAAAAACTATCCACATAGACTTGAGCTGGAAATTTATCGTATTTTTTCAATATTTTAACCTTTCAATCCAGCAAGCATAATTCCTTTAATTATATATTTTTGAAGAATTATAAAAACAAATAAAGTTGGAATAGTAGCCAAACATGATGCAGTCATAACGATTTCCCAATTCATTTCATACTCACCATTAAAGGACGCTAAACCCACAGGTATTGTATACATATCTGGATCATTTATTATTATTAATGGCCAAAGAAATGCTGTCCAATTTCCTAAAAAATGAAAGATTGCTAAAGCAGAAAGAGCTGGAACTACCAAAGGCATTGCAATCTTCCACCAAATAGCGAATTCAGACCATCCATCAATTCTTGCAGCCTCGATTAATTCATCAGGCAAACTCATAAAAAACTGTCTCATTAGAAATGTCCCAAAACCAGTCATTAATCCAGGAAACGCAATCCCCCAATAAGTATCAATCCATCCAAACTCACGAGACATCATGTACCAAGGAATAATCAACATCTCTGTTGGGATCATTAACGTACTCAGTATAGCTACAAAGATTATTTCTCTACCCCGAAAACTGTATTTTGCTAATGTATAACCAACCAGACTGTCAAAGAATAAAACTGAGAGGGTGCTAAATGTTGCAACCCACAAGGAGTTTAAACCCCAATAAATAAATTTAGATTCAGTTAAAACAAATATATAATTTTTTATAGTGGCTTTTTCAGGAAATAAAGAAAATAGGTATACTTCTTGTCCTGTTTTGAAGGACATACTTACCATAAATATTATGGGCGTAACCATGACAATGCTTCCCAAAAATACAATAGTCCAAATAATTATTTTTTTTGGGTTTAGTTCCTCTAATTTTTCAATTATTTGATTATTATCAGTCATTTCTGTTTCCGCATGAACCATAATTGAAGAATACTTACTGTAAAAAGCAGTAAAAACAGAATGACTGTAAGTGCAGACGCTCTACCTAATTTGTACATATCGAAAGCATACTCATAAATCATCAAAACTAAAGGCTTGGTTGCATTAAGTGGCCCACCTGCACTATCTTCACTCATACTATAAACTTGATCAAAAATTCTTAAAAAACCTATTGTTGATATTACAACTAAGAAAATTGTTGTAGGTTTAAGTGCGGGTAATATTATTTCTTTTAATATTTGAATCCGACCAGCACCGTCAATTTCAGCAGCTTCAAAATGGCTTTTTGGAATAGCTCTGATGCCAGCAATAAAAATAACAATTTGGAAACCCAACCCGGCCCAAACAGCTGGCGCCATTATAGCATAGAGACCTTGCTCTATTGACTTCAAAAATGGTTGCTGTGGTATGCCAACCCACGAAAGCATTATATTGAAGTAACCAATAGGCATTGGTTGGTAAAACCATCTCCATACCCATGCCATTGCAATAGCAGTTGTAAGAAAAGGTATAAAATAAAAAGCTCTTATTGTCTGATGACCAAATTTTATTTCATTTAAATAATATGCGACAGTGAAAGAAATTAATAAACTTACTGGGACACCAATTATTGCATATTTTATTGTGTTCCAAAGAACTATCCAGAAATCTTCATCGTTATAAATTCGTATATAATTTTTAAAACCTATATATTTTTTAGCACCAAGCAGATTCCATTTCATAAATGACACGTAAAAAGCTTCATACGTTGGATAGAAACGAATAGTAACATAAAATATTATTGGAATTGCTAAGAAAACCCAAGCTGTAATGGCGAGCTTTTGATTAATTGTAAGATTTTCCCAGAAATTTTTGATCATTATTATTTTGCAATTAAATGCAAAAGGGAAAGCCTATAGAAGGCTCCCCCTTTTGAAGAATTAGTTTCCAAAGAAATCGTCTAGTAATTCTTGCTCTTTTTTAGCAACCTTTGCTAATGCATCCTTAGGAGACATTCCTTGCAATACAACCATATCATATGCGTCTACCACAGATTGCCTTTGGGGCTTTTCTGAAATAAAAGTCGTTGCAGTTGCATAATCAAGTCCACGTATAAAAGGACCGTAAAGTTCATGTTGCTTATTTGCATCTACTAGTGCAACAGATGGCTTTGCTGGAAGTTCTCCAACAGTATCAAGCCAAATTTGCATTGCTTCGTCAGAAGTCAGGTATGCAAGGAACTTGGCAGCTGCTTCTTTTTTCTCACCTTTAGCTTTTGAACTTAAAGCATTAGCCCAGAATGAAGAAAAGTTGTACCTCGTTCCATTATGACCAGGCAACTCAGAAATTGAAAAGTTTAGTCCTTCAGCTTTCACAAATTTTGAAATCCTAAAAGATCCATCAATGTACAAGCCTACTTTACCTGCAGCAAATCCGTCTTGTCCTCTATTCATAAAACCATTGCTTGTAGTTTTGTGTGTTTTTTCAAAATCGGTAAGATATGTAAGTGCCTTAACACCTGCATCATTATTATAAGTAATTTTTTGACCATCATCAGAATATGGTTGACCACCATAATGCCTAACAAGAACCTCTCTCCAAAAGTGGTGAGTTTGTCCAATACCACCATCAAAAGCCAAACCTTCTTGAATCATATTTCCACTTGCATCTCTTTTTGTAAGTTTTTTTGCATAATCAACAAGGTCATCAAGAGTTTCAGGTGGACCTGATAGTCCTGCTTCTTTTAACAGATCATTGTTATAGAATAAAGCTAGTGAACGAACTGCAGTTGGAAGTCCCCAGTATTCACCATCAACTTTCATAGATGATACCATTTTAAAGAAATCACTCTCAATTTTACTATGTGAGAATGCATCTTTAGGTAATGGTTGAATTAAACCACTATCCCTATAATCGTTTAGCCAACCATAATAAAGTTGAACTAAATCGGGGCCATCACCTGATGAAATTGCAATCGCAACTTTTTTTCGGTAATCAGCGTAAGGAAAATTAGTATGCTTTATTGTGATACCGGGGTTTGCTTTTTCAAAGTTTGCGATTAACTTGTCTACTGCTTCAACACGTGCTTTATATGTATATTGCCAATATTCTATCTCTACAGCATTTGATACGATACTACTAAGAATAAATATTGAGCCAAAAATAGAAAATAAGAATAATTTAATTTTTTTCAATTTTTCCTCCGTTGCTTTATTAATTGTAACATATTTATGTTAACATATTTCATTTGATTAATTTTATATTATTACACTAATATAGAAAATATATTTATTACAAGAAGTATTAATGAGAAAAAGAGAAATTGAAAATCAAGAACATCGTTACCTTAACAGGTCATTATGGTCTAATTTACAATCACTAAAATCCACAGTGTCATTCATGCAAACAGGGGCGCACCCTGATGACGAAGCTAGTCGGCTTCTTGCCAAGTTATCATTAGATTATGGATATCACGTCTCTTATGTTAATGCAGTTAGAGGTCAAGGAGGTCAAAATAGTATAGGGCCTGAAAGAGATGACAATTTAGGTGCTTTAAGAACTTTTGAATTACTAAAAGCTATGTCTGTATTAAGAGCAGACATTGGATGGCTAGCAGAAAATAGAAATAGCAGTATAGTTGATTTTGGCTTATCAAAATCAGCAGAAGAAACATTTGAATTCTGGGGTAAAGATTATACTTTTCAAAGAATGGTTCGATTAGTTAGAGCGTATAAACCTGATATTATAATCCCAACTTTTTTAGATATTAATGGCCAACACGGTCATCACAGAGCTATTACAAGAGCAACAATTGAAGCATATGATAATTCTGACAACTCAAAAATATATAAAGATTCTCAATTTAAACCCTGGAAAATATCACAAATTTTCCTCCCAGCTTGGGGTGGTGGTGGTGGCGCTTACGATGACGAGGAGGATCCGCCAGAAGCAACACACTTTATTGATGTAGGTGATTTTAATAATGTGTTTGGTGGAACCTATAATCAAATCGGTGAATGGTCTCGATCATATCATTCCACTCAAAATGTAAGTAAATTGGCTTACGAAGATAAATTAACAGTTCCATTACACTTCCTAAAAGGCACAAATGTCGAAGGAGATATTACTGGTGGAGTAATTCCTAAGAATTTATATGAACTTTCAGAATTTTCAAAAGATAAATCAGGAAAACATTTGTTAATTGAAGCTCATAAATACTCTTTAGATGCAATTGAAAGTTTTAACAAAACTGATCAACTTATTACCAATTTATGCAAACTTCAAAAGTTATTAGGGGATGCTGAAAAATCTTTTTCTGAAGATCAAGTTCACAGAATTCAATTAAAACAAAAGCAATGCTCTTATACAATGGCTGATTGTATTGCGTTATTGCCTAGCCTTAGTTTTATTTCTAATAACCACTTTGTTGGTGGAAAGATTAAAGCTAATTTATCTATTCATAAGAATAATAAATTTAATATAAGCAATTTAAACAAAAAGATAATCACACCTTTTGAAACTGACTTGAGTTTTCAACATAAAATAAATATTTCATCAAATAGATTAAATTATATTTTTGAAGGTACGATTAATCAAAACACAACCTATCAAGATCTTTATCAAGAGTGGCACGGTATCGCATTAGAGCCAAGTGGTTTGCATGCAAAAGTTAAATTTAATGTAAATGATACAAATTTTTCTATAAACGTAATGCCAAATGAGAATTTTACTATCATTCCAAATATCATTGGATCATTAGAAGAAAAGAAAATTATTAACATAATTTCGAAACAAAACAAAAATAATGAAACTACAAAAATTCCTATAAAGTTTTTAGTAACAAAGTTTTCTTCTGGTTCAGAAGATTTGGTTCTAAATTATCCTAAAGATTGGATTTGTGATAATCCAATTTTAAAATTAGATAATAACAATAATTCAGAAGCAATTTCCTATCACACTGAACTTCAAGTTAATTCTCAAATTGATGAAGGATTAAGTAAAATATTTCTTACTTCAAATGGTACAAGAATTTCTGAAATATCAGAGTTTGGTTATAGCCACACAGGTAACATACTACTTGAAAATGATTGTGAACTATCAATTCTAAACGTTCAAACAAATGATTTATCAGGTCTTAAAATTGGTTGGATCGATGGTCATGCCGATAAAGCATGGAAATGGGCTCAAATGCTTGGAGCAGAAGTTCGCTTGCTATCAGATGATGAAATTATTTCTGAAGACTTTTCAAAATTTGACACTATTGTTTCTGGTGTCTTTGCTGGCGCAAGTAGACCAATTCATAAAGTATTTAATAAAATAAATAAGTGGATAAATGATGGTGGTAACTACGTAACAGAATACCATAGACCGCAAGATAATTGGGATGAAAATAAAAGTGGTCCTTATTTTTTAAAAATTGGGAGCCCATCAATAAGGTGGCGCGTTACAAATCCAAAAGCAGAAGTTGGGTTTTTAGATCCAAATCACATTGTTTTAAATCATCCTAATAAAATTTCTTCAGTTGACTTTAATAATTGGATTAAAGAAAGAGGATTATATTTTGCTGCAAATTGGGACGACGAATATAAACCATTATTCATGATGTCCGATAAAAATGAACAACCACTTTTAGGGGGTTTATTGGTTGCAAACTATGGATCTGGACGCCACATACATTGCGCACTAAATCTTTTTTATCAAATGGATAATTTAGTTCCAGGTGCATTTAGAATTTTTGCAAATATTCTTAAAAGTTAATTATTTAGAACTTTATTTTGTCTATAAAAGATAACAATTTTAATGGCCTTTATTGGTTAATATTTAATGAAGTTTTTTTAATAGCTCATATTATTTTGATAAAAACTTTAGTAGGTGATTTTCCAGTCTTTCAGATTGTTTTCTTACGTTCTATTTCGAGTGCGACTGTTTTGCTTCCACTTGTATTTATAACTGGTAATCAGAAAAATATATTCAACCAATTAAAAATTAATATTTCAAGAGTAGTATTATCTTTCCTTGCAATATCAATACAGTTTTTCACTATTTCAAATATCCAATTGGCACAAGTAAGTACGATTGGCTATTTAAGACCAAGCATAATGAGTATTTTTGCATACTTTATCTTAAGTGAAAAACAATCAAAGGGTAGGTGGCTTGTTTTAGTTATTGGGTTTTTGTCAATTTTATTAGTTTTCTCGCCAGAAAGTAAATCCATACAGATTGTTGCCCTACTTGCTTTACTTGGTTCCTGCTGTGGGTCTTTATCTACAATTTTCCAAAAACTTTTATCTAAAAGATCTTCAGAAATTCAATTAATGATATGGTATTCTTTAGGTATCTCAGTCTTATCACTTCCATTTTGTGCTTATTCATGGAAGGAAGCATCCTTAAAAGAGTTAATGTTTATGATTGCAACTGGATTATTAGCAACAAGTGCTCAATACTTTTACATTAAAGCGTATAGACTATCACAAGCTTCATTTCTTGCTCCAATACAATATTTTCATATTATTCCAATACTGCTAATTGGATACTTAATTTTTGGTGAAATCCCAAGTTTTCAAACTTTAATAGGAGCCCTTATTATTATTTTATCTTTAATTGGTTTACTCATTTGGGAAAAAAATAGATAGTGTATAATATAAAATTATTAACGGAGAATAGATGTTTTACCTTCATACTATGGTTAGAATAAGTAATGTTGAAGAATCATTAAAGTTTTATTGTGATATACTAGGACTAGAATTAGCAAGGAAAGTTGACAGTGAAAAAGGAAGATATACTAATTTTTTTCTTTATGCACCAAAAGATAAAACAAATTATGAAAGTAATAAAAGTCCTGCTTTAGAGCTTACTTTTAACTGGGATCCTGAAAAATATTCTGGTGGTAGAAATTTTGGTCACTTAGCTTACAGAGTTGATAATATTTATAATTATTGCCAAAACCTAATAAATAAAGGTGTTGTTATTAATAGACCACCAAGAGATGGAAATATGGCCTTTATAAAATCTCCAGATGGTATCTCAATAGAACTTCTTCAGAATGGTGAACCATTAGAGATCAAGGAGCCTTGGAAATCAATGGAAAATTCTGGATCTTGGTAATTTAACTATTTTTTGTTAATATTAAATTAAATCAATAAATTCAGTATTTTAATCTAATTATTTTTTGTAAAAGGAGCCATTTTGAAAAATTTTGTCAGAACTATTCAAGACTACCCAATAAAAGGAATTCAGTTTAGGGATATAACAACATTATTGCAAAAAGCTGATTTATTTCATGAATTGATTGATGAAATGACAGAGCCTTGGGAGGGCATGAAAATTGATGCAATAGTAAGTATTGAGGCAAGAGGCTTTATTATGGCTGGAGCTATAGCTTATAAATTAAATACAGCCTTTATACCAATGCGAAAACCTGATAAACTTCCAGCTGATACCTTTAAAGTAAAATTTGATTTAGAATATGGGTCAACAGAAATGCATCTACACAAAGATGCATTAGATAATCATGAGAACATTCTAATAATTGATGATTTACTGGCAACTGGAGGAACTGCGGCGGCAGCAGTAAAACTAATTCAAATGTTTGAAAACAAAAATATTGTTGGCGCTGGTTTTATTATTAATCTTCCAGAACTTGGAGGAGAAAAAATTTTACAAAAGTTAGACGTTAAAACTCATTCGATAATGGAGTTTTAAATTTTAGCTTTTGAGAAATCTTTGTGATAAAGCCTGTGTAGTTCTAATGCTAACTCCATTGTTGGATAATCTGCTCTAACTGAAGCCTGACCAAGTAACCCACTAACTGCATCCTGCTCTGTTAAGCCCATAGATACTAAGTCTGAAATAGCTATTGCGAAAACGTCTAAAATGGCTTGAGCATGGTTTTGTGATAAATGCATATTTGTAGTTCCTTGAAATAAATTTGATATAACGCGAGTGAGCAATATTAGTGCCATTAAAATAAGAAATAAAAATAATTTCACATAAAAAAGAATTATCCGTTATATAAATATAAAATGATAGGTTTTAATTATGATCAAATTTATTAAGTTTTATATTATTGTTTTTTTATTTGGATTTAATGCTCAAATGAGTATGGCTCAGTCGAATAGCAATAACATAAAAATTATAACCTCACCTGATAAAGTGGTTGCAGCTAGTGCTCAAAATGGGGCCAATACAATTCGTATCATTAATTCGCCAGGCCTCAGCTTTGCATCAACATTAAACATAGGATGGATTTCTGTAGCTTTAGGTTTAGCTGTGGCATCTGTGTGGGATGGCAGTAAAAGTGAACAAAGCACTTCAACTTCTACTACGAATTAATTAACTATAAAGTTCATTCTCTATAGCGATAATAAACTTTTCACTTTCTGGGCCTGTGACGGAAGAATAGTAATTAACTGGAACCCCATGTTTATCAATTATATATTTATAAAAATTCCATTTAGGAACACTTCTTGGTCCTAAATTATTAAACAAAAATTTGAAAAGCGGGTGAGCATTTTGTCCACGAACGTTGCTAGTTTCAGACAAAACAAAATCTACATCAAAATTTATTTCACAAAACTCTTTGACTTCAGCATTTGTTTTTGCTTCCTGATTGAAGTCATTAGAAGGAATTCCAATAACTACAAGACCATCTTTTTTATACTTTTCCCAAATATTTTGTAAACCACTGAATTGACGGGTAAAACCACAAAAGGATGCCGTATTTACAATCACAATGGTTTTATCTTTAAAATCTGATAAATAAATTTGAGAACCATCTATTGAGTTAAAACTTAAGTCATACAGGTCTTCAGCAGACATTGAACTGCTAGTATTTAAAGCGGTAAACATCATAAAAAAACCTATTAAAAATTTTAATCCTTTAGACATGAATTTATAAATAGTGCTGATTTAAAAATTTTCTAGTTATAGTAATAACTTTTAGTTTTATTTTCTTCTACTTGCAGCTTTTCTAGTTTCAAAGTGAGTTTTACGTTTTTCTAAAATTGCTTCCCTCTTGCCCTTTGCAAGACAATCTGGGCAAAGACACTCTCCAGCTAAATCAAACCCTTCTAACAAATTTGGAGAGTAATGGCACCAACAACTACCAGGCGGTCCTGATGTACAAACAAAACCAACGCCACATTTCTTACATACTAAATTTTGATTTCTTATTTTGTTGTTACTTGTTAAATCATCATTCATAAATAATACTTTACTCAATTTTTGATTTTGTCCAAATATCCTCAACCCAACTTTTAATTTTTAGTGCCTCATTCCACCTATTAGACAACTCTTTTCCATTTTGATCAGTCATAGCATATTCTGGTGGCCCAAGTTCACATAAAAAGTAACATGTACCATTTTGATTCCTTGATCGCCAACCATTTATACCTTCTAACCACCAATTTTTAAATAAATTAACCCATTTTTGATGTTGTGGAAAATCAATTTGCAATTGGATTTGCTGTCTACTAGCTACTCTTCCTTGAAAACTATCAGATCTTTCTAATACTCTTGATATCATTCCCAAATCCCTATTTGAAAGAGGAAACCAAAATTCCCTATCAACGACATAATGTGACAAGTCTGAACACATTCTCATTTCTGGCACTGCATCTAATAATTGCAAGGTGGAATAAAGGTCGTTAGTTATACAATTTCTATGTGTTTCGAATTGAATTGGCAAACCAATTCTATCAGCCATTTCAATCCATTTTCTTATTACAGGTATCATGCCATCAACAGAGATTGGCATTACTTGACCAATAACATTTATAAATGGGGAACCAAAATCTTTTGCCATTTTCATTGTCTCACCAAGAGAGTCAATTGTTTTAGGAAAAGCAACTATTAATGGCGTTAAATTTAATTTTTCCATTATTGGCTGAAGTTCAAACGCCTTTTTTACATCTGATGCGCCCAAGTCAATTGCCATCCCGTCGTAACCTGCTTCAACAACTAACTCACAAATTTCTTTATCTGGAAGTTTCACTCCAGTATCATCATGAGGGGACATAGCCCAATAAGAAGTAAAAATTTCTAAATTCTGTGACAAATTTATTCGGCAGGCACTCTAATTTGAGTACCATCCTTTCCTGATACTACCCAAACCTCGTTTGATGGCCATTGGCTTTCATCTTTTTGCCATAGACGTCTTAATATTTCTATTTGAAATTCAATATATCCCATGCTGTATACTTTTTGAGATGATTTTTCTATTGTTGAATTTAATTCTTTCAATTTCCAGAAAGGAACAGATGGAAAGGTATGATGCGCAGTATGGTATGGCATTTGCCAACACATCCATTTCATAAAAAAATTTGTACGTGTTGAACGAGTATTCTGGAGTATATCTTTCTTATGTGTTAAGCCAAGATGTTCTATAGTATTTTGCATTTGATGTATTGGCTTAGTTATCAACATGGGAAGTATCCAAAATGTTAAAGCAACCCATGTTTGGAAATACAAAGAAACGCAAAAAATTAGAAAGTATCCTAAAAGATGAAGCCTTGATTCTATAATTACTTTTTTATATTCCGATTTTGAAATATAAGGCTCTAAAATTATACCTCTACCTCTTCGTAATATACCTGATATTCGGTTATACCAATACGTTAAACCCAAAAACCATAAAATATATGTGCCAATTGTAAAAGGCTCCCTAACTAATTCGCCATCTCTTTCCCAATCCTGAGTCCATTTATGATGAGCAAAGTGCATAACTTGATCAAAATCTCGTGGGAAAATCATTAGAAATCCAATAATTCTGCCAAAAAATTCATTAAGCTTAACAGTCTTAAAAACAGTGCCATGACTCAGTTCATGTTGTGCTGCATAAAGAAAGTTTAAAAGAACACCCAAACAAAACCCAGTACAAAGTAACCACCATGTTTCAATAACTTTATAGTGCAAGATTGAAACAACCAAAATTGCAAAAACATGACTAAATAGTTGCAAAAATCCAATTAAATCAGATCTTTCATTTAATCTCCTTAGATGTCCAGGCTCTATTAACTTTCTTCTTGAAAAATTTTCTTCCATTCTCTTAATCCAAAAATATATAATTTATTTAAAATTTATTAATATTTTCAACTATAACAAAATATATAATTAATAACTATATAATTTAAATGAAAAATATACTTCTTAAGTCAACAATATTTTCGACTATACTATTATTTTGTTTAGCATGTTTTATGTTTTTCAAGATAAATGAACTTCCCAAAAAGAATTCTCTAAGTTTTAAAGAGCCATTTAACTTAATTTCTCATGAGGGGAAAAGTATTTCCGAGAAAGTGTTTACATTAAGACCAACAATATTATTTTTTGGTTTCACAAACTGTCCAGAAGTATGCCCTACGACACTTTACGAAATCTCTTCTTGGATAAAAGAACTTGAATTGTCTAATAACCAAATACAAGTTCTATTCATAACCCTTGACCCCAATAGAGATACAGTTCCAAAATTAGATGAATATTTATCAAATTTTGATGAAAAGTTTATAGGATTAACAGGTGATGAAAAAGACATCGTAGAATTAGCTAAAACTTGGGGAATTTACCGAAAAATTGTTCCTATAGATGATGATTACACTATTGACCACACATCAACTATTTTTCTCATTAATAAGGACCAAACTATTAAGGGAACTATTGCTTACAGAGAAGCCTCTGAAGTGGCCGTTAGCAAAATTAGAAATTTAATTAAAATAAATTAAAATTAATTTATTTTAAACTTTCTGTTTTTTGGAGAATGCACTGATATGCAACATCAATATCTTTTTTCTCCATTTCAAATGTTCCAGCAGTAAACCTTATAACATACTTATTTTTAACTTTTGTTGGCGTAAGGTAAATTGTTCCCTCATCATTTATTTCAGATAGAATTCTCTCATTTAATTCGTCTAGATTTTTGACTCCTTCTTTAACAAACCTAAAAGTAAACAAACTTAAGATTGGGGGTGTAACAATCTCTATTTTATCAAGTTTTTTTATTTTATGATAAAAATCTTCAGTCCAATTTACATGGTTCCTTATAACTTTTTTCAGACCTGACATGCCCTCTGAACGAATTAGAAACCATAGTTTTAATGATCTAAACCTTCTGCCCAACTGTATAGTATAATCTGAAAGATTTATAATGCCATCAACACCCTTTGTTTTTAAGTACTCAGGGGAAATAGAAAGTGTATTTTTTTGTATAGATGGATCTTTTAAAAATTGAACTGAGCAATCAAATTGGGCTCCAAGCCATTTATGAGGATTAAAAACTATAGAATCTGCTTTTTCAATTCCAGTCCATAAGTTTCTAAATTCTTCACAAATCATTGCTGATCCAGCCCAGGCTGCATCTACATGTAAATATAAATTCTCTTTTGCAGCAATATCTCCAATTGAAGATATACTGTCACAAGATCCTGATGAAGTGCCCCCTGTAGCTGCTATAATCCCTGCAGGAATGTTCCCTTCTTTTTTATCTTTTTGAATAGCTTGCTTAAGTAACTCTGGATCCATTGACCTCAAATCACCTTGAACTGGAATTCTAACTAAGTTATCTTCACCAATTCCAGAAAACCAAATGGCTCTATCTATGGAGCTGTGAACTTCTTCAGATGCATATATTCTAAGTTTTGATCTTCCTGATAAACCTGTTTTGTTACCAGTCCAGTTTAATGATTTTTCTCTCATAGTAAGAACAGCTGTTAGAGTTGCTGATGATGCCGTATCTTGAATAATACCTTTGAAACCATTAGGTAAGCCCATTCCAATTCTCAACCAGTCAATTATTTTTTCCTCTAGTTCAGTAGCAGCTGGCGAAGTTTGCCATAACATACATTGAGATCCCATTGTATTAGCAAGCATTTCCGCAAAAACAGANGCAGGTGCTGCATTACTTGGAAAGTATGCAAAAAATCTCGGATGTTGCCAATGCGTNATACCNGGAACTATTTTNGTTTTNAAGTCATCNAAAATNTCNTCTAANCTTTCNGGGTCTTCAGGAGGTGAATCTGGNATTGAATTATAAACGTGCCCNGGTTTTAATGATGACCTTACTGGATACTGTCTTATTGATTTTCTGTAATTTGAGCCCCAATTTAAGGCTTTTTTTCCAAATTCAATGTAATCATCCCAATCCATTAAAATTTCCTTCCGTTTAAAAATTTGATTATAACTCTAAATAAAAATAATAAATTATAAAAAAAATAGATTGCAAGCTATTAATAGATTTAAGTTTGTGAAATCATAGTATTTGGAGGTGATAATGAGAGCTTTAATTCAAAGAGTTACTAAAGCAAGTGTAAATATTAATGAAGAATTAATATCTGAGATAAATCAAGGGCTTTTAATATTAGTTTGCGCAATGTCAGAAGATGAGGAAAGTGATGCTGAGCAAATGGCTTCAAAGATTTCAAAGATTAGAATTTTCAATGATGAAAATGGTAAAATGAACAAGTCTATTATAGACATTGCCGGTGAAGCTTTAGTTGTAAGCCAATTTACACTGGCTGCTGATACCTCTAGAGGCAATAGACCGGGATTTTCCTACGCTGCTCACCCTGAAAAAGGAGAGAAGCTGTATGAGTTTTTTACTAGTAAGCTTGAAGAAATAGGTATTAATTGCCAAAAGGGTGTTTTTGGAGGAGATATGAAAGTATCTCTTGTAAACGATGGGCCAACTACTATCTGGTTAGACAATAAATGATTGATTTATTTAATTTACACGTTTAACCTAACACCATATAAACAGGTTAAATTTTATCAGTTATTGGGAGGTTTTATGAACTGGTTGTGGATAATTTTTTCAAAAATATTTTTGATTTCTATATTTTTATATTCAAATGCTTTTGCTGGTGGACTTGAGGTAAGTCGACAAAACAATATGATTTTATTTTCAGAAGGTAAATCTGTGAATTTTTCAACTAGACAAACTAGTTCAACTGTAACTGATAATCTTTACACATCTTTAGACAGTCAATCACTTATAAAAAAATTGAACCTTATGTCTGCAGCTTTTAAGTCAGATTATAATGAAAAAATTTCATATGCTTTTGAAATGTACGAGCCTATGGCTTCTACTCTCCAATACCCAGCAACAATAGGTGGAGTTCCTGCGGGACAAAAAGCTTTGTTGAGATCTCAAGCATTAAGTTTAACAGGCAAATATAACCTATCAAATTCAGGATTTGGTATAGTAGCCGGTGCAAGACAGTTAACCATTAAGAGATCAACTCTTAATATTAATCCTGCTCAAGGAGATCTCGTAACAACACCAGACAGTGGAATGGGATATATGGCTGGAGTTAGTTATGAAAGACCTGATATAGCTCTTAAAGTTTTATTAACTCAATCTCCTGGAATTGATATAGTTGTTCCTACTACAGTAGTTGGATCCGGAACTATTTCACAGCCAAGTTTTACGACTTTAGAATTTGAAACAGGAATTGCAAATAACACATTGCTTTTTGGATCAATGCATCAAGGTGAACATGCGAGTGCCCAAGTAAAGCTTAATGGTATAGGCGCTATTAGTTCTTTTACTGATGGAGAAAAGTACAACATTGGAGTTGGAAGAAAGTTCAATGATAGTTTATCAGGTTCTATCTCTTATACTACTGAAGCTGGAAGTTCAGCTACAGGTACAAGCCTTTTATCTCCAACAAATGGCACAGATACATATGCTTTAGGTATCAATTATTCTACTGAAAGTGTGGATATTGCATTTGGATACGCTATGTCATCATTTGGTGATAAAGCTGTAACTACTGCTTATGGTACAGGTAATTTTACTAATAATGATGCAACAACCACTGGCTTAAGGATAAAGTTTAAACTTCCATAAACATATTTATGAATACAGCGTCTTTTTTGTTAACTACTAAATTCAAATAGGCCGCTGTATCTTATGTTTGGATCGAAATTCATAGATTTATTTTGATTCTCATCCTTATGTTCACAAATATTCATTCCACAAATCCGACACCCTAATTCAATTTTTGAAATTTTTTGAACTTTATTCTGAAGAAGAGTATCAGCATAAACTATATTCTCCATATACCTGACTTCACAACCTAATATAATTGAGAAAAGTGGACTATTTTCATTTATTGAATTAAGAGGTCTCTTTACAGTTTTAGAAATATTTATATATTTTTTACCGTCTCCTAATTCTGACATTTGGACAAAAGTGCTACCAGGATTTTTAAAGACTTGGTGGACAGACCAATCAGAGTTTGCTCCTGGATTATATGGAAACTTTACATCTTTTGATAGCAACCTATTATGAATTTTACCTGCCTCATCAAATTTAAAATAGAAAAAAGGTATTCCATTATTAGTTCTTTTGTTAAGCGTAGTTAACCGTTGACAAACGTAATCAACATTTGTTGAAAATCTCGCAGACAAAATTACTAATTCATGCCTTAACTCATCAGCAGAGGCCTTAAATTCCTCATAGGGCATGATTAAAGACATTCCAAAGTAATTTGCCAATGTAATTTTAAGCAAATATTTTTCTTCTTTTTCTTTAAGGTCTGAATTTGAGATTATTTGATCTATTTTATCTTCAAATTGAATTAAAGCAATTTGCGTACATACTTGAAAAGTTCTCTCAGAAAGATCTAATGCCTCTGAAATCAGAATTCTACTCCTGTGCGGATCATTGCGGCTAAATAATTCTTCCATAATTGATTGAGGCAAAACTCTAACTGTAATATTTAACTTTCGTTGAAGGTAATCACATAATCTATAGTAAATACTTGACTGATCACTTATATTTGCTGCTGTTCTTACCGATAATGAAGCTTTTTCTAGTGTTGGAAAAT
>NYVQ01000027.1 GCA_002684695.1 SAR116 cluster bacterium | reverse complement strand
ATAGAGTTTCCTTTTAAAAATTTAATATTTTATTTATTGTTATTGTCTTTAATGATCCCTGAAATAATAACACTCCTACCGCATCTGCTAATCATAAGAGGTGAGATAATACCTTTACCATTTGGTCCCTCCTGGATGAATACATTACAAGGATTAACAGTGCCATTTATGGGTAACATTTTTGTGATATTTTTATTGAGGCAGTATTTTAAAAAAATACCTAATGAGTTGTGGGATGCTGCAAGACTTGACGGAGCGTCTCATTTTTATTTTCTGACGCGAATCGTAGTTCCTATGAGTATGCCTATAATAGTAACGGTCGCTTTATTTACTTTTATCATTGCCTGGAATAGTTTCGCGTGGCCTCTTTTGATCTTAACAAAAGAAGACTGGTACCCTGTTACAGTTTCTATATATAGCTTTGTAAGAGAGGTGGGGCCAAATTTTCATTTACTAATGGCAGCATGTTTAATTGCCATAGCTCCAATATTAATTTTATATTTTTTCACTCAAAGATTATTCATTGAAAGCATATCTAATTTTGGTATAAAAGAGTAAGCATTAATGCATTAAGCATATTTGAAATAAATGTGTAATCTGAGTAAAATATTATATTAGCAATTAAAAATTTAAACAAAAACTGGGGTAGGTTATGAAACTTTCAAAAATAATAATAAATTTATTTGTTGCTTCTTTAATCTTGATTTCTGGAAAAGCATTTGCAGTCACTACTTCAGATATTGAAAACGCAAATCCGACTGGTCAAACAGTTGAATTCTGGGTTCAGTATTCTGATGAAAGACTTGATGCAATGAAAGCCAGGGCTGAGAGATTTGAGGCAGAAACTGGAATTAAGGTTAACGTTGTTTACAAAGGTCACTATGGAAAAGTACAATCTGCAATGATGTCATCTGCAGGCACAAAAGATATTGCTGATGTGGCAAGAGGCTACGGAAATGCTGCTGCTGATATGTATATTGTTACAGCTGCAATTGATCAGACAATATTGGCTAATAGTAAAAAATGGGGTGTGTCGCAGGCAGACAAAGATGACTGGGGTGCTAATTGGGATGTTGGTTACTCTCCATATTTTGATGGTAACCCAAAGTTACTTCATGAAGTTGGTAAATCAATTGAAATCATATACTACAACAAAGACTGGCTAAATGAACTAGGTCTAGACGAACCAAAAACTCCTGCAGATTTTGCTAAAGCTGCTTGCGCAGCCACTAACAAGGATTTTAGTGGTAAAATGGGTGAGGAGCCAAGCTATGGTTACGAAATAGATACTGATGCAAGTAATTTTGCAGCATGGGTATTCGCACATGGTGGAGATGTATTTGACTACGATAATGGCCAGTATATTTTTAATGGTCCTAAATCAGTAGAGGCAATGAAGTTCATTCAAGGCATGTCTTCAAAGGGATGCGCTATTGCTGCTAGAGGTAAATACACTGACCAGCAGTATCTTGGACAGGGTTCAGTTCTTTTCTCTGCAGGATCTACCTCAGGGATTACTTATTTTCAAAAAGCTATTCAAGAGGGATATAATGGAAACTGGGACGTTGCTCCGATTTCACACACAACTTCTGAGCCAGTACTAAACTTATATGGCGGTGGTTTAATTATGGGTAATACAGGTGATGCCAATAGAATGGTCGCAGCTTATCAGTGGATGAAATATATAACTAATACTGAAAATTCTGCGGTTTGGTCTACAGAAAGTGGTTACGGCTTTGTTAGAACTTCATCTGGAGAGCATCCTCTTATTAAAGAAAAAAGAGATGCTATGGCGCAGTATGATAAATCTTTGGGAATGGTAAAATATGGAAAAGGCGAGCCTTCTGTTCCAGGGTATTATTCTGTTAGAGGTGAAGTTGAAAAAGCTTACGCAGCAATCATTAACGGTGAGGATATAATGTCTACACTCAACAAATTAAATGAAGATGCGAACGCTATTTTAAAGGATGCAACTGATAATTAATCAGAACACAACAATCAAAAAAAGGGTGGCTAATCCACCCTTTTTTTTTATGAAATTATGTCTTTACAGATCCAGTAGGAATAACTTCATATCCTTCTTCAGGCGCTTCATCATCAATTATTTCATCTGGAAAACCAGGTGCTAATACAGAAATTCCCGTAGCGTCTTCTAATCTTTTGATAATATTAGGGGACCACTCTCTGGGTCCGTATTTAGATTGGCCATCTTCAAAGATTTTATTTATTAAAGGTGATATCTCTAGTGGTATTTTATTTTTCTTAGCAATTTCATCAAATAATCCTATGTCTTTTAGAACTAAGTCCATGGTAAAATTAATATCTCTAGAACCATTTAAGATAACTTGTCCTTCCGTTTCGTGAACAAATGAATTTCCTGATGAAATTTTAAAAGCTTCGAAGGTTGTATTTAAATTTAAGCCAGCTGCCTTACATGTTATTAATGCTTCACTGACAGATATAAGATTAGTTGTTGCCAAGTAATTAGTAGCGACTTTAAGGATAGAGGCACTTCCAAGATCTCCTGTATGAAGAATTCTTCTTCCCATTGTTTTTAAAACAGGCAAGGCTCTTTCAAAAGTTTCTCTTTGAGTGCCAGCAAAAATAGAAATATTACCAGTTGCTGCTCTATGGCATCCTCCAGAAACTGGGCAATCCATCGGCTCCCCAGAAACAGCAGAAACTAAATTACCAATTCGTTTTACTTCTTCAAAATCTGTTGTAGACATTTCAGCCCAAATTTTTCCTTTTGAAAGCCCTTTAATTATCCCTTCCTCACCTTCCATAACATCAGAGCAAGCTTTTGGTGACGGTAGGCATGTAATTATCATTTCAGAGTGTTTAGCCAACTCTTTTGGTGATGATGCCCATTTAGCGCCAATATCCTCAAATGAAGTTGATAAAGTCTCATTTAAATCTAAGACAGTTAATTTAAAACCATTATTAATTAAGTTTTTAGCAATTTTGCTTCCAACATTCCCTAAACCAATAAAACCAATTTTCATACTTCCACCTTCAACTATATTTTTATTAATTGATAAATTTTAATTAGTTATTTGGAAACTTAAAATTTTATTTTAATTATTTATTACTTAGATAAAGGTTTATTATCATTCGCAGATTTAATTTGAATATGTTCTTGTATATCTGGGAAATCAACATCTAAATGTTCAACATGAAGAACCGAAGCATCTAGTTTTTCTTCAATTAATTTTGTTATGTCTGCTTCTGATATTTCTTCTGAGCCGCTTTGTATATCAATCGCAACCAGAATTGCAGAATTCATAAATTTGTCATGTTTTTTTCTTTGGAAGGGTAAAATATTAGAGTTTTTATTTTCTAAATCTTTTTCTAAAGACAAACTAGTTCTCCATAAACATAATGTATAATTTAATTAGTACTATGATATATATATAATTACAATATGTAGTATTTAAATATTATTCAACTACTATTTATAGTAATAGAAATTCATATTTTTTAAATTTATTCTCACAATAAATTAATAGTGGGATTGATCCCACAAATAAACTATGATAAGATAGGATTGCGCCGATTTGTATGTCAGCTTGCGGGCGCTTTAAAAATACAGCTAAAAGAATTGTAACCCAGTCTTTAGTTGGGTTTTTTATTACATTATAAATAATAGTGGGCATTTAAACTACAACTTGTGCGCCCTTACAAAGTAAAGCACTAAAGCGGAGAATTACATGAAAAACATAATTAAAGATTTTAAAAATAAAGCCAATATTTTATTAGCTGATGGAGCAACTGGGACAAATTACTTTGCTTCAGGATTGCAGCCTGGAGACCCACCAGAACTCTGGAATTTACAAAACCCAAGTGATGTCTTTAACCTCCATAAAAAATTTATCTTAGCTGGAGCTAATATCATATTAACAAACACGTTTGGTGCAAATTCATCAAGGCTTAAATTTCATAATATTGAAAAGATGAGTTCTGAGATAAATATTTCAGCTGCGAAACTTTCAAAGAAGGCAATTACTTCAATGCAAAAAAATGATGAAGTAATGATTGGTGGATCAATTGGTCCAACAGGTGAAATTTTCAAATCTAATGGTGGTGATTTTACGTATGAGGAAGCAGTTGATGTTTTCTATCAACAGGCTGTTAGTCTTAAATCAGGCGGAGTAGATTTTTTATGGATTGAGACATTATCTTCTCTTGAAGAAATTGATGCTGCACAATCTGCTGCTGATAAAGCAGGTATTGGAACTGTTGTAACAATGTCATTCGATACTGCTAAAAGAACAATGATGGGCGTTACACCAAAACAGTTCATGAATTTTTTCAAAAATAGGAAAACAAAACCATTGGCTGTCGGAGCAAACTGTGGAGTAGGCCCTTCTGAATTACTGCTTTCAATGAAGGAGATTAAAGATAACCTGGATGATACAATTTTATTGGTGGCAAAGGGTAATTGCGGAATTCCACAATACAAATCTGGTAAAATATCATATAGCGGGACAAAAAGTATAATGATTAAATATGCTATATTATGTGACTTGCTGGGCGTGGATATTATAGGTGGTTGTTGTGGTACAACACCAGAGCATATCAGGGCTATAAAAAATAGTTTTACCAAAAAGAATAATTTTTTTCAGAAATACAATTTTCCTAAAAATTATTTACTTGAAGAAGGTTTTTTCAGAGATTTAATAATCAAGGAAATAGGACAGCCTTGGAGAAATATTTCTGATATGGAAAAGCCTTCAAATAATCAATTTAGAAAGAGACGAAGGAGCCTCAAAATTAAATAAATTTAATAAGATTAATATGGACTTTGATACTTCAAATTTGTAAAAACTATACACAAACACAATTTTATTATTTCATTATGGAGAAATTGAATGGATCCAAGTACATACAAATTTGATACACTAAGTCTACATGGTGGACATCAGCCTGATAAAAATTATGGTTCTAGGGCTGTTCCAATTTATCAAACTACTTCATATGTTTTTCAAGATACTGATCATGCAGCGGCTTTATTTAACCTAGAGCAAGGCGGGCATATATACAGCCGAATTTCTAATCCAACAGTCGGTGTGCTTGAAGAGAGAGTATGTGCTTTAGAAGGAGGAACAGCTGCAATTGCAACGGCATCAGGTCAAAGTGCAGTGTTTTTAGCAATAATGACTTTAGCTAATGCTGGCGATCATATCGTAGCGTCTTCACAATTGTATGGTGGTACCGTAAACTTACTAAGATTAACTCTACCAAGATTTGGCATTACAACAACATTTGTAAAGCCTGGTGATACAGAAGGGTTCAAGAAAGCTATTAAACCAAATACCAAAATGATTTTTGGTGAAATCATTGGTAATCCTGGACTTGAAGTAATGGACGTTCCTGAGGTTGCTGATATCGCTCATAAAGCAGGTATACCTCTGATGGTGGATTGTACTTTCAACACTCCATATTTGTGCAGAGCTCTTGATTTTGGTGCAGATATTGTTGTTCATTCTCTAACAAAATGGATGTGCGGACATGGTACTTCAATGGGTGGAATTATTGTTGAAGGAGGCCAATTTGATTGGCAACAAAATGACAAGTTTCCAACTATGACAGAACCTTACCCTGGTTATCATGGATTATCTTTTGCAGAAGAGTTTGGACCTGTTGCTTTTACGATGAGAGCCAGGGCAGAGGGAATGAGAGATATGGGACCTTGTATGAGCCCAACGAATGCATTTAACATTATACAGGGAATAGAAACTTTATCAGTGAGAATGGACAAGCATTTATCAAATGCAAAGACTATGCTGGAGTATCTTTCAAATCATGATGGCGTTGAGTGGGTTTCACATCCTGATCTTCCAGATCATCCTGATCATGAAGTTGCAAAGAAAATGCTTCCGAAAGGTGCTGGTTCAATGATTGCTTTTGGAGTTAAAGGCGGAAGAAAAGCTGGAGAAGCATTTATTAATGCTGTCAAGCTTGCTTCTAATCTTGCAAATGTTGGTGATTCTAAAACACTGGTAATTCACCCAGCGTCAACTACGCATGCCCAGATGGATGGTGAAACTATGAAACATGCTGGCCTTACCGAGGATATGATAAGATTTTCTGTAGGTATTGAGGATGTTCAAGACATAATGAATGACTTTGACAATGGTTTTAGAGCTGCGAAAAGATTGCAGATAAAGGCTGCAGAATGAAATTTCAGGCAAACAATAAAGAGGTTTACGCTTCTACTGGTGGCCAGCCTTTCGATAAAGAAAAGCCACTCATAATCTTTGTACATGGGAGTGGCCTAAGCCACATAACTTGGGTTTTGCAAACAAGATACTTTGCTTTTCACGGATATAGTGTTCTGGCAATAGACCTTCCTGGACATGGAGCTTCAGAGGGTCCACCTCTCAAATCAATTGAAGATATGGCTGACTGGATTTCCGATGTCATTTCTGCTGTTGGATATCAGGAAGCATCTCTTGTAGGACATTCTCAAGGTTGTTTAGTTCTTATAGAATGTGCTTCAAGATACCCTGAAAAAATCAAGTCACTAAGCTTGATGGGTGGAGCAGGTGCCATACCAATGAATCCAGAATTATTAAGTTTGGCAGAGGATGGGAATCCAAAAGCTGTTGAACTTATGATGGATTGGGCTCATGGACCTGGTGGTCATTTTGGTGGTCATCCAGTGCCAGGCTTGCACCATATGAATTTAGGAGCAACAATTGTTAAAAATGGTTCTGTAAAAGTCTTGGGTGTTGATTTTAGAGCATGTGACAACTACAAAAATGGTTTCGAGGCTGCTAAAAATGTTAAGTGCCCAACAATTAATATTTTAGGTGATAAAGATAAAATGTGTCCTCTAAAAGAAGGAAAAAAACTTGCTGGCTCAATTGAAAATTCTGAAGTTGAAGTGATAAAAAATTGTGGACATATGATTTTACTTGAAGAAGCTGATCAAGCACTCTCTATTCTTAAAGGGTTTGTAAAAGAAAATCATCCACCTAATTAATTAATTTGGAGTTTTATATTTATGGGAACAACAATGCATAAGATAGGAAGTATACCTTTTAAAGTTCATGAAAATAAGGTTGCTGTTCTATTTGTAACTTCTCAATCTAGAGGAAGGTGGATACTTCCAAAAGGCACTTTACATGATGGGGAAAGCCATGAAGATGCCTGTTATAGAGAAACATATAACGAGGCTGGTGCCAAAGGTTTTATGATGAAGAATTATCCAATTACCAAACCTATAACAAAGTTAACAACTAACGGAATAATCTCCAATTCTGTAACTTTTTATCCATTAATTGTTGAAAATCAGGATAACAAATGGCCAGATAAAAAAAAAAGACAGAGGCATTGGGCTCTTTTAAAAGATGTCTCAAAAGTAGCAAGTAGAGAGGATTACCTTTTAGTTCTAGAAGATTTTAAAAGGCTTAAGCCATGGAAGTTAATTTAGATATAATAAAATAAATAGTAGCTGACATTAAAGCGGATGCTGGAACAGTTATAATCCAAGCAGCTGCAATAGAATATAAAAATCTTCTTCGAACTAGTTTTCTTTTAATTCTTCTGTCAAGCTCAGCAAAAGCTTCTTCCGCGGTGTCATTTAATTTATGTCCTGGTTTTATTTTTTGTTTATTTGGATTTTCTAAAAATTCCCTTAGAAATCCAATTCCAAATATTGAACCAATAGCAATATGCGTTGAGCTTACAGGTAATCCAAGTGTTGTTGCTATTAAAACGGTAATAGCTGATGAAATGGCAACACAATATGCTCTTGGCGCATTTAATCTAGTAATTTTTTGGCCAACTGTTTTAATTAATTTTGGTCCAAATAGAAGAAGCCCAAAAGAAATTCCAACCGCCCCTATGAACATAACCCAGAAGGGAATGCTAACTTTAGAAGCAATCTCATTAGTATCATTGAATGTTGAAACAATAGCTGCCAATGGACCAACGGCATTGGCAACATCATTAGCACCATGAGCAAAACATAATAAGCAAACACCGATAATTAAAGGAAAGTTAAAAAGAGTATAAATATCTTTTTTTTCATTTTTTAGTTTTGTAATTTTCTTATTCACAAATGGCTTTGCAATCAAGTAAGACAATACAGCTATGGATATTGTATAGCTCAGTATTTCAAATAAAGACGCCTTATATATTTTTTTAAAACCTTTAATTGTCATATATGCAGTAATTGCAGCTGCCATTAAAGCTATTAGGACTGGTATCCATTTTTTTGCAGCACTAATTTTATTATCTTTATTGAGTATTTTAATTTTAATAAATAGTAAAAATAATGCAGCAATAATTCCACCAAGAACCGGAGAAATAACCCAGCTTGCAGCTATTTTCCCCATAGTAAACCAATTTACAATATTCATTCCTGCAGCTGCTAAACCACCACCTAAAACGCCACCGACAATAGAGTGAGTTGTTGACACTGGAGCATTTAGCATAGTTGCTAAATTAATCCACAATGCAGCAGATAATAATGCACTTAACATTAAATATCTAAAGCTATCTAATGAAACAGAACTATCAACCATGATAATTCCTTTAGAAACTGTTTTTACAACATCACCACCAGCTAATAGAGCTCCTGCAGCTTCACAAATTGCAGCAATAATAACAGCAGTTGTAATAGTGAGAACCTTACCACCTACTGCAGGTCCCATATTATTTGCAACATCATTAGCTCCTATGTTCAATGCCATATAGCCACCAATAACGGCTGCAATTACTAATATAATTTTATTATCGATACTGTCAGAAATAAAATAATCTACGCATACCCCAGTTAATAATAAAAAGAAAATAGCAATTAAAACTGTACCCCAGTTTGCTATTCTGAATACTGATTGATTTGATGAATAATCTATTCTTTTAAGATCATTAATATAACGATTTTCTAAATCTTTTTTTTCCATTTTAGGAATAAAATTATCTTATATGGCCGCGTTATAAAATAACAATTTTATTTATGCAAGCAAAAAATTAACATTATTTTCTATAATTTTTTTATAATTAAAAAACTTAATAAAATAAAAAAAAATGATCCACAAATACAACCCGAAATGCCAACTGTCTGATACAAATACCCAGACAAAAAAGTGCCAAAAAATCTTCCTAATGCATTTGATGAATAATAAAAACCTACGTCTTCAGTAACAGACGAATTACGTGAGAATGCTAAAATTAAATAGGAGTGTAAGGCAGAGTTAATAGCAAAAACACCTCCATAAATCAATAAACCAAATATAAGGATTTTTTCTGTTGAGATATACTGAATATTCAAATTTATCAAAATAAGTAATGCTAATTGAGTGATCATTAATATAAATATCCAAAATTTTGCTGATGAAATTTCTAGAGCTATACCATCTACACTTCTTTTAATTAAAAGCGGAACAGATGACTGGCAAAAGCCATAACCAATAATCCAAAAAGCAAGAAAGGATCCCACATGCCAAAACGACCAACCAGCAGAATAGAGGAATAATGGAATACCGACTACAAACCAAATATCGCGAGATCCAAATAAAAACAATCTTGCAGCTGATAAGATATTTATATCCTTTGACTTACTTAAAAATTGTTTCAAATTTTTTGAAGTTTTAAGCACTCCTATTTCACTATCTAGGAAAAATAAAAAAATCAAACAACTACATAGTATAATTATTAGTGTATATAGAGAATACTGAAATCCAGTTATTTCAATTAACAAACTCCCAACAAAAAAACCTAAACCCTTAGAAACATTTTTTAGACCTGTAAACCATAAAACCCATTTAAATAAGATACCTTTACCATTTCCAGAAACTATTTTTATAGCGGACTTTGATGATGTTTTTGAAATATCTTTTGCAACACCTGACATGCCTTGTGCAACCATTACCCATAATATAGATAAGTAAATTCCCCATGAAGGTGAATAAAATGATAAAAAAATTAAGCTAAAAATTTGAAGAAAAACTCCAAATGTAAACATTCTTTTAATTCCATAAAATGAAGCTAGCCATCCACCTGCAAGATTTGTGATTACACCAACTAATTCATACAGAAGAAAAATTAATGCGAGTGATAAAGGAGAAAATCCGAGGTGAAAAAAATGAAGGAGTACTATCATTCTAATTGCACCATCAGTAAGGGAAAAAAATAAATATGTATTAGTAATTATAAGGAAATCTTTTAAATTAAACATTTAATGAATTATATACCATTTTTGCTATATCGTTCATTCTGCATGCATACCCTGTTTCATTATCATACCAGGAATATATTTTAAGTAATTTACTGTCAGTTACCAAGGTGCTTTGCGCGTCAACAATGCTGCTTCTTGTATCGTTCACAAAATCTATTGATACTAAGGGACTAAATTCAATACCTAAAATATCTTTTAATTCTTTTTTAGAAGCGCTTTTAAATAAATTATTGACGTCACTTGCTTTGCAACTTTTATTTAATTGAAAAACACAATCTGTTAAACTTGAATTTATAACAGGAACCCTAACAGCGTGACCATCAAGTTTACCATCTAGTTCAGGAAAAATTAATCCAATTGCTTTGGCGCTTCCAGTTGAAGTAGGGTGCATTGAAAGCATAGACGAACGTGCTCTTCTTAAATCTTTATGCGGTTTATCTAAAAGAACATTTGTATTCGTAGGGTTATGTATAGTTGTTATTTGTCCCTTCAATATTTCAAAATTTTTATGAATAATACTTATAATTGGAGCTAGACAGTTAGTAGTGCATGATGCGGCAGTTATAATATCATGTTTATTAGAATTATAAAGATGATCATTAATACCGAAAACAATATTCAAGACTTCAGGGTCATTGACAGGCGCAGACACAATAACCTTTTTAATATTGCTATCAAAATAACTTTTTAGCTTATTTTTTGTTAAAAAAGCTCCTGTACAATCCAGTACTAATGAACATCCTGAATTACCCCAATTTATATCACTAGGATTTGTATTGTTCGTCAATATTATATCTTTTCCATTAATTGAAATTTTATTGTTATCTATCTGTTTTATTGAAGCATCCCAAATGCCATGTATGCTATCAAACTTTAAAAGATGGCAAAGTGTTTTTGCATCACAATTTGGCTCATTTAAATGTAAAATATTAATGTCTTCATTATTTGATTTTCGGTTAAATCCACCAAAAAAATCTTTTAATACAAGTCTTCCTACGCGACCTAAACCATTTATACCAATTGCCATTAATATTAACCTAGTTTAATATTCTATTATCTTAAGTAACTATTATTTAAGGAAACTTTTTTGGGTTGTAAACATTGCTATGTTTATATTTTTTAAAAAAGAATTTAAATAAATCCTCTTAATTACTTTTATTTTTTAATGAAAAACATTTTTTTATTTAGGCATGGTAAATCAAATTGGACGAATCCAGATCATACTGACAGTGAGAGGCCATTAGCAAAAAGAGGGCTGAGGGATGTTCCAATAATGTCAAAAATTATAAGTGAAAAATGTTCAAATATTGATTTGATTTTGTGTTCCTCATCAAAAAGAACTCAAGAAACTTTAGATTTATCTTTGTCGGCATTTAGTAAAAGACCTGAAATCAAAATTCTAGATGAACTTTACTTGGCTTCAAGTGATAAGCTTCTAAGTATCCTTAATGAAAATATTTTAAGTCATAATAATATAATTTTGATAGGACATAATCCTGGCTTGTTCGATTTTGTTTCTAAAATTGATGATAATTATATGTTTTTATTTCCAACTTCTGCAGTATGCCATTTATTATTAAACAAAGAAACTAAACATAAACTCACATATAAAGATTTTAAAATAGATACAGCTATAAAACCAAAAGATATTTTGCTAAACTAATAGTAAATAGTTTTAGGCAATTATTTTAAGGACTCAAAATGGGCAAATTTGAAGACGCAGAAGAGTGGATAGAAGCAGAACTAAATGAGACTTTGGATGAAATGTTTGAGGCAGAGTTCAGTGAGCCTATTTTAAGTAAAGAGACAAGAGATTACATCAAAAATATCTATCGTGGCAAGAAACCCAAAGCATTAGAAAATCGTGTTTACTTTAAAAATTTATTAAAACTTCAGGCAGAATTGATAAAACTTCAAGACTGGGTAGAAAGTACGGGTGCTAAAGTTCTTATTCTCTGTGAAGGAAGAGACAGTGCTGGAAAAGGTGGTGTAATTAAAAGAATTACGCAAAGATTAAATCCGAGGGTTGCAAGGGTTGTCGCACTTCCTCCACCTTCTGAAAGAGAGCAAACGCAATGGTACTTTCAAAGATACGTACCTCATTTACCTGCAGGTGGTGAAATAGTCTTATTTGATAGGTCTTGGTATAATCGAGCAGGCGTTGAAAAAGTAATGAAATTTGCTACTAGGGAACAAGTTGAACAATTTTACCGTGACGTTCCCGAATTTGAAAAAATGTTAATTCGTTCTGGTATAATTCTTTTAAAGTATTGGTTTTCTATTTCAGATGAAGAGCAACAGTTAAGATTTTTAATGAGGGCTAATGACCCACTCAAACAGTGGAAATTATCAGAAGTCGATTTAATGGCTCGTATGTATTGGGAAAAATATACGAAAGCAAAAGAGATGATGTTTAAGAGAACAAATACAAAAGAGGCGCCATGGTATATAGTCGAGGGTAATGATAAAAAAAGAGAGAGGCTAAACTGCATTACTCATATTTTATCTAAGATACCTTACTCAGAAGTTGAACATCCAAAAGTTGAATTGCCAGAGAGAGTTTTTGATCCTGATTATGAAAGACAAACTCTACCTGATGAGTTATATGTTCCAAAAAAATTCTAATGTTAATGAAAGATGATTTTTGGAAAACTCAATTGAAAAAGGCAAAGTAGCAGTTATAGACATAGGTTCTAACTCTTTAAGATTTGTAATTTTTGATAGGTATGGGCGTTATCCCTATCCTTTATTTAATGAAAGAATTACATGCAGGCTTGGTGAGGGAGTGCAAAAGACAAAAAAGCTTAAGAAAGAGAGAATTCAACAATCACTTGAGACCATAAAAAGATTTTCGAAAATTATTGAAAAAGCAGAGTTAGAAACGGTTTTAGCTATTGGGACTGCGGCCCTTAGATTAGCAGAAAATGCAAAAGATTTTATTGTCCCGGCAGAAAAGTATTTAAGTAATAAAATTAGAATATTAAGTGGTACTGAAGAGGCCAACCTAGTTGCTTTAGGTCTTACGGCTAATATTCCAAAAGCAAATGGAATTATAGCTGATCTTGGTGGAGGAAGTTTAGAGCTTGTAAAAATTGAAAATGGAAAAAGAATAGATAGCGTAAGTTTAAATTTTGGTCACTTAATTGATATTGAAGAAAAGAATTTTAAAAAAATTATTAAAAAATTAAAATGGAAAAACGATTCTGAAAATAAGTTTTTCTACGGAGTTGGTGGAAGTTTTAGAGCATTAGGTTTGGTCTTTAAGCAAAAGAACAAATACCCTTTAAATATTTTGCATGGGTTAAACATTTCGTCAAAAAAAGCAAATAGAATTCTTAACAAAATTATAAAGTTGGACGGTAATGTAAAAGGGTTACCTCAGTCAAGAAAGCCTACGATGAGCAATGCAGCAAAAATTATGCGAATTGTTATAAAGGCCACTGATTCTAAAAAAATCATTATTTCAGGTACGAGTGTAAGGGAAGGGCTCGTATTAGAAAATATATCACTTAAAAAGTTAAAGCATGATCCGCTAATATCAACATGTGAGGAAATTGCTAAGCATTCAGAACGCTTTGAGGGATTGTCTTCATCTTTAGAAAATTTTTTATTGCCCATGGTTTCAATAGGTGACGAAAAAGAGTTATCTCGTTTATTAAAGGCTTCATGTTTATTGGCAGATATAGCTTGGAACGAACATACTAGCTCAAGGAATATTATAGCTGCAGAGAAAATACTTCTCTTACCGACAAACTCACTTACTCATAGGGAGCGTGCATGGCTAGCAAAAACTTTATTTCATAGATATAATCGACCTATAGAATTAGTGAAATTTCCATTTAAATTTAAATCTATTTTATCAATGGAAGATAAATTCACCTCTTTAATTTTTGGATTGTCATTAAGGTTTTCCATGGCAGCTTGTGCAGGTTTGCCAGAACTACTAAATGATTTAAAACTTGAGTTGTCAGATGATCATCTAAAAGTAGTTTTTCTAGGTAATACAAAAACGTTACTTGTTGATCATGTCTACGAAAAGCTAAATTTATTAGCTTCTTATCTAGGTAAAGAAATGATTATTGAGATTTAAAAAACCTCAAAGCTATAGAAGGTTTTTTAATTTTTTAATAGTCTTTTGGTATTTTGAATTAATCATTTCAGAGTGAATATGTTTACCGCCTCTCACTAAACACTTACCATTTTTCCACACTCTGTTGATTAGGTTTCCTTTTGACGCAAAGATGAAGTAGTCTAAAATCTTATCACCATCCAAGCCATCTAATTCCATGTTATCAACTTTGAAGGATAACAAATCAGCACAAAGCCCATTTTCAATTTTTCCACTGTTTGTTTGTAAAGCTCTTGATCCTCCAGACAAAGAATGATCAAATATTATTCGACCACTAGATTTATTCTTATTTGATATAACAGCTCTTTTTTTATTAATTAAACGTTGCGAATACTCAAAAGTTTTAATTTCTTCGACAAGACTAATATTAATGTTTGAGTCAGTGCCAAGACCAAACATTCCTTTATTTTGAAAATATTCTAAACCATTAAAGATACCATCCCCCAGGTTAGCTTCTGTTACTGGACAAAGACCAGCAACTGCACCTGAGTTCGCTAAATTTAATGTTTCACTCTTTGTCATTTGAGTGCAGTGAATAAAGCACCATCTTTCATTTATATCAAAATTCTCTATCAACCACTCTACTGGGCGTTTGCCGTAAAACTTTTCAACTTCTTCAACTTCCTGAACTTGTTCAGCAACATGAATATGAATTGGCCCATCATTTATTTCAGAAATTTTATTTAAATCTTCTTTGCTAACGGCTCTCAATGAGTGAGCTGCAACTCCTGATGAAAAAAGTTCATTACTTGAAACCATCTTTTTAATTTTTCCAATCAGGTCAGTAAACGTATCAAAACTATTATGAAATCTTAACTGGCCCCCTGATAATTTCCTTCCATCACATCCACCTCTTTCGTATAAAACAGGTAACAAGCAAATCCCAATTCCGCTGTCTTTAGAAGCTTCAAGAACTCTCTCTGATAATTCGGCAATATTATCATATTTTTTTCCACCAATTTGATTATGAATATAATGAAATTCACCTACACTGGTATAGCCTGCTTCTAACATCTCCATTTGACTAAATAATGTAATGACATAAATTTCTTCAGGCGTTAATACATCAAGAAATTTGTACATTAAATTTCGCCAAGTCCAAAAACTGTCATTTCCGTTACTGCTTTGACCTTCAGTGAGGCCAGCCATTGCTCTTTGAAACCCATGACTGTGCAAATTATTCATGGCGGGTATAATTATATCCTCATCTAAATCAAAACCTTTTTCATCTCTGTCAAAATTTTCTATTATTTTGGAAATTATACCTGAATTATCAATTTCAATTAATATNTTATTTGCCCATCCATCTGGAAGNAGAGCTTTATTTGCAAAGATTTTCTTATTCATAATATTCATAATGGTCTTTTGTTGACAGATTAAATGTCTTAAAGTCTTATCATAAGTGGTTTTTAATAATAATTATAATTCATACAATGGTAAAAGAGCAATACAATCAAAATTTAATTAGGAATGCTACATTGGTTCCTATGACTGATTCTCAAGATGATTTTTATATCATAAATAATGGCGCNATAGCTATTGATGGTGATCTGATAGTTTGGTCAGGTTTTGAAAAAGATATTCCTAAGGAATATAAAAATTATAATGAGTACAACGCAAAAGGAAAACTAGTAACTCCAGGTTTAATTGACTGCCATACCCATTTAGTGTTTGGGGGCAATCGATCACACGAATTTAATATGAGGCTTAACGGAAAATCTTATCAAGAGATAGCAAAAGCAGGTGGAGGGATTGCTTCAACTATGAAAGCTACAAGACAGGCGAGTTTTGATGACCTATTAAGCTCNGCTATTGTAAGACTNGATGATATGATTGCGAATGGAGTAACAACAGTAGAGGTAAAATCGGGATATGGTCTTGATNTTGAGACTGAATGTATGATGCTNAGAGTAGCAAGAAAATTAGAGGCATTGAGACCTATTCGTATTAAAACAAGTTTCTTAGGCTCGCATGGAATTGCTCCTGAATACAAAANTAATCCTGATAACTACATTAAAGATGTATGTTTACCAGCCTTAATCAAGGCGAATGAGGAAGGATTAGTTGATGCTGTGGATGGGTTTTGTGAAACAGTAGCTTTAAATGTNGGACAATTAACGGAAGTTTTTAACCTAGCACAAAAACTAAACTTACCAATCAAATTGCATGCAGAGCAATTAAGTCATTCTGGTGGAGTTAACTTAGCAACTTCTTACGGTGCAATCTCAATTGATCATTTAGAGTATGCCAATGAAGAAGATGCTAAATTAATGTCGAATTCAGGTAGTGTGGCGGTTATACTTCCAGGTGCNTTTTATACATTAAACGAAACCCAGAAACCTCCCNTAGAACTTTTTAGAAAATACAAAGTACCAATGGCTATTGCAACTGANTGCAACCCNGGTTCGTCACCCTTAACATCTATTTTACTNACAATGAATATGGCTTCNACNCTNTTCAAGATTACACCGCTTGAAGCTTTGTCTGGGGTAACAAAACATGCTGCAGATGCCTTGTCATTAAAAAATCTTGGTATGATACAACCAGGAATGATTGCTGATCTGGCTATTTGGAATTTAGAACATCCGTCAGAATTTTCTTACAGAATAGGATTTAATGCTCTCAACAANAGAATTTTTGGAGGATTAATATAATGGAAACTCTCAAACCTGGTTCTATTACATTAGATTTTTTAGAAAAACTTTTTAGGAACAAATCCAAAGTAAGCTTAGATATTGCATTAAAAGACAAGGTTGAAAAAGCAGCAAAAATTGTTGAAGATGCGGCTAGAGGAAATTCACCTGTTTATGGAGTAAATACTGGTTTTGGAAAACTGGCTAATAAAATTATTCCTCATGAAGATCGCGAGAAACTTCAGAAAAATTTAGTATTAAGTCATTGTTCAGGAGTAGGGGAACCCCTTCAAGAAGATGTAACAAGACTTATGATGATTTTGAAAATCATATCATTGTCTTTCGGTGCCTCTGGAGTTAAATGGTCAACTATTAACCAAATTGAAAAAATAGTTAACTCAGATATAGTGCCTGAAATTCCTCATCAGGGATCAGTAGGAGCTTCAGGTGACTTGGCCCCTTTAGCGCATATGGCTGCAGTTATGATTGGGGAGGGTTGGGCATATTATAAAGGAGAAAAAGTTACTGGTGGCGAAGCGCTAAAAAAAGCAAAAATTGATCCTATTATATTAGGTCCAAAAGAAGGCTTAGCTTTACTCAACGGAACACAATTTTCAACTGCTTGTGCCCTTGCAAATTTATACAATGGATGGCGATCTATTTTAAATTCAATTGTAATTTCATCTTTGTCTACTGATGCAATAATGGGTTCTACCAGCCCTCTTTTAGATGAAATTCACACATTAAGAGGTCATAAGGGACAAATTTTTGTAGCTAAAAAAATGAGAGACTTAATGTCTGGTAGCATTATTCGTGAAAGCCACAGGGAAGACGATCAAAGAGTTCAAGATCCATACTGCATAAGATGCCAACCTCAGGTATTAGGCGCTTGTCTAGACGTCTTAAAAAATGCAGGTGCTACTATCGAGATTGAAGCAAATGCAGTAACTGATAATCCATTGGTTTTGGTTGATGAGGGAAGAATTGTATCGGGTGGAAATTTTCATGCAGAGCCCATTGGTTTTGCAGCTGATCAAATAGCTTTAGCATTAGCCGAAATGGGTTCAATCTCTCAAAGAAGAGTTGCTCTTATGGTTGACCCTACTCTTAGTCACGACCTTCCAGCCTTTTTAACTGATAATCCTGGATTAAATTCTGGGTTTATGATTGCTGAGGTTACATCAGCAGCACTAATGAGTGAAAACAAACATTTGGCAAATCCGACTGTTACGGATTCAACGCCAACTTCAGCAAATCAAGAGGACCATGTTTCAATGGCTGCACATGGCGCGTACAGGTTATTTAAAATGAATAAAAACCTATCCTCAATTTTTGGTATTGAACTACTTTGTGCTGCTCAAGGTATAGATGCCAGGGAGCCATTGAAAACATCACCTTTATTGGAAAAGGTTAAAGCTGGTTTTAGAAAACAAATCTCGCGTCTAAAAGATGATAGATATATGGCTACTGATATAAACAAAGTAACTAATTTGCTTGAAAGCAATTTTTTAATCAAAGAAGCAGAATTAAATATTCCGTTTTCATCATTCTTAAACTCATGATTATATAAGGAGAAAAATGTCAGAATTAATCAAAAACTCACGTGTAATTAAACCACCTACAGGCCCCGAAATCTCAACAAAATCTTGGCTAACTGAAGCTCCAATGAGGATGCTTATGAATAACCTTCATCCAGATGTTGCAGAAAACCCAAATGAATTAGTTGTCTATGGTGGTATAGGCCGTGCAGCGAGGAGCTGGAAAGATTTTGATAGAATAGTTTCTAGTTTAAAGACATTAAATGAAGATGAGACTTTATTGGTTCAATCAGGTAAGCCCGTGGGAGTTTTCAAAACACATGAAGATGCCCCACGCGTTTTGATTGCTAATTCAAATTTAGTTCCTAATTGGGCAAACTGGGATCACTTTAATGAATTAGATAAAAAAGGATTAGCAATGTACGGTCAAATGACAGCAGGCTCATGGATCTATATTGGGACCCAAGGAATAGTCCAAGGAACTTATGAAACATTTGTGGAAGCAGGAAGACAGCACTATAACGGAAATTTGACAGGCAAATGGATTTTGACAGGAGGATTAGGAGGCATGGGTGGAGCCCAGCCACTTGCAGCTGTTATGGCAGGAGCATGCTGTTTAGCTGTAGAGTGCAATCCTGAAAGCATAGATTTTCGTTTAAGAACTGGGTATTTAGATGAAAAAGCTGACACTCTTGAAGAAGCTTTATCAATGATTGACAAATGGACTTCTTCAGGGTTGTCAAAATCAGTAGGTCTAATCGGAAATGCAGCTACTATTTTCCCAAAAATTGTAGAGATGGGTGTTAAACCTGATATTGTTACTGATCAAACAAGCGCACATGACCCTATAAATGGCTATTTACCAGAAAACTGGACAATAGGTGAATGGAAAGAGAAACGAGAAACTAATCCAAAATTAGTTGAGGCTGAAGCAAGAAAATCAATGAAAAAACATGTCTCGGCGATGGTTGATTTCTGGAATATGGGCGTACCCACTTTAGATTATGGAAATAATATTAGGCAAGTCGCCCTTGATGAGGGACTGGAAACAGCTTTTTCTTTCCCGGGTTTTGTTCCTGCTTACATAAGGCCTTTATTTTGTAGGGGGGTTGGTCCATTTAGATGGTGTGCTCTTTCTGGGGACCCAGAAGACATCTATAAAACAGATGAGAAAGTTAAGGAACTAATACCTGAAGATAAGCATCTTCATAAATGGTTGGACATGGCCAGAGAAAGGATAAATTTTCAAGGTCTTCCAGCAAGAATCTGCTGGGTCGGTCTGGGGCAGAGAGATAAATTAGGATTAGCATTCAATGAAATGGTTAGAAAAGGAGAGCTTTCAGCTCCTATTGTTATTGGAAGAGATCATTTAGATAGTGGATCAGTTGCCAGTCCAAACAGAGAAACTGAGTCAATGAAAGACGGGTCAGATGCAGTCAGTGACTGGCCTCTTCTTAATGCCTTATTAAATACAGCGAGCGGTGCAACATGGGTTTCTCTTCATCATGGAGGAGGAGTAGGAATGGGTTTCAGCCAACACTCAGGTATGGTTATTTGTTGCGATGGAACTGAAAAGGCTTCAAAGAGGATAAAAAGAGTTCTTTGGAATGACCCAGCTACAGGTGTAATGAGGCATGCTGATGCAGGATATGAGATAGCTATTGAAAGTGCAAAAACTCATAAACTTAATTTGCCTAGTATTAAATAAAGGATAATACAAATGCATTATTCGCCTATCAATGAGAAATGTCCGTTACCATTTTCACCCTTTAAATCTTGCACTGTGCCAAGACCTATTGGATGGCTCTCAACTTTATCTGAAGATGGAATAGCAAATCTAGCACCTTATAGTCAGTGGCAAAACTTAACCTTTGATCCTCCATTAGTAATGTTTGCTGCAAATCAACTATCATCTGGTAAACGAAAAGATACAGTAATCAATGCTGAGAAAACTGGATGGTTTGTCTGGAACATGGCTACTTATGACCTTCGTGAAGCAGTTAATATATCAGCTATGGAATTAGATTCATCCGAAGATGAGTTCTTACATGCCGGCGTGTCAAAGCAAGATTGTATTGATACTAAAGTGCCAAGGGTAAAAGAATCTCCAGCTCATTTTGAATGTAAATATCTTTCAACGCATCGTTTAGCAGGAAATTCTAATCATGGTTATGTGGATGTTGTCTATGGAGAAGTTATAAGGATACATGTTAACGATGATTTCATAGACAAGACTGGCAAAATGGATATTTCTAAAATTAGACCTTTAGCCAGACTAGGTTATTATGACTATACTTCTGTAACAGATGTATTTGAAATGCGTATTCCTGGAGCTTCAGGAAAAGCATCTGACGGACTTGAAGGGAAATCTTCATGATACCTGAAGTCTATATAGACTATTTGAATAAATTTGACGTTGAAAAGTTAGCACTTACTAACAATGAAATTTTAACTGCTATTGAAGGAAGTCTTGCTATGCAAGGCAAAGGTGAAACTGAAATTGAACCTAGAACTCATATAAGACCAAGAGCAGGTGTGGAAGGACATTTTAATGTTTTAAGAGGCTGGATTGGTGGTAAAATTGATAGTGCAGGAACTAAAGTTGTTGGAGATTTTGTAAATAATTATTTAGAAAATAGACCTTCAGAATACGGCGTTTTAACTTTATTTAACCCTAGAAATGGAGCGCCAAAAGCTATTGTGGATGCAACTGGTATTACTGATATGAGGACAGGAGCAGTTACGGCTATTGGGGCTAAATATTTATCAATTAAAAATCCAAAAATTTTAGCTCATATTGGTGCCAGAGGTACAGCATACTGGAATATAAGACTTTTATGTCATTTATTCGACTTTGAAGAAGTTAGAATTCACTCAAAAAGAAAGGAAAGTAGAGATAACTTTGCCAAGAAGCTAAGGGATGACTTGAATAGAAATATTACTGTTTCAGAAGATTGGGAAAGTTGTATTTCAGGAGCAGATATTATAGTGGAAGCATCCAGGCTTTCCAAACCAGAACCTTTGCTTAAAACGAAATGGATTAAAAAAGGTGCGTTGCTTATTCCATATGGCACAATGTCAGCACTAGAATTATCATTACCAAATATTATAGATAAATTTATTATGGATGATTGGGGGCAGGCTAAGGGTATTTTTGGAGCTTTGCGTGAACATATTGATAAAGGCATAATAACTCATGAAACACTTCATGCAGAACTAGGTCAGATTGTTTGTGGAGAAAAAAAGGGACGTGCCAACAGCGATGAAACAATTTTATTTTGGCATAGAGGGTTATCCCTATCAGATATTGCTTTAGGATATAAAATACTATCTAAAGCAAAAGAAATTGGAGTTGGGCAGAAACTAAGGTTTGCTTGATGAAATATAAATTTAGTAATGAAAGAATAAGCTTAAATGATTTTTTTATAAAATTAAATTTAATTACAAATAATAAACTTAGTTTTTCTGTCAGTGAAGATGTTCTAAAAAATATTAATAATGAATTTGAAATTATTAAAAATAATTCAAACTCCTTAAACCCTGTTTATGGTCTTAACACAGGCCTTGGAGGAAACTTAAATTATAAATTACAAAATAACGAAGTAGCGAACTTTCAAGATTACGTAATAAAAGGCAGGGCTGTAAGCACCGGAAATTATCTTTACCAGAATATCGGTTTAATAACACTTTTTGCTAGATGCATTCAAATTTCTAGAGGCAAAACAGGAATTTCACCTGCTTTATTTAAATACTTATTTAGATGTCTTGAAGAGAAGATTGATCCAGCAATTCCAGAGTACGGGTCTATTGGATCAGGGGATTTAACTCAAAATGCAACTTTTGGTTTATCATTAATCGGACAAGGTAAGGTTTGGCAAAATAATAAAATTAAAAATTCAAAAACTCTCTTAAAAACCTTAGAACTTGAGCCGCCACAATTAGATGGAAAAGATGCAATGGTTTTAATAAATCATTCCTGTTTATCTTTGGCTTTGTCTGCGCAAGCTTTAAACCAGTCCATGATTTCTCTAATGATGTTGCAGTTTTCTTCTCTTTTATCAATTGAAGCATTTCAAGCTAATATTAATATATTTTCTCCTAAGATAAACCGTCTTAGACTATCCCCTAATCAGAGAGAATGTGCAAAGTGGTTTAATAATATTTTAAGTAAACTAAAAGTTACGCCAAGACGAATTCAAGACCCATTATCGTTTAGAACAATTTCAGTTTGCCATGGACTTGCAATTACAAATATTAAACAATCAATTTCTTATTGGGAAAATGAATTAAATAGCATTTCTGATAGCCCTATAGTTTTGGGTAAAGATAAACTCCATTCAACACCAAATTTTCATAACCCAGCATTATCTCATTCAATAGAAAGTATTACGCTTTCAAATGCCATGATTTCTAATGCCTCAGTGCAGAGAATGCAGAGACTAATGGAAAGTAAGATTTCTGGTTTGAATAGCTATTTGTCACCAGTAGGAGGCAAGTCCACTGGTTTTACCCCCACACAAAAAACTGCTGCATCTATTTTAGCGGATATAAGACACTTGGCTTTGCCAATAAATTTTGATGTTGCGCCAGTTTCAGATTCTGTAGAAGATATGTCTGCAATGACGCCATCATCTGCTAAGAAATTAATAAAGCAATCACAATTAATTAAACTTATTTCTGGTATGGAATGTCTTGTAGCCTGTCAAGCTTTAGATATGAGATATGGGGATGTATTAAAATCAAAAAAAATATCACAAATTTCAAAAGCTATTTGGAAAAATATAAGAAATTCTATTGACAAAGTTAATGACGATCGTCCAATGGAAAATGATATAAATTTTTCTTCTTTAATACTTGAGGAATTTGTAAACAGTAATATAGCAAAAAAATATTCATTTTTTTAAGGGAATAGAAATGGAAGCTAAATCAGCAAGACGATCTGGTGGAAGATCCAGAAAGTCATCGAGGCAAACAAAAAAATCTATTGATCAGTTAGATTGGTCTATTCCGTATAATACAGATAATTTTATAGAACCTTTAAATCATGATGGTATTCAAGCAATTGATAATTCTGCAATGCAAGTTATTGAGGAGATAGGTATTCAGTTTCTCAATGAAGAGGCAAAAAGTATTTTAAATGAAGCTGGATGTAAAGTAGATCAAGAATCAGGCAATGTTATAATGGATAGACATTGGGTTAGAGAAATGATCTCTAAAGCACCTACTGAATTTGAAATTATACCAAGAAACCCAGAAAAATTAGTAAAAATTGGTGGCAGAAATATGGCTTTTGTTAATGTTTCATCTCCTCCAAATGTAATGGATCTTGATAGAGGAAGAAGAGTTGGTGATTTTGAAAGTTTCAAAGATTTAATGAAATTTACTCAGTATTTTAATTGTATTCATTTAGCAGGAGGTTATCCAGTTGAGCCTGTAGATATTCACGCATCAATTAGACACTTAGACTGTCTTTATGAAAAATTAACTTTAACTGATAAGGTTTGCCATGCTTATTCATTAGGAAGTCAAAGAGTTGAGGATGCACTTGAAATGGCCAAAATAGCTTCAGGACTTTCTGAAAAAGAGTTTTTTTCAAGACCAAGATTGTATACCAATATTAATTCTTCATCTCCTTTGAAGCACGATCAACCAATGCTAGATGGTGCAATGCGTTTTGCAAGAAGAGGCCAACCAGTTATTGTTACACCATTTACTCTAGCAGGNGCTATGGCTCCTGTGACTATGGCAGGAGCTGTAGTTCAATCAGTAGCAGAAGGGTTGGCAGCAATTGCTTTGTTACAATATATTAACCCAGGCACCCCATGCGTTTTTGGTACGTTTACATCAAATGTTGATATGAAAAGTGGTGCTCCTGCATTTGGGACTCCTGAATATATAAGGGCAACTCAAATGAGTGGTCAGATGGCAAGATACTATGGTTTACCGATCAGGGCCTCTAATGCATGTGCAGCAAATGCGCCAGATGGTCAGGCTATGTGGGAAAGTTTAAATAGTATGTGGGCTGCAAGTACAAGCGGTATCAATGTTGTATACCATTCTGCTGGGTGGTTAGAAGGTGGACTAATCGCTAGTTATGAAAAATTTATAATGGATTGTGAGGTTCTGCAACAATTTCAAAAATACTTTGATCCCAAGATTTCAGATGTTGGACAAGAATCCCTAGCAGTTGAAGCAATTAAAGATGTTGGACCTAATGGACATTTTTTTGGATGTGACCATACTCAAGAAAGATATACTAATGCGTTCTATTCACCATTTCTGTCAGACTGGAGGAATTACGAAGCTTGGGAACAAGATGGTTCTGAGTGGACGCACCAAAGAGCAAACAAAGTTTGGAAAAAAATATTAAAAGAGTTTGAGCCTCCTGAAATGGATATTTCTGTAAAGGAGGAGTTGAGTTCTTTTGTTGAGAAAAGAAAATCTGAAGGTGGGGTTAAAACTGATTTTTAATTGGGTGTGAAATGGAAAAGCTAAGCAATTATGTATCTGTTGAAAAACTTGATGTAGTCTGTAATTCAATAGAAAAAGCTCACGGTCTTCCTAACGAATGTTACTTAGGAGGCGACTATACTAAATACGAGAGAAAATATTTATTTGAAGATAAGTGGGTTGTAATTGGTGTTGCCAGCTCCCTAAAAAATATTGGAGACGCCACTCCTTTTAACTTGCTTGGAATACCTCTAATTATTTTAAGAGATAAATTCAATAAGATAAGAGTATTCCATAATGTTTGTAGTCATAGGGGTTATAAATTACTTCAAGAGCCTTGCCGTATTAAAAATGCTCTAAGATGTCCTTATCATTCATGGGCTTATGACTTAAATGGGAAATTAATTTCTACACCTCACTTAGGTGGTATGGATAAAAATGATGCAGAAGGATTTGATAAAAGCAATAGTAACCTTCACGAGGTAAGATCTCATATATGGTTGGATATGATTTTTGTAAATATTTCCAACAATCAAATTCCATTTGAAGAATACATTAATCCTTTAAATCAAAGATGGTCAAAGTTTTGGCCAGAAGAAGATCAATCCCTTATCGTGCATGCTGGAGACAGTGGATATTTTTTATTAGAAGCTAAATGCAATTGGAAGTTTGCAATTGAAAATTATTGTGAGAGTTATCATCTGCCTTGGGTTCATCCTGGTTTAAATTCATATTCCAAACTTGAAGATCATTATCACATTCAAGGTTTACCTAATCGATTTGCGGGGCAAGGCACACTTGTTTACAATCCCAGATTTGAAGGTGGTGAAACTTTTCCGAACTTTCCAAATTGGCCAAAAGAAAATGAAAAGATTGCTGAATATGTGGCTTTATTCCCTAATGTTATGTTAGGCATCCACAGAGATCACTACTATGTTTATTGGTTAGAGCCCATTAGCCATAATTTTACAAAGGAGCATATGGATATATATTATGTTGGTGAAGAGGCGGCTTATTCCTCTAAATTTCAATCGTTAAGAGAGCAAAACTATAAACAATGGCATAGTATTCAGTCAGAGGATTTAAGTATTATTGAAGGTATGCAAGATGGAAGGCAATCTCCAATTTTCAACGGAGGTAACTTTTCTCCAATCATGGATAACCCTACGCACCATTTTAATAAATGGGTTGCTCAAGAACTACTATCGACCTATTAAAAGTTATATTTAAAAAAATAATTTATGATCACATTAAATTCCTTTTTTTTGGTTCTATGTGCTGCATTTTTCCATGCATTGTGGAACTCTCTTGTAAAAAATAATCATAAAAAAGCTTATATTGTTTTTTTGATAAGTTTTGCTCACTTTATTTTTGGAATTATTTTACTTTTATTTGCATCAACACCTAGTTTAGCCGCTTGGCCTTACCTAATTGTATCAACTGTTGTCCATACATTTTATTTNTATTTTTTATATCAAAGCTACAAGTGGGGTGACTTAAGCTTTGTATATCCTTTAATGCGTGGAGTTGCTCCATTGATTGTAACTCTTGGAGCATTCTTATTCATAGGTGAACTTCCTCTGGGCAATGGCCTTATGGGTATTATTTTTATATGTGCTGGAATAATTATTTTGTCTATGTACAGTTTATTTCATTCACTTTCTTATAAAGCACTAAATTTTGCTTTGTTGGCTGGTTTTTGTATCGCTGCTTACTCATTATTAGATGGAATTGGAGCAAGGGAAGGAAATTCAGCACTTGGTTATATTGGTTGGCTATTTATTTTAGAGGGGATAGTAGGCATGTTTATTTTTTGGAAAATTGCTAAAGGAACTGACTATTCTCTAGATAGGAATACNTTTATANACGGNNNAATAGGAGGCTCACTATCGTGTTTAGCNTACGCTATAATTATTTCTGTTAAGGTNTATACTCCTTTGGGAATTGTTTCNTCATTGAGAGAAACATCAGTAATATTCGGCTCTATGATTGGATTAATAATTTTTAAAGAAAGACCTTGGGGTTTGAGAATTGTTGCAGCTTTAGCTGTTTCGGTTGGTCTTGTCTTTATAGCTTTTAGTTGAATTATTACTTTTTAAAGACTTATAATTATATATTATTAACCAATAAAAATATTTGGAGATAAAAACTGATGGATTCAAANTTAGGCACTATTGAAGATTTACCAAAAGAATATATCGAAAAATTAAACAAAGCTGGTGTTGCTCCACTTTGGCCCATGATGAGAAATGTACTGCCTCACAACATNCCTAATCCAGTCACTAAATCAGGTTTTTGGGATTATAATCAAATCAAAGAATTACTCTTAAGAGCAGGTGAGTTNACACCTGTTGAAAAGGCNGAAAGGAGAGTGCTNGTGTTATCTGATCCTGGTCGTGGTGTAGGAGCTATGCAGGCTACTTCAACCATTTATTTGGGAATGCAACTTCTTTTACCAGGTGAGAGTGCTCCAGCTCATAGGCATACACCATCAGCAGCAAGAGTTATTATTGAGGGTGAAGGTGGATATACGGTTGTAGATGGTGAAAAACTTCCTATGGAAGAGGGAGACTTAGTTTTAACACCAGGTGGAGAATGGCACGATCATGGTCATGAAGGTGATAAGCCTGTAATATGGCTTGATGCTCTAGATTTACCTTTATTTGTATATTTAGAAGGCTCGTATTCTGAAGAAACTGATTTACAAACACCAAAGAANAAACCTGATTCAAGTCAATTAGAATATTTGTCTTCAGGTCTAGTCCCTGTTAATAAAGGNAAAAGATCATCTATCAAATACCCAATGATGCGATTTCCTTGGAAGAAAACAGAAGAAGTTTTAAATAAACTCTCAGAAAATACTAATGAAAAAATTGTTTCNGTGGATTATGTAAATCCAGAAAATGGCCAAAGTGTTCTTCCAACAATGGGCTTTACTGGACTAAAAATAAAAAAAGGTTCTGTGGTAAATCAGAGTATTCTATCTATNTCNTCTGCNTTCCACATTATTAGAGGAAAAGGAACANCTAAAATTAATGNCGAAGTCATCANTTGGNATAAAAAAGATACATTCACAGCACCAGTATTTGCAAAAATTGAACACAATATTGAAGAGGATGCATATTTAATTCATATCCATGACAAGCCTCTTCAGGAGAAGCTTGGATATTTTGAGGAAAGGTTTCTTTAATTTAAAAACCTTAGGAATAATTAATGATTAAATTTTATGGCTACTTTAGAAGTTCTGCAGCTTATAGATGTAGAATTGCATTTAATTTAAAAAATATAGAATATGAATTTATACCCATTCATTTGAGAAAAGATGGAGGGCAACAAAATAGTCNTGAGTTCAAAAAAATAAACCCCCAATCTTTGTTGCCTTCAATAGAAGACAATGGTTTTATTTTGTCTCAATCTTTAGCAATAATTGAATGGTTGGATGATAAATACCCAATGCCNAACCTTTTACCAAAAGACATTAACTTAAGAGCACAGGTCAGAGCTTTTGCTCAAAGTATTGCATGTGAAATACANCCATTGCAAAACCTCAGAGTTCAAAATTATATCAAAGATGAATTCAATCAGGATGATAAAAAAGTAAGTAATTGGTTAAAGCGATGGCTTGGTGGAGGTCTAAAGGAGTGTGAGGAAATTATAAAAAAAAGTAAANACTTTGATTTTTGTTTTGGGGATCAGCCAACAATTGCTGATTTATGTTTAGTTCCACAAATATTTTCTGCACAAAGATTTAATATTGATTTGTCAGATATGCCTAAATTGANATCAATTTATAATAATTGTTGCCAATTAGATGCATTTCAAGAAGCGCATCCATCCAAGCAACCNGATTACGAAAAGTNTTAACATGACTTTAAAAAAAGAAAATAGATTTATAATCGTTGGAGGAGGTATTGGTGGGCTTGCTACAGCTCTCGGTTTAGCCCAGCACGGAATTAAATCAATTGTTTTAGAAAAATCATCAAAACTAGGTGAGATTGGTGCAGGCATTCAGCTAGGACCTAACGCATTTCATGGTTTTGACTACCTTGGGGTAGGTGATCAGGCTAGGCAACTATCTGTTTACATTGATGACNTAATTTTAATGGATGCAATAAAAGGGGATGAAATTACGCGGATCTCGCTTGGAGAAAGGTTCAGAGAAAGATTTAAAAATCCATATGCAGTTGTTCATAGAGGTGATTTACATGGTGTTTTTTTAAAAGCATGTGTTGAGAACTCTTTTATAGAACTTCAGACCAATGCAAATGTAATAGGGTATAAACAAAAAGATGAAATAGTTTCCGCTAATCTTGATGACGGCACTCTAGTTAATGGTTTAGCTCTTATTGGTGCAGAAGGATTATGGTCAAAGATTAGGAATCAGTTAGTAGGTGATGGACCCCCTAAGGTATCTGGTCATACAACCTATCGTTCAGTAATTCCTTATGCAGAGATGCCGGAAGAACTNAGATGGAATGCCGCAACACTTTGGGCTGGACCTAAATGCCATATAGTACATTACCCTCTTCATGGTGGAAATTCTTTTAATCTGGTTGTTACTTACCACAATGACGCACCTGAACCAGTAGCTGGTAAATTAGTTTCTAAAGATGTTGTAAGAAAAGGTTTTGAGCATATTAATCAAACAGCAAGACAAATAATTGAAAGAGGTAAAGATTGGAAACTCTGGGTTTTATGTGATCGTGACCCAATTACAAATTGGGTTGACCGAAGAGTTAGTTTATTAGGTGATGCTGCACATCCTATGCTTCAGTATTTAGCTCAAGGGGCTTGTATGGCTATTGAAGATGCTGTTTGTTTATCAGAGCAATTTAAAAATGGGTTAGATAATATTGAAAATTCCTTAATAAACTATCAAAATATAAGGAACTTAAGAACTGCACGAGTGCAATTACATTCTAGGGAAATAGGTAAGCATGTCTATCATCCTGATGGTGCACATGCTTTATTGAGAAATAAGATAATGAAATCTAAATCACAAGATGAATGGTATGATAATATTGAATGGCTTTACGGTTCTNCAGGACTTGATAGTTAAACTAAATTTAGGACTGCATCATGAATAGCTTCTTTGGTATTGTAAAGATCCTCATCTGTTATTGCTAGACTAGGATATAATTTAGCAGAAGCTTTAAAAATTTTTCTTTTTCTNAGGCCTTTATTGAAAAGTGCATTAAGTTTTAAATCTGCTTTTTTTACNTCTCTATAATTATTAATTTCTTCTGCAGTGAATAAAACATCAAATAATGTTGGGTCTCCTACAATTCTATGAGGGACACTTGCTTTTTTTAGATTTTCAGACATACAACTCATAATTTCTTTTCCACAATTTACGAGCTTATCAAACATTCCTTCCCTTCTAAGGACTTCCATTGTTTTCAACCCAGCAGCAGAGGCAATAGGGTTCCCAGATAAAGTCCCTACTTGCATAAGCCACTTGTCTTTTCCAACAATTGATTGATCAAAGTGNGACATAATTTCATTTGATCCAGCAACAGCTGCTAATGGGAAACCACCACCAATTATTTTTCCAAGTGAGCATAAATCTGGAGTAACATTATATTTTTCCTGAGCGCCACCATAAGACAATCTAAAACCAGTAACAATTTCATCAAAGATTAGAATGATATGGTTGTCAGTACATATTTTNCTTAATCCTTCAAGAAAACCAGGNATTGGAGGAATTATTCTNTGGAGTGGTTCAACGATTATTCCTGCAATTTCATCCTTATATTCTTTAACTATTGATTCAATAAAACTCAAATCATTGAAGGGTGCTACTAAGACATCATTCTCAACATTTTGCGGTATTCCTGCGCTATCTGGGACAGGTTGTGGAAAGTTTACAGAATTTGAAGGAGATAAGCTCATTTGAGCTTCAGCACTCATTCCATGATATCCACCCTCAAATTTTAGTATTTTATCTTTTCCAGTATAAGCTCTTGCAAGTCTCATTGCATACATATCAGCTTCACCACCAGAACTCACATAACGAACTTTTTGAGCACATTTAACAGCACTGCATATCTCCTCTGCCAACTCTATCCCTTTTGCATTATTTGCAAAGAAAGTCATGCCCTTCGGAAGTTGCTCAAATATCGCTTCCATAACTTCAGGATGGCCATGTCCTAAAAGCATTGGACCAGACCCAATTAAATAATCGATATACTCATTATTGTTTTCATCCCAAACTTTGCTGCCTTTTCCACTTTTTATAATGATATCATTTTCGAAGTTTCCAAAACCTGCGGCAGGCAAAACTTCATTTGCTCTATTGATCCATTCTTCCTGAGTATGTATTTTTTTCATCAAAGTTTATATATTTAATTATATTTATACCTTTGATAAGTACGTTATAATTTTATCTGGGTAAACAAGTTTTACCAATAAATAATTTATGTTTACATAAAGAAAGCCTTCTATTTTTTGAAGGCTTTCTATGATTAGAAAAAAAGTTTAATTATAACGATAATCAATCTCTAATCATGTATGCTGTGACACCTATTTCCACTTTATCAGTACCTTCTTTTTCAGCTTCTTCACTAATTCTAATACCCATAGTGTTTTTTAGGATTACCCAAATAATAAATGATAAAACAAATACAAAGATATTTACAGCAAGGATACCTACAACTTGAGATCCTAATGAAATTTCAGTATTTGATATAACTACAGCAAGAGTACCCCAAATTCCTGCAAACATATGAACAGGAATTGCTCCTACAACATCATCAATCTGCATTCTAATTAATAGTTGCGAACCAAAAACTACAATTGCCCCACCAATACCACCAACTATAACAGCTATAAGGGGTGAGGGCATGAGTGGTTCAGCTGTAATAGCTACTAATCCACCAAGAGCACCGTTAAGCATTTGAACAACATCAGTTTTCCCATAAACTAATCTTGTTAATGATGCTGCAACAACAACACCTGCAGCAGCCGCAAGGTTTGTATTCATAAAAATTGTTGCAATAGAGTTTACATCATCGAATGAACCCATTGCCAATTGCGATCCACCATTAAATCCAAACCAACCAAGCCATAAAATAAATGTCCCCAAGGTTGCTAGAGGAATTGATGAAGCTGCATAAGGTTCAAGAGGTTCAGCTTGGCCATTTCTAAATCTATTGAGCCGTGGACCTAAAATTATTGCACCAGCAAGAGCAGCTGCACCACCAGCGCTATGAACTAGTGTAGAACCTGCAAAATCAGAGAATCCTAACTGTGCTAAAAATCCACCACCCCATTGCCAGCCCATTTCTATAGGGTAGATGATACCAGTTAGGACTGCAGCAAATATAAAAAATGGCCAAATTTTTATTCTTTCAGCTAGTGTTCCAGAAACTATGGATATTGTAGCAGCACAGAAAACCATCTGGAAAAACCAGTCTGATGTATCTGAGTAACCTGTAGAAAGATCGCTAGTATCACTCCAAGGGGTAAAGGTTCCAATAAAACCACCTTCAGAAATACCATAAGCTAAATTATATCCACATAACCAAAACATAATTCCAGATATAGAATAAAGCCCAATATTTTTAGCAGCGATTGTTGAAACACTCTTTGATGTAACTAATCCTGACTCAAGCATGCAAAACCCAGCTGCCATCCACATCACTAAAAAACCACATACTAAGAATAGAAAACTATTCAGTATATATGCAGTTTCCTCGCTGACATCTGCTTTTGCAAAAAATGAAAACAATATCGTACTTAAAAAAACAGTTATAAATAAAATATTAATTTTAGACATATAAACTCCATAAAAAGTTGCATTCATCAAAACATAATTGTCTTGATTGATTTCATGCTTAGTTATGGAAAGTAATAAATAATTTCCGCGTTCCTTCGGCGTTGCCTACTTCCGATCCAAAAGGATTGAACGATTAATAACTCTGCATGCGTTCCTTCGACTTTCGTCTACTTCCGTCTCAAATGAGATGAACGATGAGAATGTTATTAAAGAAATTTTATATTAATGAAATTTGAATTTTTTTATTTCAGTATTGCAGTAATTGCATAGCTATACTTCATAATCTTTCTGCGCCTTTGCTTAGAGATTTCAATTTTTCATATGCAATATCTTGATCAATAGTACCAAAACCAGCGAATGTTCCAAAACCACAGTCTGTACTTCCAATAACACGATCATTCCCAACAATGTTTGTAAAATTTCTTAATCTTTGTGAGACTAAATTGGGGTGTTCTACAAAATTAGTAGTTGTATCAATAACTCCGGGAACTAGTATAAGATCATCAGGAATAAAATTCTTTTTTTCTTTAAAGACTTCCCACTCGTGGGCATGTCTGGGATTAGCTGCCTCAAATAAAATTTGTCCAGCTTTTACCGACATTAAAGTATCAAACATTTTATCCATTGGAATATCGCAAACGTGAGGACCTTCATAATTCCCCCAACAAATATGTATCCTTATTTTTTCTTTTGGAATTTTTACAAGAGCATTATTGAGTGCTTCAACATTAAGATTAGCAACTTTTAAAAACTCTTCATCAGTCATTTCTGCAAAAAGCATATGCCTTGATAAAGCAAGGTCAGGACAATCTATCTGTAAATCAAGTCCTGAATCAATAATGGTTTCGTATTCATTTTTCATAAGTTTTGAAAGTGCTTCAAGGTAACTTTCCCTGTTTGAGTAATACTGATTTTGTAAAAACAAAGAAATAACCCCGGGGGAAGCAGCATTCATAAATCCTCTTTTAAGTCCATTTATTTTAAGAGCTGAAGTTAGATGTTCGATATCCTTATCTAAATCGTTGCTGTCTTTAGGTGATAGTTTGTCAACACACATAGGTCTAGCATATTTTGGCGTTCCACCATCATTAGCAAGTCTTTCTAAATATGTTGGAAACATTTTTAAATCTGATGGGGCATTTCTTGGGCTGTCTCCATCAAAGCCATTGTATCTGTCTTTAACATATGTAGCATATGATATCTTTGATGTTTCACCATCTGATACTATAGTAATTCCAGCTTCCTTTTGTTTTTTTACTGTTAATGCAACTGCTTCCTTCATGGTGTTATCAAAAGCTACCTGGTCAAATTGTTCACCATTTTCTCTCGCAAATATAAAATCAACTACTTTTTGACTTCTTGGGAGAGAGCCTACATGAGATGTTTCAATTTTCATTTTATATTTCCCATGTTGGGCCAGCAATATCATCGGTTGCAATAACACGATATAAAGCTGATTCACCAGTCATAGAGCTTGAAACTTCATGTTCTATATTCTCTGGGAAAGTAAGAGTATCGCCAGCATTTATTATTAAGCTCTCATTATTCCAANCAACTTTCCAATTACCTTTTACAGGCATATAAACTATAGGTTTTTCAGAGAAAGTTTTACCAGTATTAGAAGTTTCTATAATAAAATCGATCTCAAATCCGGGTTTATCTCTTAACTGACCAGTTTCTCCAATAACTTTTGCAGGGCTTTTATAAGCNAGAGACTTTAGATCTAAGTAACGAGCAACGTGATTATTAATTATCTTATGGCTTGCAGGTTCTGGATATAATTTTAATTCATTTTCAGAGAGAATAGGCATTGGTTTAATATTGTNAGGAAGTTTCTCACCTTTTTTTGTATCATAAAGTTTACCTTGATCTGAAAGAATTAANCCATGGTTTTTTGCATCCTCTATAACCTGAGGAGCCCATATAACTCCACCTCCTGCGTCATCGCCACCCAATACAGCCATTATCATACCATAGTCNGTTCCNACATTCTCAAAACCTCTAAATATACCTGTAGGTATATTAATTATATCTCCTTTCTCTAAAACAACTTCACCTGCATTTCCCCATCTTCCCCAAAAAAATCTCCATCTTCCAGATAGAACAAAAAATACTTCAGCTGTTCTGTGGCTATGAAGAGAATTTCTGCATTTAGGTGGTTGTCCTGCGGCGCCAATATTAAAACCATGTGGTATTGAAATATGAACATGTTGATCAGGGCTTTCTGAAACTCCACCACCTATAATGGTAAAATTTTCTTTTTGATTTGATCCTGGAGTATGGGCATCTATAAATGCAGTCTTGCAAGGTTTTAGTTCTCCATACCTAACTAATCTTGTTTTCATTTCATCAATTGATATTTTTTTAGTCATAAGATACTCTTTAATTGGTAAAATTTATTAATATTTGTTTCCAAACAGCTACTTCATCATAAAGGGAATACTCTTTTCTAATTCCCCAAGGTCCAAATTCAACATGAGAAATTCCTAGAATATATACTTCAGCATTTGAAGGCTTGCCAAAAATACCATTACCTTCATGTTTTCCACTTAAGCTCCACCGGATTGCAGCTCTAGGTGATAACATAGGATCCTCTCTTCCTATTCTATGATGAATTTGAAATTTTGAGTTTGGAAATGCNGTTCTTAAATCGCTCCAAAATTTTTTAACAGCTTTNAAAGAGTGACCAGTAATACCACCTGCATATTCAGTATGAACCGCTCTATCGTAATTATTTTCTATAGAAGAATATTTTAAACCCATAATATCATTTAAAACACTTTCATAGTTTATGCCCCAATGATTATCATTCCCATTTCCNTTGTAAGGACCTTCAANATCAATTTTATCTGTAAATGGTNCTATAATTGAATTTAATTTTTTCTCCTTTTTAATAAGTTCTTCTGCATATTGTTTTGGTTCCCAGCCAAGCTGTTTAACAATTGAACCTTGATCACGAACTAACCACTCATCATTGATCTGGTTGTTTATTGCATGACAGTCAGCAATGACTCTGTAAACTAGTTTTGTACCTGTTGCATTCCCNAAAACACCTTTACCATTATGTGTTGCTGTAGACAAAATTCTATGCGAGCTAAGCATTCCTTCTTCTGGAGAACCAGACCATATTACATCTTCACCAAGCAATTCTCTATCTGGAAATTCTTTAAGAGTTGCGCGTGTTGCATCAATTACATTCTGGTTGCCAATTACTAATGCATCAGGAGACCTGACAGGAATATCTTTAGAGTAATAATCATATAATTTTTCTATACCCCTTTGCTCCCAAATTTCATTTGTAATTCCTAAAATATAATCTGGGAAATCCTTATATTTTTTATCAAACCCTTTCATTAAAGCCTCTTTTTTGTAGAATTTCTNATTACTAAGGGACTATCGATTTTNAGTTTTTTTGTTTCCATGTCTTTTTCCTCAATGCTTTCTACNAGGACTCTGACGGCTTCTTCAACCAACTTATCTGCTTTTTGTTTTACAGTTGTTAAATCGTAAGAAGGCCAAGATGAAGGAGGCACATCGTCATAACCTACAACGGAAACATCTTCTGGAATTTTTAACTTCAGATCAAACCGAATAACATCCATAGCAGCAAANGCCATATGATCATTTGCAACAAATAATGCATCAGGAATAATTCTTTTAGTAAACATTCTTAATGTTGCTTTTTGNGCCTCATCAAATTTAAAATTTCCTATATCTCTCGAGAATAATTTANCTCCTCTTTCTTGTAACTTTGAGACAAAACCATACTCTCTATCTCTTTGAGTTGAAGCACCTTCCCATCCTGCTAAGTAAGAAATTCTTTTATGGTCTAAATCAAGAAGTAAGTCTGCGACTTTTTGACCACCTGCAAAATTATCNGATGTGACAGAAGATAANTTATCATCATCCTGGTCTCTGTTAAATAATACAACAGGAACTCCAGCTTCTTGACATCTGGTAGCTAAACTAGAGGACATGGCAACAGAAGCTACAATTATTCCATCTACTTGATAATCAAGAATTTCTGCNAGAACTTCATCAATATCTCCAGCTGTTTGGGATGCCATGAAAACAAGGACATGATAACCTTCTAATTGAAGTNAATTCGATAATTTTTCTAATGCNGCAGGATAAAAGTAATTTTCCAGATAAGCAACNACGAGACCTATAATTTTAGATTTTCCTGTAATTAAAGATCTTGCTAAAACATTTGGTCTATAGCCAAGTTTATCTGAAGCAAGTTTAACCTTAAGCGCAGTTTTTTTNGATAGACTAGCNCCGGGTGTATAATATCGAGAAACAGCTGACTGGCTTACNCCAGCTTTTTTTGCAACATCAATTGAGGTTATATTATCTTTACTCATTAGCCAACCGTCCAACCTCCATCTATTAATAGCGAAGCACCTGTAACAAGAGATGATGCGTCTGAAGCAAGATAAACTACTGCACCCATTATATCTTCAACTTCACCTACTCTTCCTAATTTAATTTTATCTTTAATCCATTTTATTTTATTTGGNTCATTNAAGGTTGGTGCTGTTAGTGGTGTTGAAATGAATGTTGGGCATATTGTATTAATCCGAACCCCATAAGGTCCAAATTCCATGGCCATTGATTTAGTAAAACCTTCAACTGCATGTTTTGAGGCACTGTAAACTGCTCTATCTATACCTCCTACATGTGCCATTTGAGAGGAGATGTTTATTAATGAACCAGTTTTATTCTCTTCAATAAGTTTTTTTGCAATCTCTTTTGTTATAAAATAAGCACCTTTAAGATTAACGTCTAAAACATTATTAAAGTCATCNTCATTTGTATCAACTGCAGGTGTATGTCTGGCAAGACCTGAACTATTGACCATTATGTCAAATGAANCTTGAGANCTTATTATATNCTCAACCTCATCAATTTTTGTTATATCAAGTTTAATAGTTTCAGCCTTATGTCCTTTACCTTCTAATGCAATTTTTAANTCATTTAATAACTCAGTTCTTCTTGCTGCCAAAACAACNGATGCACCTGCATCAGCTAGTGCTACGGCGCATCCCAGACCTATGCCTGAAGATGATCCAATTATAATAGCCCTTTTATTATCAAGGCGNAATGATGGAGTNACTGGTAATTTCAAATTAAATGCTCCTTTTTTTTGCTTTGTTAAATTCTTTAACTCTTCCTAAAACATCAACATTAATTTGATTGTAAATATCTAAGATATCNACTAACACCCAATTTTCTCTAATTTTACCTTTTTCTAAACGCCAAAAATCTAGTGATCTTAATGTNACTACTTTATTGACTGGTGCTATGCCCATCCAACCATCATGAGTAAGTGTTTGTCTCATATTAGGCCAACCGGTAACTGCAACATATTCATTTTCTGCAAAGAAATGATATGAAATACCTTCACCCCATCCATCTCGTTTNTCATATGANGTTAATTTNCCNCTATCTGGCATGGCATTGAGAAATGGTATTTGATGCCAATTTCTAAAACCATCTATTCCTCTACTTGAACCTATACCAGCAGGCCCATACCAATTCATATTTGGATGCCAAAATTTTTCAAGCTCCATTAATTCAGGNCCACCTTCAGAAGGATGACGTTTCATTGCATTAGCCATATTGACTATGTGCTCTAGAGAGCTTNTACTTAGCTCAATATCTNTNTCTATNTCAGCAATTCCATCCATAGTTGACGGACCTGGTATGCACCANTCTCTTCCAAGGCTTGGTGCCATTGGCCAAGCATTTGCCTGCATCATCAATTCAGGAATATCCCAAATAGCTTGTATTTCTGTAACTTTGTTTTCTTCAAACTTATAAAATTCGTGATACCGCATATGCGCTAAATGACCAGTTGCAGGNATNTCAAGAAAAGGGTTCATAAAAGTACCACAATAAATACCACAAGTCCCCACCCANTCATGATTTTTTTCAGTTGTTCCTGATATAACTATGTAATCTCTTCTTTCTAAATCAGGAAATGCATGATTAAGTTTTTGATAGCTCATTTTATAAAGGTTATCAGGTCCAGTAGTATCATTAATNGGGTATCCAATTTGTATAAGAGCNTCATTTTNAACGATCTTNTCTAATTCTTTACGGACAGATATNTCTGTAAAGTCATACATAGACNTTCTCAAAGGTTCTAATANTTTNTTAATTTTTAGAGGANTTTTCANTATTCAGCTGCTCTTCCATACCCAACATTTTTTTTACCATACCTTCGAACACGNACATTTGCNTGCTCAGCATGTCCAACAAANCCNTCAAGCATNCATAATCTAGAGCACTTCTCTCCAATCATTGTTGCCGCNTCATCAGTAAGAATTTTTTGATAACTATGAGTTTTTAAAAANTTACCCACCCAAAGNCCTCCAGTATACCTNCCTGCNTTTTTTGTAGGTANTGTGTGATTTGTACCAATTACCTTGTCTCCATTAGCAACATTTGTTCTAGGACCAAGAAAGAGAGCACCATAAGATTTCATATTATCTAGAAACCAATCATCTCNATCAGTCATTACCTGAACATGTTCAGANGCTATTTCATTTGAAATTTGAAGCATTTCGTCATAAGTNTNGCATAAGATAACCTCACCATAATCATTCCAACTTTTTTTTGCAGTTTCTGCCGTTGGCAAAATTTCTAATATCCTATTAATTTCAGATAGGCATTCTTCTGCTAATCTCTTTGAATTAGTTACTAAAACTGCCGGCGAATTATAGCCATGTTCTGCTTGCCCTAATAAATCAGTTGCACATAATTCTGCATCTACGGTCTCGTCAGCGATCACCATGGTCTCAGTAGGNCCTGCAAATAAGTCTATACCAACACTACCAAAAAGCTGTCTTTTNGCTTCTGCTACAAAAGCATTGCCAGGACCAACAAGCATATGTGCAGGATTGATTGTTTCAGTACCTAATGCCATTGCTCCTACAGCTTGGATTCCACCCAAACAATAAATTTCATTAGCGCCNCCTAANTGCATTGCAGTTACAATAGCAGGATGTGGAGTTCCATTTTGAGGAGGAGCTGATGCTATAATTCTTTCCACACCCGCAACACTCGCTGTTATAACAGACATGTGAGCTGATGCTATCATTGGAAATTTCCCGCCTGGGACATAACATCCAACAGATTCAACTGGAATATTCTTATGTCCGAGTATTACTCCAGGCAAAGTTTCGACTTCAACATCTTTCATGGTCTCTTTTTGAATTTCAGCAAAATTTCTAATTTGTTCTTGTGCAAATTTAATATCATCTAAATCTTTTGGTGAAACTTGGCTAATACATTCCTTAATTTCATNATCAGNTAACCTAAATNNCTTTGGGGANTAATCATCAAATTTTTCAGAATAAGATCTAATTGCCTTATCTCCATTTTTTTTNATGTTTGATAAAATTTCTTCAACAGAANTTCGAACTTTTTTGTCGTCCTCAATTTTCTCTATTTCAGGTTTGCTCTTTTTCAAATACTCAATCATCTTTTTTTTCACCTACTTCATCATTAATCTTTGTCAAATTTTTCCCAACCCATTCCATTAAATATATCAACACCTAGTTGTTTCATTACTGATGGAAAATCCACCATAACCCAATTATCTTGAATTTTACCTTNCGAAACTTTCCAAAAATCCATATATCTAATTTCAACTTTCTTCCCAGTAGGTTTAATTCCCATAAACTCACCAGAATGAATGGCTTCCTGCCTTCCAAAAGCTGCAGCCCATTCGCCCATNAANAAACGAGCTTCGTCAATGCAAACTTTGTCAGAAAAGGCTGATTGAAAAGGTTCTTGCCAATTTTTTTGAAACTCTCGTAAACCTTTTTTGGTTCCACATCCAAAATTGCCCATCCATCTAAAGTTATCAGAAAAGAACTCCCCAATATCTTNGATTCTGTGGTCATTAAGACCATCAACCATATTTTCAAGAACTCCTNTTGTTTCTTCAGTTTTGCTTAAATCATTTCCTTTAGTTAGTTCACTTTGTTTTGGTCTTGAACCCTTCATTTTCTTTCCTTTCTAGCCTTTTACAGCGCCAGCTGTTAGGCCNCTTACTATTTGCTTTTGAAAAAATAGTACTAATAAAAATAAAGGGGCAGTAATTGATACAGCTGCTGCAACTGCAACTACTTGNTCTGTTGTTGAAGTATCTCTATTAAAAAGACCACTAATGGCAGGAACCATNGTTTGGTTTTGTGCATCTAAAAGTAGTGATGTTACAAGATAATCATTGTAACCTAGCATAAAACTAAATAGTCCCGTGGTTATTACTCCTGGCCACATAATTGGCATTATAATTTTCAAAAATGCCTGAAAATGTGAGCATCCATCAATTCTNGCCGCCTCATCAAGTTCAGAAGGAATATTTTGAAAAAACGAACGCATCAACCAAATTGTAAAAGGTTGGTTGATTGCAACAAGAACAGCAATTACGGCCATTGGTTTCCCAAAAAGGGTAGGAGCTAAATCACCTAAAATAGGTCTTAGAATTTCTGATGAATTCATGAAGAAGGGAAGGTAACCAGCTACAAGTATTGAATGAGGCAATGCCCTGAATATTAATGCAATAACTAATATCCAAAAAGCTATAGAAGAGTTTGATCTAGCTAAAGCAAATCCAGCTAATGTTCCAAAAGTTAATGAAACAATTACAACTCCAAATGTAACTATAACAGAATTTTTAAAATAGATTGAAAANCCTCGTTCNACCCATACAGTTTGGTAATGTTCAAATGTGTAACCAAGTGANTTNAAATNTAAAANATCTAATACTGGAATAAAATANTTGAAACTTTTAAAANCCAAATAAAATAAAATTATAGNAAAAATATAAAAGAAAATAATGTTTANANTNTCATTAAAATTTATAAATTTATNATAAAAATTATAGANCTTNGCTNTAAATTTAATNAANATAGTTAAAACAAAAGTACAGAATAATAAATCTTGAAAAGAAAGATAATTTCTTTCATTTGACGTTAGGGGGCCAAAAATTACTGTTAATGGATTCGATGAAAATGCATCAATAGGAAGTTTGACACTCATTACTGTTATCCAAAGAATTGGAAATGATGCAATTACACACCACAGTACTACAAATATGGAAGATGATATTTTTAAAGATAGGGGCTGTTTTAAGGAATTGGTTTCAATCATAAATTACCTTCTCTATAATCTGCCCAAGTTCTTTTAAGTAATGGTAAAATTATTACTGNAACTCCAATCATAGTAAGCATTGCGCTTGTAGATGCCCTATTTATTAATCTATTGCCCGTATCGTCTGGAGTTAAANAATCATAAGTTAACCACTGCAAAGAAATTACATAAGCTTGTGAAGAAAAAGCAACTATCTCCTCAAAAACCCTATAACTATCCATTAAATGAATAAGTGAAACAAAAATAATAAGAGGCATTAAATGCGGAATAACAATATAGCGTAATCTCTCAAATCTATTTGCCCCGTCAATTACAGCACTTTCAAGTGTTTCTTTATTAACTGTCTGAAGGCCTGCNTAAAAAACGATAAAAGCAAATGGCGCTACATGCCANACTCGGTAAATAANCATTAATAATTCAAGTGTCCAGGCACTGGCAAATAAAGCAATATCTCTTTCTAAAAGATATTCAATTAACGACGTTAAAATACCTTCTCCTACAAAAAGCCATCTAATAGCCAAAGCACCAATTATAGGAGTTATTATAAAAGGCAAAAGAGAAATAAATATTACTGGGCCTTTTAAAGATTGTGTTAAGTTATTAACAGTAATTGCAATTAACAAACCTAATGAAATTACAAGTGGCAGAGTTATTAAGCAAAATGTAACTGTAAATCTAAAAGCTTTCCAAAAATTTATTTTTTCTATTTCACTAAGCGAAAAACTATATAAAGATTTTTTAAATTTTTCAATTTGTAAAAGATTTTTATAATTTTCAAGCCCAACAAAAACACTTACGTTAATTATGTTACCATTGACATCCAATTTGGGTTTAGTTTGAATTTCAGTTTCACATATTTGTTTTAAGAAACCTGGAGTACAAGTCTCAACTTCAACATCTTCAAAAACATTTTGTGTAATATAAAAACTTTGCTGAAAGACAATTGCGAGTGGAACAGCAATGAACAAAAACATCATTAAAAGTGATGGCACTATAAATAAATAAAAGTCCTTTTTTTTCATTGCTGTATAAAATTAAAGGGAAGAATAATTATTATTCTTCCCTTTAATTAAACCTACATAAGGCCTTTTTCTGTCGCCGCAGAAGTATAGGCAGCTTCGATATCAGCTAATGTTGAAGCTGCATCCTTAGCACCAGTTAAAAAGTCTGCAATTCCATTACCAAGAGCAGAGTGCATAACACCCATTCTGCTTCCAGAAGGATATGGTGCTGCCCCATTTTCAGCTGTTGCTGCTGCTCCAGCAGCACTTGCACCAGGTTTATAGCCAGTAATTAACCAAACCGCGTCTTCATTATTGGCAGTCACCATTTCTGTGTCCATTCCTTCCATTGCTACTCTAAATGCAGCTTCGGCTTTTACGTCAGAAATATTTTTTGCTATAACAATTCCGTCCCACCATAAAGTTGAGGCAGGTCT
>NYVQ01000026.1 GCA_002684695.1 SAR116 cluster bacterium | reverse complement strand
TTGCAATCGTGATTTATTTCCATTTCGATGGATAGAACGTTATTTGGTTCTATTGTTATAGATCTGTGTTGTTCAATAACTGAAACTTTTTTTAGAACATTGATGACTTTTCTTTCTTGTGAAAGAGCTTTAACCCCAACTCTTTTAAATGAATCGATAAAAGGTGCTGAAGAACCATCTAGTATAGGTATTTCAGGTCCATCAACTTCAACGCAAGCATTATCAATACCAAAACCTAAAAATGCAGCCATTAGGTGTTCTACGGTTGATATAGAATTGTTATATGTATTAGAAAGTTTTGTGCATAATAGTGTGTTTGAAACATTTGAGTATTCTGCTTTTATTATATTGTTTTTGTTCTTATCAATTCTGACAAATGTTATCCCTGTGTCTGCACCTGATGGTTTAACTGTAATATTTGCAATTATTCCTTTATGAAGTGTTATGCCTGAAAATTGAATATTATTTTTTAAGGTTGTTTGAAATCTAGAATTAATTGGATTTAATACATCTACCATTTATACTCACCATTATTTATTTAATTTATATATTAAATTATGGTGAGTATAAAATGACATTTGGTTACTTTTTGTTACATTTAACTAATTCACTTGCCTTCTTAAAAAAGCTGGAATTTCAAGAACTTTATCTTCTGGATCCTCTACATCTATTTTCAGATCTTCAAAGTTTTGATTACCTTCAGAATTGTTGTTATTATCTGTAGACTGATACTGTTTCGATGACGAATCTTCAATTGTATCAATTTTTAAAACAGTTTCTTCAATTGTATCACTTTTCAAAATAGGTTCATTTATATAATTTCTATTTTGAGTATCATTCTTTTTTGACCAAAATCCTGATATTCTATTAATAATACTTGGCACTTCATCTTTTGGAATATTTTTATCTTTAGTATATGATTCCAATTTTATACCAAAATCGGCAGTATTATCTATTTCGTTAACTTCAGAAGATTTGTTAGGAATAAAAGTTTCAGTTTGAGTTGCCGTTTCTAATTTATCACTAAACTTAAGTTCTAAATTGTCACTATCTGAGGTTATTTCTTTTATTTCAATTTCATTAATCGATTTAAAAGCATTTTCCTCTTTAGCATTATTAATTTCTTCTTTCAGATTCCTCTCATGATTTTCTTTTTTGTCAATAAATGTTTCATTGTTATTTAATCCTACATCATTTTTTGATATGGAATTTGTTTCTACTTCATAAATTTGATTTTCTTTTACTTTTATAAAGTCTTTTGATTTTTCATTATCTTTAAATAAACTATGAACTTCATTGTCAGTTGAATTTGATTTCTCTATTTTTGATATACCAGTAGCAACAAGTGACACCCTAATAGACCCTTCAATATTCTTATCTAATGCTGATCCAAAAATTATATTAGCGTTTGGATCTATTTCTTTTCTTATTCTATTGGCTGCTTCATCAACTTCAAATAATGTCATATCATTACCGCCAGTAATATTTATTAATATTGCTTTAGCACCTTTCATTGATGTTTCATCTAAAAGAGGGTTATTTATAGCAGAATCTGCAGCTTCAATTGCTCTATTTTCCCCTGAGGCTTCTCCTGTACCCATCATAGCTTTACCCATTTCACTCATTACGGTTCTTATGTCAGCAAAATCTAAGTTTATCATGCCTGGTTTGACCATTAAATCTGTTACACCGCATACGCCTTTATGTAAAACATTATCAGCTATACCAAATGCTTCAGCAAAACCTGTTTTTTCATTAGCAAGTCTAAAAAGATTCTGATTTGGAATTATAATCAATGTATCTGCATACTTTTGAATTTCTAGAACACCTTCTTCAGCAATTCTTTTTCTATGAGAACCCTCAAAATCAAATGGTTTTGTGACTACACAAACAGTAAGGATCCCTTTTTCTTTAGCAGCTTTAGCAATTATTGGTGCAGCTCCAGTTCCCGTGCCACCACCTAATCCAGCTGTAATAAAAACCATATTACTATCATTTAATTCTGCTAGAATATCATCAATAGATTCTTCAGCTGCTGACCTTCCAATATCTGGGATAGAACCAGCACCTAAACCTTTTGTTACATTTAATCCAAGTTGAATTTTTCTATTTGCAATTGAATTGGCTAGTGCTTGGCCATCAGTATTTGCAACAACAAAGTCAACACCTTCAAGGTTAGACTCGATCATATTATTGACTGCATTTCCACCAGCTCCACCAACTCCTATTACAGTAATTTTAGGGGTTAATTCTTGCATGTTATTTGGTATAGCAATGTTAAGCATTTTTTTCTCCATTTAAGTTTAGTTTTAAGTTGAAGTTATATTCAGATTTCTTAAGTGATCTGTTTTTATTTTTATGATTTAAATATATCATTAAAACTCCTATACATTTGTAGCCATCCACTTGTAAAATTTTTGGAATGAATTCAAATTCTCATTTAAATTTATAAAATTGTTTTGAATTAAAGGTTGTTCATTCATTGAAAGCAAAGCTCCAATAACTGATGCAAAATTTGCATTACATGCTGCATCTGGAAGACCCTCAATTCTTCTGGGGCTTGCTATTCTAGTATGTTTTGATAAAAATTTTGAAGATAATTCTACTAATCCAGTAATCTGTGAACTTCCTCCAGTAAATACTACTTTTGAATTTAATAAATGCAGATATGGAGTGTCATTAATTTGTTTTTGAATTAATTCAAAAATTTCTGTTACTCTTGCTTTTATAATCTCATTTATTATGTCTAAAGATACTGTTTGAAATGCATTAGGTGTATTTTCTTCTACATTTGCAATATTAATTTGTTCATTTGAAGAAAAAGATGAGTTATATAAATTCGCGTGTAAAACTTTAATCCTCTCAGCTTCTAAAACTGTTGTTGCTAGACCAGATGCTAGATCTCTTGTTATATTGAAGCCACCAATTGGAAGGTCAAACGAATATATAAGATTATTATTACAAAATATACCAACACTTGTACTACTTGAACCCAAATCAATTAAAACACATCCAACATTTTTTTCATCTTCAGCTAAACAACTAAAACCATTTGCATATGAAGAAGAAATAAATCTTTCAACTTCAATATGGTTTCTTTCTATTACTCTTGTTATGTTGCTTAATACAGATTCACTTATTTTACATACATTAACTTCTCCTTTTAGAAAATGTCCAACCATTCCCTTGGGGTTAGAAATAGATGTACTATTATCAATCTGAAATCTTATTGGTATTGCATGTAATAATTTAAAATTAGAAGAGGTAGCATCATGTATGCAACTACTCATAATTTTTTGAACTTCATTATCAGTTATTTCACCATTCACAATTTTTGTTTCAGCTTTAAACTTTGTAGAAAACTGTTTTCCGCCATTTAGAACTACATTTACCTTGCTTATAGATGTTCCAGCCATTTTTTCGGCTGATGAAATTGCATTCCCAATACTATCTGATAAGTCTAATATATCTGTTACATTGCCTTGTTTAAAACCCTTGCAAATATTTTGACTATTACCAATTATTTTATATTTATTTTCACTTTTTGATTTTTCCCCAATTAAACAAGTTATTTTTGAGGATCCAACATCAATAGTTGTAATTAGGTTTTTTGTTTTATTATTCTTAAAAAAAGTATACATTAAGTGCTTCTTTCTGGATTATATTTTGAAGATGGTGTTAAAACTAAATGATCACTTTTTCTCATGTCTATTACATCAAATTCACGAGATAAAATAGCTTCCAAACGATCGATTTCTGAAAGTTTAGTCCAAGCTTCCGATGGATTTTGTTCAGGCAATTTAATTTTAATACCGCTTCGCAATGAAACATCCCATCTACGTTTTCCAATAAAACTTATTGCCCAAACTTGATGAAAAAGATAAGGTTCCGAACTAAGTATGCTAAGCATTTTTGATGCATGTTTTTCAGAGCCATTTCCGTTAATAACTGGTAAATAACCAAATTTTCCATTATCTTTAATAATTCTTTCGCCATCGGAAGTAATTACAATATGTCCATCGTTCACCTGAAGTAGGGCAAATGGTTTATACTCTTCTAATTTTATTATGATCGTATCTGGTAACCTTCTCTCAATGACTGAGCTTTTTACCCATTTAATTGTTTGTAACTTTTCATTAAGAGATTTTAAATTAATGCTGATCATTGATGTTTGGGTATTCAGACCAAGTTTTTGAACTATTAGTTCCTTAGAAATGTTTTCCCTTCCAATTAAATGGATTTCTTTTAATTTTATTTTTGAATCAAGATTAGAAATTTTAAAATTTGAATTATCAAAATAAGATTTTAAATAAAGCACATAACCATTGTCATTAAAAAACCAGAGTGGAGTAATTGATATTAAAAAGAAAAAAGTAATAAATAATCTTAAACCAACAATCCTTTTTGGTTTATGATAGGGTTCACTTCTGTTTATATATAAAAATTTAAAAGGAAGATTTAATCGCATTTTGCACCCTCTAGAATTATCTTAATTAAGTCATTGAAAGTAATTCCACAAAATTCAGCTTGCTCTGGTATAAGAGAAGTTTGTGTCATACCAGGGTGAGTATTTATTTCGAGCATAAAAAGGTCATTATTCTTTTCATTGTATCTAAAATCTGCTCTTATAATCCCTCTGCAATTTAAAAATTTAAATGATTTTTCTGACCATTCAAAAGCTAATTTCTTGATTGACTCAGGAATGCTGGCAGGTAATATGTGTTTTGAGCCATTTTTTTTGTACTTTGAATTATAGTCATAAAATTTATGGTCTTCTGCTATAATTTCCGTTACACAAAGAGATTTTCCATTCAAAACACCAACTGTTAACTCTTTTCCTTCTATATATTCTTCGGCAATGATACTGTTTGTATCTTTCCATAGTGAGGATAAGACCTTATCTTTTGAATCTTTTGAAACTATTTGAATTCCAATACTTGAGCCCTCATAATTAGGTTTAACAACATAATTACCTTTGTAATTAATTGGAGCAATATGCTTATCAATATTTAGATCTAATCCTTTTGGAAATTTAATGCCTTGTTTTGATAAAATATATTTTGTTAGACTTTTATTAATAGATATACATGATGCTTGCACGCCAGAATGAGTATAAGGAATTTTTAAGCAATTTAATAGTCCTGGTATAGACCCGTTTTCACCTAGACTGCCATGAAGTGCATTAAAACATGTGTCAATATCCTCTAAAATTAGATTTTGGATAAATTCATTTTTTATATCAATTTCTACAAACTTAAAGCCTAATTCTTTAAAGGCTTTTTTACAGGCTTCGGCAGTCATCAATGAGATATCTTTCTCACTACCGTTACCACCCTTGAGAAGTGCTATTTTATTCATATGAGCCTTCCCTTTTTATATGAACCTTTTTTCCTACACGAACAATTTCCCATTCTAAACCAATACCTGTTTCATCAAAAACTCTATTCCTTACAATCTCACCTAAATCCTCAATATCACTCGATAAGGCGTTTCCATTATTAATCAAAAAATTACAATGTTTCTCTGAAACTTTAGCATTCCCTAGAACTAATCCTCTACATCCAGCTTCATCAATTAATTTCCAAGACTTTAATTTTTTAGGATTTTTAAAGGTTGATCCTCCAGTTAGCTGATTAATAGGTTGGTTATTTTTTCTATCATTTATAATCTCCTTCATTTTTGTCCGAACAATGCTTGTTTGAGATTTTACACCTTTTAAGTTGCAGGAAAGAAAAATCCAGTCTTTGGGGGAGTTATTTTTCCTATACTCTAATTTTAATTCTTTTTGGGATACATGAAATACGGAGCCAGAATTATCTATTACCTCAACATCAATAAGGATATCTTTTATTTCACTTCCATAAGATCCAGCATTCATCTTTATACCGCCACCAATAGTGCCTGGTATACCAATTAAAAACTCTAAACCTGAAAGCCCCATCATTGACGCTTTTCTGGCAATTGACATATCTAATGCACCGGTTTCTGCATAAATATTTTCTCCATTTAAATTAATTGTATTTAAATTTTTCATAGAAATTACTACACCAGATAAGCCTCCTTCTCTGATAAGCAAATTTGAGCCTGCACCAATAACCATTTTTGGAAAATGACTAGGATATTTTTTTATAAATTGTATAAGATCAGTTTTATCCTCAGGAGTAAATAAATACTCAGCTGGCCCACCAACTTTAAACCAAGTGAGGGGTGCCAATGATTTATTTTTAAAAATTTCTCCTTTAATTTCAGAAAAATATTGCATTTTACTCACGTGAAGCCTCTAAATTATTAATCTCTGAAATAATATTATCTGATAACTTAGTAATATTCCCTGCACCAAGAAAAATGACCACATCATCTGAGTCTGCTATATTATTAATTTTATGACAGATTTCATTTTCGTTATTGATTACAGATACATTATTATGTCCATGATCTGTTATACCTGCAGCCAAAGTCTCTTTATTGAAGCCCTTAATTTTCTCTTCACCTGCAGAATAGACATCTATTATAAAAACATAATCAGCATTATTAAAACAACTGCAAAAATCATTAAACAAGTCCCTTAACCTGGAAAATCTATGGGGTTGAAAAATTGCAATCAATTTATTTTTTTTAGCTAAAATTCGGCCTGAGCTTAAGGCATAATTAATTTCAACAGGATGATGGCCGTAGTCGTCAATTATTTTTATTCCAGATTTACTGACACCCTTGCTTTCAAAACGTCTTTTAATTCCCTTAAAATTTTCCAAGGCTTCTCTAATTTGATTTTCTTCAATGCCCATCTCAATGGCAACTGTAATAGAAGCCAAGCAATTCAATATATTATGTTCTCCTTGCATTGGGAGTTCAATATTTTTCCAGATATTTGGTTTTTTGATAATTTTGTCTGATAAAACTAAATCAAAGGATGTCAAACTATCTAAATATTTCAGATTTGTAGCTTTTACATCGGCGTTTGCTGATAATCCATAAGTCAGTAATCTTCTATCTTTATTTAAAGGAATTAATTTTTGAACAATTGGGTGGTCTATGCATAGAACTTTAAAGCCATAAAAAGGAATTGAAGAAATAAAGTCATTAAATGCTTTTTGTAAGTTTTCAAAATTACCGTGGTAATCTAAATGTTCACTGTCAATATTTGTAATTACAGCTACTGTGGGTGTCAGCTTAGAAAATGATCCATCACTCTCGTCTGCTTCAACAACCATCCATTCACCTTTGCCGAGCTTTGCATTACTTTTCCAATTATTTATTATACCACCATTAATTACCGTAGGATCAAAATCAGCTCCCTCCAGAATAGAGGCTACTAGTGATGTGGTGGTTGTTTTCCCATGAGTTCCAGCAATAGCTATAGACCACTTCAACCTCATTAATTCACAAAGCATTTCCGCTCTATGTACTACGGGTATTTTTTTATTTTTTGCTTCAATAAGCTCAACGTTTTCTGATGAGATGGCAGTAGAAATTACGACAATTCTGACATTATCAATATTGGAAGCTTTATGACCAATTTCTATCTCTACACCTAATTTGATCAGTCTTTTAGTATTGTTGTTTTCAGCAATATCACTGCCTGATACTTTATATCCTAATTCTTTTAGGACTTCAGCTATACCTGACATTCCTATACCACCAATGCCAATGAAATGAATAATGCCTATTGATAATGGAAGATTGCTCATTTTAACCTTCCATTTATAATCGTTTTTACTAAATCAATAATCTGATGGGATGAGTCTTTTATATGTAATGATCTAGCTTGTTTAGCCATTTTTGATAGCAAATCTTTTTTTATGAGGAGTTTATTAAGAGTTTTTAATAAATATTTTTCATTAAGTTTTTTTTGTTCAATTAAAATTGCTGCATTTTTTGATTTAAACTCTAATGCATTCTCCATTTGATGGTTATCTGTTGAGTAGGGGAAAGGTATTAAAATTGAAGGTCTTCTAGCAGCAGCTATTTCAGCAATAGTTGAACCCCCAGACCTAGAAATAATTAGATCAGCTTCTTCAAAATAATTATAAATTCTGTCAAAAAAGGATTCTACTTTATAGTTTATTTTTATTTTCTTGTAAAAGGTTATGATTTTTTCTTTATCTTCATATCTACACTGGTGATAAATATATATTTTATCTTTTATTTTTTGAGGCAGTAGTTCTATTGTCTTAGGTAGAATTTCTGAAAAAATTTTAGCCCCTTGACTGCCACCTATAATTAGTAAAGTTATTCTTTTCCTGCTTAAAGGGAGATATTGTTTATCTCCTACCTTTTCGAAAGCTTTTGAAATTGGATTACCTGTAAGGATTTGTTTTTTTGAGTTTTTTAATTTAAATTTTAAGTCAAATGACAATGCAATTTTTTCACATAACAATAAACAAAACCTATTTGCTTTTCCTAGTATTTTATTCTGTTCATGTATAACTGAGGGAATTTTTAATATTTTTGCGGCAATTACTGTAGGAACTGAAGTGTATCCTCCAAAACCTATTACTAAACAAATTTTATTTCTATTTAAATAGTATATAGATTGAAAAATACCGATAACTAATTTCATTATATTGTAAAATTTCTTGAATCCCTTAACTGAAGGAGAGCCAGAAGAAATTATAGAACATGAATTAGGATTAATTAAATGAACGCCCCTTATATCCGTAAAAAAATGCGGATTAAACTTATTTTTTCTTAAACTATCTGCCAAAGTTAATGCCGGACTAATATGCCCTCCTGAACCGCCGCACGCTAAACCGATATTAATTGCTGAATCACTCATAATTTTTATTTGATTGGCTTCTTGTAAATGCCAATACAACCCCCATAGCTATTGAAGTTGATAATAATGATGAGCCACCATAACTTATAAAAGGCAATGTCATCCCTTTTGTTGGAATCAAATTTAATGTAGATGCCATATGAATTAATGCTTGAAGGCAAAATTGAAAAATTATTGCGCTACATGTAAGGAATAAAAAGATTTTAGTTGAAGTACTTGAAATAATCATTCCTCTCAAAAAAATTAGAAAGTAGGCGATTATTATTAATCCACACCCAAATGAACCAAGTTCTTCTCCTGCCACAGCAAAAATGAAATCAGTATGACTGTCTGGCAAATTTTTACTTACATCACCTTCTCCAAAACCTTGACCAAAAAAACCTCCATTTATGAAAGCTTCTAAAGATTTACCAACCTGGAATCCACCACCCTCTATGAATCCATCAACTCTTTTTTGAACATGTTCAAATAAAAAATAACTCGAAAAACCAATGAGTGAAATTGCTAGTAAAGTTACCAAGACCAACATAATAGAAATTCCAACAATATATAGCTGAAATAACCAAGTTGAAGCTAGAATAAAGCTCATACCAACATCAGGTTGTAGTAAAAGCATAGTCAATAATATTATGAGTAATAAAACTGAATATAACCATGTTTTTGATTTTACATCACTTACCCAAATTGATAATAGCCACGCATTTATAACCGCAAAGGAAGGTTTAACAAATTCTGATGGTTGAATAGATAGCCCAAAAAATCTTATCCATCTTGAAGCACCATTTGTTTCTATTCCTTTGAAATTTATATAAATTAAACATAGGAAGCTTACAAAAAGGACAAGTAAACTTAGTAATTTAATCACCTTAGCATTTAAAAGTGAAACAAAAACCATTAATGGAATTGCTATGGATAAAAAGATTAGTTGCTTTTTTAGAAAATGATATTCACCCAACCCTTTTGATACTGCAACTGGAGAACCGGCTGACATCAAAAGCATAACGCCACCAATGATCAGGAGTAAAATCAAACCAATAAGTTTGTGGTCAACAGTCCACCACCATAAACTTAGGGTACTTCTATCTGTTCTATCTAAAAAATTCAATCTAAATACCCCATATTTGGCACGTTAGTTCTTTAAATTTGTTTCCCCGATCTTCAAAGTTTTTGAATTGATCAAAACTAGATGCACCTGGCGAAAATAAAACTGTAGACTCTTTTTTTGTATTTTGAGTATCTCTAAAAACTGCTTTTAAAGCTTCTTCCATTGTATCAAAAATTGAACAATTTACCTTTGAGTTCAGCTCATTAAAGAAGTCATATCTGCTTTCACCAAACAAATAGCATTTTTTTACATTTTTGATGTGCCCTAAAACCCCTTTTATACCGTTATATTTTCCTAAACCTCCAGCAATCCAAAAGATATTTTCAAAAAAAACAAGAGCTTTAGATGCTGCTTCAGCATTTGTTGCTTTAGAATCATTAATAAACATAACTTTGTCTTTTTTTGAAATCACTTCCATTCTGTGCGGTAAACCTTTAAAGCTTTCTATAGAGAGTAATGATTTCTTTTCAGGCATCCCAAAGGATGATAAAAGTTTAATCGAGCCTATAATATTTTCTGTATGATGAATTGATTTTTCAAATAAATTATTTTTTTTCTTATCATTTTTATCTAGCCTTAAAACGTTATTGATTTTTTTTAATTCTTCTGATGCTTTTATACAAAGATTATCATTACTGGATATAAGAAGAGGTGCGTTTTTCTTTAAAAAAGAAGATATTTTAATCTTTGCATTGTAATAATTTTTTAAACTTCCATGCCATTCTATATGATCTGGAGTGATATTTAAAATTATTGCGCCATCTAATTTTAACTGAGAACATGTTTCTAACTGAAAAGATGATAACTCTAAAACAATATAGCCTTTGACACCAGGATCAATTAGTGATGTGGCTGCCTTTCCAATATTACCGCCTACTTCTACTTTATGCCCATGAAATCTTATCATGTGGCCTAAAAGAGCGGATGTTGTTGATTTGCCATTTGTTCCTGTAACCCCAATCACTTTTGCTTTTGGTTCAGATTTTGCGAAAATATCAATTTCATTATTGATTTGAATATTTAATTTTTTTGCTTTTAGTACTACAGGGTGTTTCAGAGAAATACCCGGTGATACAATGATTTGGTCCAATTCCTTCCAAGGCCATTTTGAAGAATTTATGCTAATATGATTTGATATATTATTATCGTCAAAAGCAAAAACTTTGCTGCCTCCCGCCTCCAAACTTTTAAGCGCAGAATTTCCTGAAATTCCTAGACCCAAGATCCCAATTTTTTTATCAACCATTTTTTTAGGTATCATCATCAATCATCTCAATTTTAAAGTTGATAATCCAATAAGTGCTAAAATTACTGCTATTATCCAAAATCTAATTACAATTGTAGATTCAGCCCATCCTCTTTTTTCAAAATGATGGTGCAAAGGTGCCATTAAAAAAATTCTTTTTCCTGTGATCTTAAAATAACCAACTTGTAAAATTACAGATATTGTTTCAACAACAAATATCCCGCCAATAATTACAAGAACAAGTTCATGTCTTGTTGCTACACTAGTAACGCCCAAAGCACCACCTAGTGCTAATGAACCAGTATCACCCATAAAAATTTCTGCTGGTGGTGCGTTAAACCATAAAAATCCTAATCCTGCTCCCAAAAGAGCTCCTAATAAAATACATAATTCACCTACACCTGGAACGTAATTTAATTGCAAATATGAAGAAAAATTCACATTTCCTGCAAGGTAAGCAATTAATGCAAAAGAGGAAGCAGCAATCATAACAGGTACTATTGCCAGCCCATCTAACCCATCTGTTAAATTAACTGAATTAGAGGAACCAACTACTACTAGAATTGAAAATGGTATAAATAGGTAACCTAAATAAATAAACACGTCTTTAAAGAATGGGATGGCTAGTCCATTTTGCAATTCAAGTGGTGAATATTGAATAATAGACATTATCGCAGGGTAGGATATTAAAATCTGGAGAATAATTTTTATTTTTCCATCTAAACCAGAAGATGAATTTTTAGAAATTTTAAGCCAATCATCAATAATTCCGATTGATCCAAATCCAATCATAATAAGTAAAACAGACCATACAAACTGGTTCTCAAATTGCATCCATAAAAGAGTTGACCCCAAGGATGCAAAAAGTATCAAAATTCCACCCATAGTAGGGGTGCCCTTCTTTTTAATAATATGGTCAGAAGGACCATCTTTTCTTATTGGCTGCCCTTCTTTTTGAATAGTTTTTAGAGTTCTGATTAAGTATGGTCCAAGAATAAAACTTATAATTAAAGATGTAAGAATTGCACCACCAGTTCTAAATGATATATATTTAAAAACATTAAATAAAGGGAATATATCTGAAAATGGATATAGAAACTCATATAACATAATTTTTACCCATTTCAGTAAAATAATCTTGGTTGCTTAAGGTTTCAAAATGACGATTTATTCCGTCGATAATTAAATCTAGCTTCATACCATTAGATCCTTTAATTAAAATCAGATCATTATTTTTAATTAACTTAGGAACAATATTTTTAGCTGCTTTAGCGTCCTTAAAGCAAAAAGTTTCAAAATTTGATTTCAAATATTTACTAATTACAGACATTTGATTACCGATGGCAACTATAAGCCTTGGCTTAATGCCCTCTATTATAGGAATCAATTTTTGATGCTCATAGGATGAAAATTTTCCCAATTCAAGCATGTCACCCAAAACTAACACAGGTGGTGATAGAGATAAGTTTCTGATTGACCTTAAAGCGGATTCTGTTGATTCAAAACTTGCATTATATGAGTCATCAATTATTGTAACTTTCGATCCAGAAGGATGGTTCAAGTAATATATTCCCCCCCTTCCTTTTGACCCAATTAATTCTGGGAACTCTCCAGAAATTTCATCAATCGTAAAGCCAGCTACTATAGCTCCCAAAATTGCAGCTGCTGAGTTATTTGCATTATGTAATTGATGACTATAAATTTTATAATCAACTTTTTTCCCCATAAACATAATTGTAATGGAAATAGTATTATAATTTACTTTAGCTGATAAAATCTTGCAGTCAGCTTTATCTGCTTTTCCAAAGAGTAAAATATTACTTAATCCGTAGTTTTTGGCCTCTGATTTCAAAATATCTAAATGGACAGAATCAGCAGGTAAAATTATAACCCCATTTTTTTTCATGCCACTAAAAATTTCAGATTTTGCATATGCAATTTCCTTAACATTTTTAAAATTTTGAAGGTGAGAGCCTCCAATAGATGTTATTATGCCAATATCTGGTTTTGCTAGATCGGAAAGGAATTTTATTTCTTTTGGAAATGACATTCCCATTTCTTGAACAGCAATTTCAGTATTTCGAGGAATTCGGGACAGTGATAGCGGTACGCCAAATTTATTATTTAGATTCCCTTCATTTGAATAACAATTGAATTTTTTATTTAAGATGGATGATAAGAAATCCTTTGTTGTGGTTTTGCCTACACTGCCAGTAAGCGCAATTAATCTAAGATTTGATATTGCTCTTCGTTTAGAGCCTAGAAGCTGTAGAGCCTTGAGAGTGTCCTCTACAAATACTAAATTTCGATTTTGATTAATTTCTTTAAATGACTTATTTACTACACATGCAGTGGCGCCATTTTCAAATGCTTTGTTTATATAGTCATGGCCATCATTTTTGTTACCCTTTATAGCAAAGAAAACATCACCAGTTTTTATAACTCTTGAATCAATGCTAATACTATTAGCATTCCAATTTTTATTATTATTCAATTGCCCTTGAACAGCACTGCAAAGTTCAATCGAATTCCAGAGATCTATGGGCATTATAATCCCCCCCCACTAATAAGAGATTTACAAAATTCAAAATCGTTATGTGGAATTTTTTTATCATTATATATTTGGAACTGTTCATGACCCTTGCCTGCGATTATAACAACATCAGAAATTTCAGCCTCTTCCAATACTTTTTTTATAGCTTGTTTCCTATCTTGTATTTCGATCAAATTATTTTTATTTTTTAAACCGCCATCTAAAATTTCACTTCTAATTTTTTTTGGATTTTCATTTCTTGGATTATCATCAGTGATAATTGACTTGTAACTATACATACTAGCAATCTTACCAATCATTTTTCTCTTTTTAGTATCTCTATTGCCACCACACCCAATAACTAAAAAAACCTTTCCTGTGCTATTATTTTTCTCTTCTAAAATATTTTTGAGTGCGTCTGGTGTATGACAGAAATCTATATAAATTTTTGCTCCTTTAAGAGAAATTAGCTCTTGCATTCTACCATCTGGTGTCACAATGTTCGGCAAAGTATTTAATGCATGGTCTAACGAAACTCCACTCGCAACAGCAAGTGCTGCTGCTGCTATAACGTTGAGAACTTGGAAATTACTATTTAAAGCAGTGGAAAGTACGAATTTTTTTCCAGAAATAGATACTGCTAATGTCTTGTAACCATTTATATCTAAAATTTCATCTATTTTCCATTTTGCTTCTTTTGATTTTCCATAAGTTACAATATTAATATTTCTGCCTTTGATCATGTGTGATAATTCTTTGCCGTACTTATCATCAATATTTATTACTGCAGTACCCCCATCTTGAAGGAGCTCCTTGAAAAGTCTAAATTTTTGATTTTTATAATTTTCAATTGATTTATGATAATCTAAATGATCGTGTGATAAATTTGTAAAGCATGCCAATGAAATTTTTACTCCATCAAGCCTATGCTGCTCTAATCCATGAGAGGATGCTTCCAATGCTAGCAGGTCAATACCTTTTAGTTTGAGTTCAGAAATACAATTATGTAGAGTTACAGGGTCTTGCGTTGTTAAATTATTTTGAATATTTTTAGATGAATTTAATGTTGGATTTGATTTTAAACCTAAGGTGCCTAAAGAGGCTGATTTAAATTTATTAATTTTCCATATTTGATTTAAAAAACTACATACAGAAGTTTTGCCATTCGTTCCTGTTACGGCAGCCACAGTGTTGGGTTGTTTACTGTAGTAAATTGAAGAAATTAGTGCCAATGCTTTACGAACATTTTTTGCTTTAGCAACTGGAAACCCTTTTAATTTTTTGTATTTATAATCAACTAATACGTTGCTGGCTCCCCCTGATATTGCTTCATCTATGTAATCATGACCATCTTTATTATTTCCTTTAATTGCTATAAACATACAATCTTGTGTAGAGTATCTACTATCTGATGTTATAGATTTAATAGGAATTTCATCAGCATTTTCAGGTAATATAAGATCTGGAATTTTGAAATCAGAGAGATGCATTTTTAACCTTTGAATTATCATAGAGAATATCAAGCTTTAATGTTTGTTCAATTTTAGGCAAATTTTTGACAATAGGGTGGACATTTAATATTGGAGCTATTTTCTGAATGATTTTTCTAACAACTGGTGCAGCAACTTGACCTCCTGTTGTATAATTGTGCTTTAGTTTTTGGAATTGGGGTTTGGGTTCTTCAATTAAAACTAAAACTAAAAATTTTGGGGCATTTATAGGGAAAGCACCAATAAATGAACTTAAGTTAGCATTTTTTTTGAAGCCACCAGAGTTAGAAATAATTTCAGCAGTCCCAGTTTTGCCTCCAACTAGATAGCCATATGCATTTGCTTTTTTTCCAGAACCGTCTGGATGAGTTACAACTGCTCTAGCAAGTTTTCTCATTGTTAGCGATGTTTTTTTGCTGAAAACTCTTTTTTTAATAATTTCATTTTTATTTTTAATTAGTTTAGGAGTTATAAATTTTCCATCATTAAATATACATGAAATTGCACTAGCAAGTTGAATTGGTGATACAGCAATTCCATACCCATATGAAGCAGTTATTGAAGTTAGTCTAGGCCATTTACTATTAAAAATTGGTTTTGACACCTCTAATAATGGCAAGTCAGGTTTTTTTGTAAGTTCAAGTAAATCAAAATAATGTTTTTGGGTTTCGGGTCCAATTCTTTCAGCAATAAGTGCTGAACCTATATTTGAAGAATTAACTAAAATTTCAGCAACATTGGCAGGCTTATCTAGATATCTAAAATCATCAATCCTATGTCTACCAAATTTCAAAGGTTTCGTTGTATTAAATTTTTCTTCTAATTTTACTTTTCCACTATCAATAGCAATTGCTGTATTAATCAATTTAAATGTTGAGCCCATATCATAATTTCCAAATGTTGCTCTATTGAATTTTTGATTGGAAGATGCCTCACCAAAAAAGTTAACATCAAAAGTTGGGTATGAACTAATTGCTAAAATCTCACCATTAGTAACATTTAAAACTATACCAGCAGCAGATTTTGCCTCAAAAAATTTGATTTGTTTTTTGATTTCTGTTTCCAGAATATATTGTATATTAGTATCTATTGTCAGTTGAACTGAATTCAGATTAGATTTCAGTTTGTCATCCATCTCGTGCTCGATACCAGCTAAACCTATTCCATCTCGATTAACATTGCCTAATATATGAGAAGCTAGATTGCCCTTGGGATATAATCTTGTTTGAGTCTTTGAAAAATGAATACCCGTTACACCAGAATTAAGTATCAAGTCAATCCTTCTTGGACTTGAAACCCTGTCTATTTCAACATATTTACTATTCGACTCCAATTGCTTTGTTAAAAACTCCAGACTCTTTTCTGGCATCAATTTATGTAAGGTGATTGCAGATTGTCTTGGCTCCAATACTTCATGGGGGTGTGCAGAAATAGACCATGCCGGAATTGAAGTTGCCATTAAACTGCCATTTCTATCAACAATATTTGCTCTATTTAATCCGTTTGTAATTTGATTAGCCAATAGAAGCTTATTTTTTTCTTGTAAGGGGAAAGAAAGCACTTGAAAAAAAATGCTGAAAAAAATTGAAAAAATAAATAGAAAAGAAAAGAAAAGTCTTTTGCGAGCCCTTTTAACTTCTAGAGGGGCAAGAATAAAATTTTCATTAGACCACATTTAGTTCATCTTTCCATTAGATTTTTCAAAATGAGTTTTCAAAAGACTTTCTGTCGATAGCCCACCCATTGTCCATGCAGACCCTCTTATTTTAAACATTTTTATTTGTCCTATTTGATCTACCTCTCTTGAAGACATCCCAAGTTCATTTTCTGCAATTTCCATAAGCTTTTTTGGATGGGTGTGGTATTCCCATTCTGTTTCTAAAATTCTTAATTTTTCCTTTTTCTCATTGATTTGTTTTTCAAGTTTTACCAAGTGAGCTTGTTTATTTTGAATAGAGTTTGAAATAACATTAAGAATAATTCCTGTTATAATAGCTATGAAACTACATAAAATACTCAATTTCCACATTAGGCAGCCCTCGAATCAGATTGCAACAATGACGTTACTTTTTCAGCAACTCTAAGCTTTGCAGACCTTGATCTTGGATTGTCATTTATTTCTCTATCTTTAGGCAAAATAGGTTTTTTAGTTACTACCTTTAGTTTTGGCACTTCATTTTCAGAAGGAGGTAAATGCCTATTAATATTTCTTTTTAAAGAGCTGTTTTCAGTGAAAAATCTTTTAACTATTCTATCTTCAAGGGAATGAAAAGAAACAGCAAGAATTCGACCTTTTGGTGCTAAATACTTTATTGCAGTTGCAAGACCCAATCTAATCTCCTCCAGTTCGTTATTAACTGCAATTCTTATAGCCTGGAAAGTTCTTGTTGCTGGGTCTATTTTATCTTTTTTTGGGTTTCCTAAGATGGAATAGACTATTTGTGATAATTCTTTTGTTGTTTGAATTGGTTTTGAGTTAAAAATCGCTTTTGAGAGTCTGCGTGCCTGTTTCTCCTCTCCATATTCCCGTAGAATTTTTTCGATTAAATCTGCATCACTATCATTTATAAAATCTGTTGCGGAAAATTCATTTCTCCCCATTCTCATATCAAGTGCACTATTATATCTAAAACTAAATCCCCTTGTAGGATCATCAATTTGAGGTGATGAAACACCAAAATCAAAAGTTATTCCATTGATTTTTGGAATACTTAACTTTTTCAGAATTTGATCTAAATTCGAAAAAAGTCCATTTACAACATGAAGCCTTTCCCCAAACCTTTTTTTTAATTCTGTAGCATTTTCTATTGCAAGTGGGTCTCTATCAATGGAAACGAGTTTACAATTTGATAGACTAAGTATTCTCTCGGTATATCCACCCATGCCCAGAGTAGCATCAACATATGTTCCATTATCAATGAGATTTAAATTTTGTATAGTTTCATTTAACAAAACTGGAATATGTCTAAGCTCTTTATTCATTAGAGTAATTTTTTTGGTTTTTTAGCATCAATGATTGAGGCCCAGATAAGATAATTTTTTTTGCACGTTCTTCTTTTTTTTCAATAAATCGTTCTGGATTCCAAATCTGGAAGGTTTCTCCTCTGCCTGCAAATAAAACGCTTTCACTGAGCCTTGCCATCTCTATATGTTTATTTGAAAGTAAAATTCTTCCATCTGGATCAATCTTCACGTGAACAGAATCAGACATTATATCTTGTATATACAATGCTTCATTAGATATTTGATCTAGTTCAAGATTGGTTTCCCATAACCGATTAATATAGTTATTGCCACAACCCTGAATATGACTTGTTTCTGGAGTGGTAAAAAGAATTAAATCCTCCTTACTTTTTTCTAGTAAAGACCTATATCTTGCAGGTATAGAGATTCTACCCTTTTTATCTATCTTAGTTTCAAAAGTGGACAAAAATAGGTCCACAGCAGCCTCCAAAATTGTGTTCCATGGGATTACATGGGTAATTATGGGATTTTATGGTTTGTTATGTAAAAGTCAATAGATTAATTTTAGAAAAATAAAATAAAATTTGTTCATATTTTGTTCTTTTTATTAAAATAAATGGTAAGTTATCTATAAGCCGGGTTCTGTATTAATAATGCTATTAACGATAGTCATTCATCTGGAATCATTATTACTAATAATTTCAAGCAACCTACCCAGGTGATTTATCAAGACATTCAGCTTTAAAAGCTCTCACCTCTATATGGTTTTGCTCCTGATGGGGTTTACATAGCCAATTATGTTGCCATAATTGCGGTGAGCTCTTACCTCACCATTTCAACCTTACCAATTATTGGCGGTATTTTTTCTGTTGCACTTTCCCTTAGAATAAATTCTAGCCGGGTGTTACCCGGCATCATTGTCTTGTGGAGCCCGGACTTTCCTCTGATTTTTTCAGCGACTATCCAATAACCTACCATTTTAAGAAAACTATAATTTAATTATATTGTCAATTGAAGTTGTCAATTAAATTAAATTCATAAATATTTAGTCTTTTAATTTTTTTATTTCTTCAAAAGCAGAATTTATTGTTGCTATTTTTTGATTTGCTGACTCTATAAATTCTATAGGCATACCTTGACCAATTAATAAATCAGGATGATTATTTTTAACCATCTTCTTCCACTTTTTTCGAATTTCACTTATATCGTCTGACATTTTTACTCCTAAAATTTCAAATGGATTACTCTCTATTTTATGTAAAGAAAGAAGTTGATTAAAAGTTTTTTCATTAAATCCAAAAACATCCGAGACATTTTTCAAATATACATGTTCTTCAGGCTTAATTATGCCATCTGATTTTGCTATCTCAAATAGTAGGTCCATAATTTTCTCTAATATAGAGTGTTGTGATTTAAAAAGAGAGTAAATTTGCTTTGCATAAAGCTCGTATCCGTCTGTTGTTTCTTTTGCAAGTTCCCAAAGTTTACTTACTTGACTAATATTATTTTTGGGTATGTTAACAAGTTTTCTAAAAGTTAATATTTCTATTTGGGAAACTTTTCCGTCAGCTTTAGCCATTTTAGCTGAAAGTGCTATTACACCTGCTGTAAAAACAATACTCTTATAATTATCTTCACTATTCTTATAAGAAGGCAGTACTTTAGTATCAATAGCATGACCTGCAACAGCACCTAAAAGAGCACCTATAGGACCTCCTATGGCAAAACCTGCCGCTCCACCAATAACTTTACCCCAAATATTCATTGTAAAAAGCTGAACATTTTAAATTATTAAAATAATTTTATAAACTGACTTCCAATTAATAATATCATCACATATTATATGTAAAATTTTATATTTATGTTGGAGTTTTATCATATCTTTCAAAAAAAATAAAAATTTAGATCATGTGCTCAATCAATTAAGAAATATTTTTGGTAAAAGGTTTACCACTAATAATACTATTTTAGAACGCCATGGCAAAGACGAAGCTTATCATCCTGTAGCCCCACCTGATGGAGTAGTTTTTCCAGAAACCACAGAGGAAATAAGAGAAATAGTAATATTGTGCTCTGATAATAGTATTCCTATGGTGCCTTTTGGGGTAGGCACATCATTGGAGGGTGGTATAGGGGCATTGTCTGGTGGTATATGCATAGATTTTGCAAAAATGAAAAATATCTTAGAAATAAACCAGTTAGATATGGATTGTAAGGTTCAAGCAGGAGTAACACGAAAAGAGCTGGAAGGTAAATTAAGAGATACTGGCCTATTTTTTCCAGTTGATCCAGGGGCTGATGCAACTATTGGCGGGATGGCTGCCACCTCAGCAAGCGGAACAAATGCAGTCAGGTATGGTACTATGAGAAATAATGTAATGGGCCTTACAGTAGTAATGGCAAATGGTGAGATAATCAAAACAGGTGGTAGAGCAAGGAAAAGCTCCGCAGGATATGATCTAACAAGATTATTTGTTGGCTCTGAGGGTACTTTAGGTATTATTAGTGAAATAACTTTAAAATTATATGGTAATCCTCCAACAATTTCTGCAGCTGTTTGTCAGTTCGATAATCTCGAAAATGCAGTTAATTCAGTAATCGATTCTCTTTTAAGCGGTGTTCCACTTGCTAGGATTGAGTTGCTGGACGAAGTTCAAATGCAGGCATGTATAAATTTTTCGAAGCTGCATGAATTTAACCCTAAGCCCACGCTTTTTTTTGAATTCCATGGTTCAGATACTGAAGTTATCGAACAAACAAAAACCATACAAGATATTATGAAAGAATATGGTGGATCTAAGTTTGAATGGAAAAATTTACCTGAAGAAAGAAACCGCCTATGGAAGGCTAGGCATAATGCCTATTATGCATCCTTATCATTAAAACCGGGATGCTTAGCATGGTCTTCAGATGTATGTGTTCCAATAACTGAACTAGCAAACTGTATTATTGAGTCAAAAGAAAAACTTATTTCTATGAATTTGTTAGCTCCTCTTGTAGGGCATGTTGGTGATGGAAATTTTCATTTGTTATATCTTATTGATCCTGACGATGCAAATCAGCTAAAAAAGGCTAAAGATCATAATAAATGGATGGTTGAAAAGGCAATTGAACTTGGTGGGACATGTACAGGCGAACATGGAATAGGTTATGGAAAGGCCGAGTTTTTAGCAAAAGAAGCAGGTTCTTCAATAAAATTTATGAAAAATATCAAAAATTCATTTGATCCCAAGGGTTTGCTCAATCCGGGAAAAATTTTTTTATGAAAAATGAAATTTTAAAACCTAAAAAAGTATTTGATTTTAAAGGTCTAAAATGTCCCTTGCCAGTTTTAAAAACTAAAAGGGCTTTAAAAGAGATTGAAAAAGGTGAAATAATTGAAATACTAGCAGATGATCCTGCAGCGAATTTAGATCTCAAACATTTTTGCGAAGTTTCTGGAAACAAGCTTATAAAAATTTCTAAAAAAGGAAATAAAATTCATTGTTTGATTCAAAGAAAATGATCAAATAAATAAATTTTCAATCAATCTTTTATGAAAATTGATGATAGAAATTTTATCATTTTTACCACGATAAATATTATAACATTTTAAAAGCTTAAAAAAATCTTCGTTTGGAATGCGAACTCCATTAACAACTTCAATTTTACTCACAATTAGAGCTGTTCTTAATGGTTTCTTTTCTATGATATCTTCTTTAGTAATTTCCAACAATAATTCATTTAATTTACGAATTTTTCCTGGTGATGGTATCTCACAATATTCTGCAACTTCAGCATAAGTTTTAATTTCTCTTATAGACATTAAATAGTTCAAATGGCTACATAGCCTTGTTTTAAATTTTATATATATATCTTCCATTTTAAAATTCTATTTAGTATCATAATCAAAATTATTATGAAAACTTTAAATAGAATAATCTTTTTTATATTTTTTTATTTCTCTACAGCTATTTTTGCTGTTTTATCATTGCCTTTATTAATCTTTCCCAGAAAATACATTCGGATTTCTCTAAGTATTTGGTCATATACTGTTAGCCTACTTTTATATCTTTTGTTTAAAATTGATTACATAATTGATGGTAAAATTAAAAATAAACAAGTCATTTTCGCAATACAGCATCAGTCGATTTGGGAAACTATAATACTTGCTAATTATTTACCCAAACCTTTATCAATTGTTATGAAAAGAGAGTTAATTTCAATACCAATTATAGGTTATTTATTTAGGAAATTAGGCGCCATACCAGTCAATCGCGGTAAACATATTCAATCTATAAAAACATTACTTAAAGATACTGAAAAAGCTATTAATGATGGAGATAATATCATTATTTATCCTCAAGGAACAAGAGTTAAGCCAGGTGAAAATAAACCTTACTTACCCGGCGTTTTTGCTTTATATAATCATTTAAAAATACCAGTAGTGCCTATTGCGCTTAATTCTGGAAAGTTTTGGTATAAATTTAATTTATCTGGGCCAGGGACTATTAAAGTCTCAGTATTAAATGAAATATTACCTGGATTAAAAAAACAAGAATTTATGAAGACTTTACAAATTTTAATTGAAAATGAATCTGAAAAATTATTAAAATGATTTATTGAAAGGTCAAAAGTATGCCAGATGGATTATCAAGAAAAGAGCCGAGTAATTTTCAAAAAAATGTATTAGGTGGTAAACTAGAGGTTTGTTCTTTGCAACCAATGACTGGCTTCTATAGAAATGGTTGTTGTGAAACTGATGAAAATGATATGGGGCTTCATACAGTTTGTGCTGAGATGACTACTGAATTTTTAGAATATTCAAAATCTGTTGGAAATGACTTATCTACGCCTAGACCAGAATTTGATTTTAGAGGATTGGTTCAAGGAGATTTGTGGTGTCTTTGTGCATCAAGATGGCAACAGGCATTTGAGTCAGGAAAAGCGCCAAACGTTAAGCTTTCCTCTACCAATATTGCAACACTTAATATATGTAGTTTAGATGATTTAAAGAAACATGCAATTAATGAAAACTAAAAGAAGTGAAATTTAATGAATATTGGACAGGAAGCTTTAGTTGTTTGTACTGATAACGATAAAACAGTTAAAGGTAAGATTATTAGATTATATAGAGGTGGCTTAGATGTTGCAATTGATAATACAATTATAAAAATGCAATTGAAAAAAAATAATGTTTATGTTGGTTTACTTCATGGTTTGGAATTTACATTTACTGATAATCATTAAAGAGAAAATAAATGATAAGAGATAAAGAAAAAGAATTAATTACAGATTTATTTCGCCTTTTAAGACGGTATAAAGATTATGATACCCCATATATTAGAAATGATGGCGACATTGTAATTCCATTGGATGCTCATTTGAAAAAGAGTAGGGAAGCGCACTCAAAAGTTGCAGAAGTATTCAAATCTATTATGAATGATGATCCTACATTTAGGAAAAGAAATAGCACTTGGGTAGAATGAAGATTATTTTGCAACAAATACGGTTATGTCTTTATTAGCCCCTGTAGTTTTTGAAATTATTGTGTTACCAAAACTTTTATCACAGAAATCAAAAATTTTTTGTATTTCAGTATAGTATAGTCCATTTTCAATTTTCCTTTTTGACGAATATAAAAGATTGAAAGCTAAAACTTTTTTTGTATATTTGAAGCATATTTCCAGTTGTTTTTTTAAAAAATTTTCCCATTCATCTATCGAATAATCAAAAGCCATATTTAATGTTCCAGAAATAAAAATGTAATCTGTTTCCAAAGAAATTTTATCCGAACAAATCCATTTTACTTCAGGAAATTTTTCTTTTGCTTCAAGGATAAATGTATCAACAATATCATATCCTATGAATGAACTTGAAGACATGAAAGATTTTTTTTTAATAAAATTATAGAACTCACCATATCCACATCCATAGTCAGTTATAGAAATACTTCCATTAATATCTGATTTTATAATTCCTTTAGATAATGCTTCAAATCTAGCATTTTGTGTATCTCTATTTTGCCAAAAAACTCCTTTAGAAGAAAATCCATACTTACTAATTTGCTTTTTATAAGCATTGATCGTTAGATCAAAAACTTCAAATTTATCTTTTATTTTCATTAATCAAAAAAGTTAAGCCGCTTTGTAATAAGTTCAAAAAATTTATCTGAGTTTCCATTGATTGCTACATTGATATTTTTTTTCTTATTAGTAACATTAAACCAATCTGCAACAGTTCTTCCATAAGCAGGTCCATTATTTGTTTCAATTTCAACTGACATTTTTTTCATTTCAAAAATGTCTGGAGATATGAGCCAAGCAATTGTGCATGGGTCATGAAGAGGAGCTCCATCCCATCCATATTTTTTAGTATCATATACATTAAAGAAAGTTAATAAATCAGCAACTGATGGACCAACCATATTAGAGCTATTTTTTATAGCTTTCAACCTCGATGACGTTATTATCATCTTGTGTGTCACATCTAATCCAAACATAAAAATTTCTAACTCACTTTGAAATATTGATTTCGCTGCAAAAGGATCTACGTATATATTGAATTCTGCTGCAGGTGTAATATTTCCAGGTTCAAACCCAGCTCCTCCCATTAAAACAATTCTTTTGGCACGTCTAAAAGTTTGTGGATCAATTGAAAAGGCTGCTGCTAAATTTGTTAAAGGACCAGTTGCAACTAATGTAATTTCATTATTTGGAGCTTCCTTAAGTGTATCAAGAATAAAATTTACAGCATGTTTATTATTATAGCTTGAAATAGGTTCTGGTAGGGATGTTCCAGACCCTGTGTCAAGTCCACTCTCACCGTGAACATTCTCAGCAGTCACTAATTCACCAACTAATGGTTTTGGGCATCCTTTATAAACTTCTATTTTATTATTTTTAATTAGTGCAAGTACTTTTAGAGCATTCTTTGTTGTCAATTCAAGTGGCACATTTCCAGCAGAAGTTGTTATGCCAAGACAGTTAATTTCTTTTGGCGAAGATAAAGCTAATAAAATAGCTAAAGCATCATCGTGACCTGGGTCACAATCTAAAATAATTTTGTTAGCACTCAATTTTACCTCCTTTAAAATTTAGTCTATAAGAATTATTTTATGAAATTATTTAACAGGCATACGTTTTGCAAGTTGTTTAATTTAAATTATTAAAATTATAATCTACCGGTATATTAATAACGTGAAAAGATTTTTTCTAATATTCTTTATTTTCGCTATTTTATTTTCAAAAAATAGTTTTGCACAAAATATATTGGAAGAAACTCTCATTTACAGGGGCAATCTTGCTTTTAATCAGGAAAGTGATGATCCTATTAATGGAACAGTGATTTCTAAGTTTGAAAGTGGTCAAATTAAAGAAAAAGGAAACTATATCGACGGTCTTAGGGAAAATGAGTGGAGAGAATTTCATGAAAATGGATCTATTAAATCAACAATTAATTATAGAAATGGATTTAAACATGGAATATTTGAGTTATTTTTTGAAGACGGAAAGCTTAAAGGAATAGGCAATTATAATAATGGAAATGAACAGGGTAATTGGCAAGAATTTAGTAATGATGGTAACTTTCTTTATATTGGAAATTACGATGATGGGGTTTTAGAAGGTAGATGGCAAACATTTCATGCTAACGGTAGATTATTTTCTATGGGAAATTTTTCAGGAAATAAAAAAAATGGTATGTGGGAATATTTTGATGATAAAGGTAAATTGTTTAAAATTCAAATATTCGAAAACGATCTTTTAATAAAATGTGAAGGGCAATGTCCCAAAAAAGAAGATTGATGGTGCCGGCACCAAGATTCGAACTCGGGACCTGATGATTACAAATCAACTGCTCTACCAACTGAGCTATACCGGCATTTTAATTTTTATTATATAAACTTTATATTTTTTATTCGCAAGCCTGAGATTAAAAATTACTATAAATAAATTATTTTGAGATAAAAAATCCAGAAAATTTAAAACTCTGTTCTCTATTAAATATATTATTTTTTAAATATTCTGTCCTGCCATCTATGATATTAATTTTATAAGAATGTTGAGATAATTTTTTATCTTTCATTTTGAAAATACAAGGTAGTCTTCCATGTTGGACTATTAATGTTCCAACATAACTTTGAAGAACAATGTTAGGTTCTGGAAAAACAGAATTATTAAAATTAAGAATTTCAAAATTTTCATTATTGTACAAATATCTTTTTTTTAGTGGTCCTAAATGTCCCTGAGAAAAAGTCCATAAACATCCAGTATCAATAGTTTCATTTCCTAATGAGATTGTACAACCAATACAACTTTCTGGTTCTGTATAAAGTATTGAGCTATCTTGATTGTAATAACTATATTTATCATAGTTAGAATGAGTGAAAATATAAGTACTTTTTGCGAGTAAGGGCATTTCTATCCCTAATGAGGTCAATAAAATAGCTAAAGACTTTTTTCTTGAAAAGTTACTAAAAATTGGATCTAAATCATGTATAGCATGTCCAATTTCTTTAATATTTTTTCCTTCATTTTTTGATATAGATTTTAGTTCTTTACAATTATCATCTTCATGAAAAAAAGCTATATTATTAGCTGAAAACTTAAAACTTTCATTTTTTATGTCATAGTTATTTAAACTACAAGAAATTTCATTTTCTGGATAGTGATTTTTTACTAATAATTCAGCTCTATTTTTAAGTTTTTCACATTCATCAATACTATAAAAATTATCTATAATTAAAAAACCGTTTTTTTGCCAAAATGATAGCATACTTGGAGAAATATTATTATTTATATCCCATTTAAATCTTTTTGGATGAATGTAATTCTTATTTATCATTTGTCACTTTTAAATTTATAGCGATAAAGTAATCTTATTTAAGGTTTTCTGGGCCAAAAGATGATGGCAATAGTTCTTCAAGTGTATAAATTTTTTTTATTTCAACTTCATTACCTACAATTATCGGAATATCTAAAGCTGAAAATTCTCTAATTCTTTGTCTGCATCCACCACAGGGTGTACACAAAAGCTCCCCATACCCTGTTACAGCTATTACTTTAATCTCTTTTCCATCGGAAGCTATCATAGCTGAAATTGCAGAAGCCTCAGCACAATTTCCTATGGGATAAGCAGCATTTTCAACATTGCACCCCACATGAAAGTTTCCACTTGAGTCCAAAATTGCAGCACCAACTTTAAACTTTGAGTAAGGAGCATATGCTTTATCCATAACAGTAATAGCCTTCTTGTAGATCTCTGTGTAGATCTTTTCACTGATTTTCATTGCCACTAGTCCTTAATATATGGTTTTCCTATAGCATTTGGTGCTCTAGCTNTTCCTATTAATCCTGCAACAAATACAATAGTAGCTATATANGGAGCCATAGCAAGAAACTCTGANGGAATTGGAGTTCTTAAAATAGCAAGNTTTTGTTGAAGNGANTCAGCAAAACCAAATATNAGTGCNGCCATAAGTGCACCCACAGGATGCCATCTTCCAAAAATCATTGCNGCTAATCCNATAAAACCTCTTCCTCCAGTCATTGCTTCATCAAATCTTCCAACACTCCCAAGCGTAAACCATGCTCCTCCAAACCCAGCCACCATACCTGCCAATGTTACATTTAAATATCTAAGTTTTAAAACGTTTACACCTAATGTGTCAGCAGCTTTGGGGTGTTCTCCAACAGCCCTTAGTCGCAACCCAATTCCAGTTTTGAATAGGTAGTATGTTGAAGCTACAACTAATATTATTGCCCCATATACAAAAAAGTTTTGCTGAAATAATGTTGGTCCAAGTATAGGGATATCACTCAGAAAAGGAATTTTAATAGGTCTAAAAATTGGTGCATCATTGAGTTCAGGGTTAGATTTTAGAAAAGAAGACGTTAAGAAACTTGTTAGTCCTAGGGCGAGGATATTTATTGCAACACCGGAAATAATTTGATCAACGCGGTATGTAATAACTAATACAGCATGCAATAAACCAAACAAACCGCCTGTTATAACGGCAAGTATTAATCCTATTACACCGCCAAAAAGTGAACCAAAAACAGCTCCAGAAAAAGCACCAACTAAAAGCATACCTTCAATACCAATATTTATAATTGCGACTCTTTCTGATAGAACTCCAGCCAAAGCAGCAAGGGCAATTGGAGTTGCTCTGATTATAGTTGCTTGCATCATGCCAGTAAGTGAAAAAGACTTTCCAGCAGTTGCCCATACAAGGAAACATGTTATCAACAAAAACAAACCTAAACCAAGATATAAACTTGAAAAAGAGCTCATTCTTTTTAAAATCAATCTTGCTCCAATAAAAACCAATATAAAAGAAATTAGGAAATTATATTTACTTGCTGGAACTATAAGATTTGGAATTACAAATTCATCTCTAGGCCTTGATAATTTAAAAACGGCATCACCTTCAACACCATATCCAAAGAAAAAAGATATAAATATTCCAAAAATCACAAGAAGATAGCCAGTAATTAGTGTTTGTTGTTGGTTGCCAAAACTATTTTGATTTTGAATTTTCATTATTAACTTTTTTTCTTTGCTTTAAATGCCCATGGCACAGTATTTTTTACAAGCAGGGGTGCAGCAATAAAAACAATTATAAGTGCTTGAATGATTGTTATTAAATCAATGCTTACTCCAGCTTTAACTTGCATTAACCTTCCACCAGCTACTAGTGCTCCAAATAATAAACCTGCAAATAGAACTCCAAATGGATGAGATCTACCTAGTAGAGCTACTGCAATAGCGTCAAATCCAATGCTAGCAGAAAATCCAGGCGTAGCTCTTCCTAAAACCCCAGTAATTTGATTGGCGCCTGCAAGGCCAGCTAAAGCACCTGCAATTCCCATAACTAGTACAATAGTTAAGGATGCCTTAATTCCTGCATATTGAGCAGCATTAGGATTTGCCCCTGTAGATCTAAATTCAAAGCCTATCGTGGTATGGAATAATAGCCAATAAACAAATAAAACGGCAAATAACATAATAATAAATCCACTATGTATTCTGAGTTGAGGCTCTACAAAAGATAGTATTTGTGGTAATTGAGCTGTATCTAAAACAGATTTTGATATTGGATCATTTCTTCCTTCCTTTTGAATAATTGGAAGTCGTAATAAGTAATCAAGTAGTCTTAGTGCAATGAGATTTAGCATTATAGTTGAAATTACCTCATGTGCACCAGTTGACGCTTTTAACCAACCAGCTATCGCAGCATAAAGAGCACCAAAAATTGCACCAAATAAAAGAGCAAGTGGGAGATGTAACCAAATTGGTAAAAAATCAATCGAAAAACCAATTATTACAGTTGCTATACCACCAATAATAATTTGCCCTTCAGCACCAATATTAAAAAGGCCAGCTCTAAATGCGAGAGAAATACCCAATGCAGCTAAAATAAGAGGGGTTGCTGCTGTACAAGTTTCAGAAATAGCATTCAATGAGCCAAATGCTCCAATGAAAAGATTAGAAAAAGCTAATAAAATATTTGAAAAACTCTCACCAGTTGCTAAAAGAAAAATACATCCAATAATTAGTGCCAGCAGAGTAGCTAAGATTGGAGTAAGAAGAATTTCTTCATAATCAAAATTTTCTGAAATTACTTTACTTTTAATAAATTCAAACATCTATACTTGTCCTGCCATTGCCAATCCTATTGCTTCAATAGATGCATTCGATCCAAATTCTTTAATTACATTCCCTTCAAACATAACAAGTATTCGATCGGACAAAGTAAGTATTTCATCTAATTCTGTTGAAATAAGGAGTATACCTTTGCCATTATTTCGCGTTTCAATAAGTTGTTTGTGAATATATTCAATTGAACCAACATCTATTCCTCTGGTAGGCTGTGAAGCTATTAAAAAATCTACATTATTTGAGAGTTCTCTACCTACAACAAGTTTTTGTTGATTCCCACCAGACAAATTCTCAGCAAAAGTATTGATAGATGGTGTTCTTATATCAAAATTTTGAACAACCTTTTTTGAAACTATATTTACATCTTCCCAACTCATTATATAATTCTTTGAAAATGGTGGTTGATAATAATCATTTAATATTTTGTTTTCACTAACAGAAAAATTACCAATTATTCCAGATTTTTGTCGATCTTCAGGAATATGCCTNACTCCTAATTTATGAATTTTNCGTGGAGTTAATGATTGCATNCTTCTTTCAAAAAANTCTATTTTNCCAGANNCACTTTCCCTAAGTCCAGTTATTGCTTCTACAAGTTCGGTTTGACCGTTACCTTGAACTCCTGCTAATCCAACTATTTCACCTTCTTTAACTTCAAAATTAACTTTATTTACTGCAATTTCTTGATTTTCACTCAAAACTGATAAATCTTTAACTTTAAGAATGCATTTGCCAGTTTTATTTTTTTTTTCTTTCCAAACTTAAATTTACAGGTCTTCCAACCATTAAAGTGGCAAGCTCTTTATTTGATACTTTTTTGGGGTCAGCATCTCCAACAATTGTTCCTGATCTAAGAATACTTATACTGTCACAAACCTCTCTGACTTCATGAAGTTTATGAGTTATAAAAATTATGGCTTTACCACTCTTTTTTAGTGCATTCATTATATTGAATAACTCTTTAACTTCTTGAGGGGTTAAAACTGCGGTTGGCTCATCAAAAATTATTAATTCTGCTGACCGAAAGAGCACTTTAATAATTTCTACCCTTTGTTGAGTTCCTACAGGAAGTCTTTCCGTTATCTCTTTTGGTTCAACTAAAAGAGAATATTTCTCACTTATTTCTCTAACTTTTTGTTCAGATTCATTTATTTTTAAATGGTTTAGTTTTCCCGTTTCTTCATTTCCCAATACTACATTTTCAGTCACAGTAAATATTGGTACTAACATAAAATGTTGATGAACCATCCCAACTCCTGCATCAATAGCATCACCAGGATTTTTAAAGTTTTTTTCATCATTATTGATTATTATTTTACCGGTATCAGGTCTATATAAACCGCATAAAATATTCATTAATGTACTTTTACCAGCTCCATTTTCACCAAGTAAACCTAATATTTCACCACTTTTAACTTTAATATTAATATCTTGATTTGCTTTTACTGGTCCAAAGGATTTACTAATATTTTTTAATTCTACATTTACCATATTAGTTTAAAGATATTTCATTTTAATATATGAAAAGTAAAAAGTGGCCTAAAAAAATTTTAGGCCACCTTATATTATATTAATTAATTTTTAACAGAGATAAAGCCGTTGATAATAGATGACTTTAACTTTATAATTTCATTATTTAAGCTGTTAGATACAGCTGATGCTTGGTCATGATAAGGTGCAATTCTAACGCCATTATTAGCGAGAGTGCCTACATATAGTCCACCAGTAAAAATATTCTTTTTAGCCACTTCTATTGCATTTAACACGGAAGAATCCATGCCTTTTTCAACAGTTGTTAAATAAACTGATTTATTTTTAGTGTCCTTAACATATTGATCAACATCAACGCCAATAATCTTGAGGCTGTCAGTTCCTAATTCAGATGCTAATGCTGCTGATCCAAGGCCTACTGGACCTGCAACTGGCATTACAATATCAGCGCCTTCATCATAGAGGTTTTGTGCAAATGCTCTACCATCATCTAATGATGAAAAGTTATTTGTAAAAAGTCCCTCTTTTGCTGCTGGATCCCATCCTAAAACTGCAACGTTTGTTCCTTTTGTCTTGTTATAGTGGTTAACTCCTGCAACAAAACCATCCATAAATATAGTTACTGGTGGAATATTGATGCCTCCAAAAGTTCCTACAATACCAGTTTTAGAAACGCCTGCTGCTAAGTAGCCTGCAAGAAAAGCAGCTTCATCAGTGTTGTAAATTAACCCTAATACATTTGAAATTGTTGGGTCATAGGCAAAATCCACAATAGCAAATTTACTATTCGGGTTTTCTTTAGCTGCATTTGCTGTAGCTTCACCCATCAGAAATCCAACTGATACAATAACATTACAACCTTCAGCAACGAAAGAATTCAAGTTAGGAACATAATCAGTTTCAGCTTTTGATTCTAATAATTTTGATCCAATACCATGCTTAGCAACTGCATCTTGAACACCTTTCCAAGCTGTTGCGTTAAAGCCTTTATCATCAACTCCACCAATATCAGTCACCTGACAAGCAGTGAAAGAGTAAGCTGCAGATGATATGCTAATCAAAAGTGATGTTATAAAAGCAACAAAAAATTTATTTGATAATTTCATTATTTTCTTCCCCTTTTAAGTTTTACTAATTTATTAACATACAAAAACGTTCATGCAATAGCTTTAATTTTGAATCACATAAAGTGCAATTGCTGCTGCATTAGATACATTAAGGGATTCTGTTTCAACAGCAATCGGGATTTTTGCTGAAGTGGAAATTTTTTCTTTAGTAAGTCTTCTTAATCCTTGGTTTTCTGATCCTAAAACTAGAGCAGTATGGGAATTATCAATGCAATTTTTAATATTCTCATTTCCATTTTTTTCTAATCCAATAACAAAAAAATTATTTTTTATGAGGTAATCTATCGTTCTAGATAGATTTGTAACGCGAATCAGAGGCATGGTTTCTATAGCTCCTGCAGCTGCTCTTGCCATTAGTCCATTCTCCAAGGGTGTATTATCTTTTGTTGCAACCACACCATCCACATTAAATGCGCTCGCAGTTCTTAGAATAGAGCCAATGTTTTGAGGGTTTGTTAATTGATCAAGTAAAACAAAGCACATTCTATCTTTTTTTTGTTTTATATATTCCTCGAGACCTAACCAAATTAATGGTTGAACTTCAGTCATTACGCCTTGATGAGGACTTGATAAGGCATGTTCATCTAAAAATTTCTTATCAGTTTCAATTATTTTTTCTATATTACGTTTGTTTTTTTTTAGTTCTTCATTAACCCAAATACTCATCTCGGGAGTACAATAAATATTTATAATTTTCCTATTTTTATTGGCAAAAGCTGCCTCTAGTGCGTGTTTTCCCCATAAAAAAAAAAATTCTGATTACCTGAAATTTTAATTTTAAAATTTGATGTTTTATTAAAGCTGAATCTTGTTTTGCTATTATTATTTTTTTTAAGGGGAAATTTCTTTTTGTTATGTTTCATTTTATATTATTAGAGATTATTATTAATATTTTTCACCTAATTTGATCAATATTATTGACAAATATATAGTTTATCTCATATCAGGCTATTTGAAACAATAGTATTAAGTATAGTTTTTGAATGGTGGGGTGGCCGAGTGGTTAAAGGCAGCAGACTGTAAATCTGCCCGCATTGCGTACGTAGGTTCGAATCCTACCCCCACCACCATTAATTAACATTATTTATTGATTTAAATTATCAATTTAATTAAAAGATAATAAATTTAATTTTGACATTGAAAGAGGCTATTATGTCCAAAGAAAAATTCGATCGTTCTAAACCACATGCCAATATCGGTACAATAGGGCATGTTGACCATGGTAAGACAACGCTTACAGCTGC
>NYVQ01000025.1 GCA_002684695.1 SAR116 cluster bacterium | reverse complement strand
GAGGTTCAGATATGACTTCTTTGTATTTTTCAAGCAATTCAACATCTGCCCGTAGAATAGGAAGGAAAACCTCCCTAAGCTCTGCACTTTGCCTAATAGCCTCAGGCACCGCGCCATAGGTTTGATGAAGGCGATCGATGAAAATCTCATCGTCAAGAAAACGAAGCGGATGGCTGTTGTCTTGCAAATCTGGAGCCGCCCTTGCTGATAGAATAAGATGCTTTATCTGATTACCGCTCCCTGTAATCAGTTGGCGCGCAACTTCGTAAGCCACAATCGCACCCATACTATGCCCAAAAAATGCATATGGAATATCAGAAAAAACTTTTACTTCTTTTGCCATAGCATCGACCAATATGGGCATCTCGGTTATTAATGTCTCGCCAAGTCTCTCCTCACGTCCTGGCATTTGAAAAATGCAAAGTTCAATATTTTCAGGAAGCACCTCATTCCATGATTTAAAGGCAGAGGCACCACCTCCAGCATATGGAAAGCAGAAAAGGCGAAACTTTGCCTTTGGCCTGGATTTAGGACAAATCACCCAGCGACCCGGTTTCAAAGTTACAATCTTTCCCCCTTTTTCTGAATAATCGCGCTTTCCTCCAAGCAATTGATCAATCGTGATTGCGAGGTCCCTTATGCTTGGTGCAGTAAANAACTGNTCAACTGANAGTTCAATGTCAAGGTCNCTACGAGCCCACAGTTGGATCTCNACTGATGTNAGTGAATCAACACCAAGATCACCTAGCTNTGCGAACTCATCGAGATCAGCAGCAGGTACACGCAAGGTTTGGGCAATACGCTCAAGCAGATAAGAACTAATCAAGTCCGTGCGCTGNTTTGGCAACGCCTCTTTCACACGCTGAGCAGCCAACTCTGCTGCATTACCNACAAGTGCAGTTGATCGCTCTTTCGAAACAAGATTANTGAGTGTGCTCCANTCACTTGCTCCAGGTATACTCTCGGCAAACTGNTTCCAATCAATNGGAAGAACNGCAGCCTGCGGTAAATCACGCGCTGTCAAAAGATGNCCGATGAAATCACAACCCTGGCTTGCATTCATAGGCTGCCAACCATCTTTCATCAGACGCTGNAAAACCACATCTGAGGCCGCCATACCAACATCTGCCCANGGNCCCCAGTTTATTGAGGTTGCGACTAANCCTTGCTGTTTGCGGTGATGAGACAAACCATCCATAAACGCATTTGCAGCAGCATAGTTCGATTGTCCTGGCGAACCTAATAAACTGGCAACCGAAGAAAAAAGAATAAAGAAATCCATCGTTTGGTCTTTTGTTTGNGTNTGNAGATGCCANGCGCCATTAATCTTTGGACCCGCAACCTTTTGGAAACGGTCNGGNCTCTGCTGCATTAACATTGCNTCATCCAAAACACCTGCAGCATGNACGATACCACGCAGATCTNGCATAGATGCGAGNACTCGTTTAACNTCTTCNGAATTTGCAANATCTGCAGCNATAACTTCGATTTTGACACCTGCATCCTCCAAAGCTTGNAGGGCGGTTCGTTGATCATCAGTAGATACGCCACTACGACCAGTTAGCACAAGGTGACAAGCACCATGAGTTGCCAGATACTGTGCAACCTGNAANCCAAGTGCNCCNATACCNCCAGTNATGAGATAAGAAGCATTAGGTTTAAGCTCTAGNGAAACATTTTGANCCTCAAAAANGCNAGGCTTTGCAAGCCGAGCCACGTGCCNGCTATNATTNCGAAATGCTACCTCTGTTTCAGAACTATTATTACGAATTTCAGTGATAAGCATGTCCAGATCAATAAGCTTTTCATCAAAAGTTGGATTGAGATCGATACATCCACCCAACGCTTCTGGCAATTCGACTTGCAACGTTCTCCCAAAGCCCCAAAACTGGCTTTGCCAAAGTAGAACAGCGTCGTCTTCGGTAACTGCTTGCGCACCTTTTGTTACAAACCAATGTTTTGCAGTTCCACCTAATTTATTAAATGCTTGTACAACCTCTAGACTTGCAAAAAGCGAAGCATTTGGTTTTTCTTCCACAGCATCCATTGCCCAAAGATGAAGAATTCCAGTTAAACCCTGCGCATCTTCAGAGCTCAGAAATGCGCAAGCAGCATCTGCCGATTTGGCAACATTTATTTTTTCACCTTTTGCCTTCATCAAAGGAACGAGTGCATCGGTAACCCCCCCTTCGTCTGCAAGAAAAAGCCAGCTTCCTTTCATTGAATTAACTAAGTCACTAGGCAGGTCAGATTTTTCCCATACCAAGTGGTAAAGCCAATCGCTTAGAACATCACTAGTTTCAAATGGCTTGGACATTGCGCGTTTAAGACTTAAAACAGGAACTGAGCGCAAGGTTAGTTGCTCAACAGTTGCAATTCGTTCACCAGTCTCATCAAAAAGTTCTAGGTTTACTACTCTTGTTTGGGCTTGCTGACGTGCTGTTGCTTTAATCCAGACCGTTTCACTCGCGGCGTGATCACAGCTAAAACCTGATATACCAAAAGGCAGATGAATCTGATCTGCATCTTCATCCGGGAAAATGGCTTCTGCAATCCTGAAACTTGCATCAGTAATCACAGGATGTAGGCGATAACTGTCACCAGGCAAAACAGCTTCATCTGGGAGTTTAATACGCGCTAAAGCGGTTCCAAATGAGTCATCTGAGATTAAAGTTGGCTTNTAGATAGCTTCGATTGCATTAAAACGTGGAAAATATTCGAGCCCGCGTGCCTCAAATCGGGCAGAGAGTTCCTCTATATCTACTGTCTGGATGTAGTGAGTGAGCTCTTTGTCAATGGAAATTTTGGCCGCTGGACTTGGGAGCCTNCGTTCAAGCATTCCGGTTGAGTGCTGGACCCATTCACTATCAGAGTCTTTACTTGAACGGCTACAAATCTCAAAATCAAAACGATCTCCGTTGGGTGTAGCAATCATCTGCACAGTAATTGGCACATCAGATAGAAANANAGTGCGCCCNATTGTGACATTAGTCAATGCCACTTCNTCTTGGTCAAAAATTAAACGGGCAACTACCATTGCCATCTCAAAAAATGCACTGGCGGGAAAAACAACATTGCCAAATACTCGATGATCGTCAAGATATGCTGGACTTGTTGTACTTAATATCGACTCAAATATCGCACTCCTACTGGCATTCTCAATTCGTCGATGGACAAGCGGGTGGAGACGTGTACCATTACCACCCGTAGAAACTAAGTCAGTCCAACAACGTTGATAGCGCCACAAATAATTTGGTAATTGTATGCTTTGCGACTTATTTTGCGCAAAGAAATCTAGCCAATTAATATCAACGCCACATACATAAAGCTGCCCAACACTGCTCAGGAGAGTGTGCCACTCGTTGCCAGGTCTTAAACTAGGTAGCCACATTCCAAATTCAGGCAGAACACTTGCACGACCCAAACCAAGAAGCGTAGGCTTAGGACCAATTTCCAAAAAAGTCTTAAACTTTTTTGATTGCGCATAAGANATACCATCAGCAAATCTTACTGNGCCTCGCAAATGATCTACCCAGTAGTCGGCTGACAGTTGCNTATCATNCCAAGGCTTTCCTGTAATATTGGANATTAGAATATATTTTGGTCGCTTGAATTCAATNCNTTGAGCAACAGCCCTNAACTCTTCTAGGATCGGATCCATCATCTGNGAATGGAAAGCATGGCTGACCTTCAAAAAAGTTGTCTTAACTCCTAAGCTTTCCAAACCACTAACAACAACATCAATTGCGGATCCATCTCCAGAAAGAACAATACTTTGTGGTGAATTTACTGCAGCAATAGAAACAAGAGAGTTATTNGCNATGGCGGCACGAACAGTNNCCTCATCAGTGGATACACTTACCATTTTTCCACCTGAGGGTAATGATTGCATCAAACGCCCTCGTGCAGCTACTAAACGAATGGCATCTTCCAGAGAGAAAACACCAGCTATACATGCTGCCGAGTATTCACCAATGCTATGACCCAAAAGCAAATCAGGCACGACACCCCATTNTTCGAAAAGTTTTGCAAGGGAATACTCAATTGAAAAAAGTGCTGGCTGGGTATAAGCTGTTTGATTTAAAGCATCACCTGACCACATNACCTTCAGCAGGGGCTNATCAAGATNAGGTTCAAAAAGCTTAGCNCANCGATCCATTATTGTCTTAAAAACTGGNTGTATTTCGTAAAGTGCTTTACCCATTCCAACATGCTGAGCACCCTGACCTGTAAACAAAAATGCNAATTTGGGTGCGCGACGACCAGCAACTCCACTTGCTGTTTGACGAGTTGGGGTGCCAGCTGCAAATTCATTTAGTGCTTGAGAGAGATCCNATAAATTNCTGGCNGGGAANGCTGCTCTGTGAGAGAAATGAGTTCGACCAATGGCNGCTGAAAAGCAAAGCTGAGAGAGGTCAACACCATGAGGAGCATTTTCATTATTTATAAACTCTGCATATTTTTTGGCAAGTTTGGGTAATACTCCTTGAGCTTGAGCAGACAGTGTCAAAAGTTGCTCTTGTCCAGCGATTGGAGATTGTGACTNAGAAAGTGCTTCTGACTGGGGAGCTTGCCCTATAATTAAGTGAACATTAGTACCACTCATGCCAAAAGCACTNACCCCTGCANAACGTTCTTCGCCCTCCCAAACAGTATTTTCCATTGGAATTTTTATAGGCCAGTCGTCCCATGGAATATGCCGNTTAGGCTCTGAATAATTTAAATGCATTGGGATTGTGTNGTACTTTAGTGCCAAAACAACTTTCATCAGCCCTGCAATACCCGCAGCAGAATCAAGGTGTCCAACATTGCCTTTCACTGCTCCTAAATAAAGTGGCTTNGTTCGGTCTTGGCATAATACACGAGCAATTGCACTCACCTCTATAGGATCTCCGAGTGGTGTACCGGTGCCATGGGTTTCAACGAAATCGATCTGATGCGCTTCAAGATTAGCATTGGCAAGTGCATCTCTNAACATGGCACGCTGGGCAGGTCCACTTGGTGTNGTAACTGTGCGAGCTTGTCCGTCATGGTTGACAGCGGAACCTTGAACAACTGCAAGCACGTTATCACCGTCCGCTTTAGCATCACTTAAGCGCTTCAANNCAATCATGCCACAGCCCTCACCTTGTCCAAACCCGTCAGCACTGGCATCAAAGGTCTTACANCGACCGTCTGGAGACAGAGCATTCATCTGGCAAATACCAATCAAATGTTCTGGNGCAAGTACCAAGCTAACACCNCCTGCTAGAGCTAGATCGCTTTCACCAATTCTCAAAGATAGACAAGCCATATGGACNGCAAGTGATGAGGAGGAACAAGCTGTGTCTAACTGTATGGCCGGACCATGGGAGTCTAGAATATGACATATCCTGCCAGCTGTTAAACCACGCAANGCACTAAGNTGTGCATAGCGATCAATCTCTCGATTATCAGCGGAATATATCCGTTGTGATGAGTAATCATCCCAATATTGGCCAACAAAAACNCCGGTCTTNCCACCTTTCANGGATGAGGGCGCAATGCANGCATTTTCAAGAGTCTCCCAACTGACCTCCATAACCAGACGTTGCTGTGGATCAAGGCTTTCTGCTTCTCTAGGGGANAGACCAAAAAACTGAGGATCAAACTGATCAATATTGTCCAAGTAATAGCCTTGGCGAACATACATTTTCCCTGGTACAGTTACTTCAGGATCAAAATGGGCTTCCACATCCCAACGATCAGTTGGNATATCACGTAAAATGTCCTTNCCTGAGCTCAATAAGTGCCAAAATTCNTCTGGTGTGCGCACACCCCCTGGATAACGACACCCCATACCAATAATNGCAATAGGTTCACGAGACACCTCNTTATTCATGCGTNTAGCGAGTTCTTCTTGTAAGCGCTTAATCTCGGCATTGGCTTCCTCAAGCGTTTTAGGTCTATTTTTTATTCGAAGCTCTTCAGACATAAACTAGTGCTCTCGNAGNCTGAAACGTTGNAACTTGCCTGTTGCAGTGCGTGGGAGATCGTCAGTGAATTCAATCCACCTTGGACGTTTATGCGCATCAAGTGTCTTTGCACAAACCTTAAGAAGTTGTCCCAGCACGTCATCAGAAGGTTCTATGTCATTCTGTAAACAGACAAAAGCCTTTGGTTTAAGAAGCCCAGCNTGGTCATANTGACCAACGACAGCNCAATCAACAACGGCTTTATGTGTNGTCAGTACCGCTTCAATTTCTGTNGGCGACACCCAAAGTCCACCAACCTTTAGCATATCATCTGCACGCCCTTGGTGCCAATAATATCCATCCTCATCAACTAAATACTGATCGCCCGTGAACAGCCATTCTCCACGGAAAGTATGCCGTGTTTTTNCTGATTGATGNAAGTAAAACAATGCTGTTGNCTCTCCTCGCACCATCAGATTGCCNACATTGCCAACAGGAACATCCTGACCTTCATCATTCACCAGCCGCACATCATAACCTCCAATGGGTTTACCACTACTGCCCGGGCGAACCTCTCCTGGTCGATTAGCCATAAACGTATGATACGTCTCTGTACATCCGATCGTATCAAGAATTTCAATCCCGGTAGCATCTTTCCAGCCATCCCACGTACCCACAGGAAGAGGTTCACCTGCAGACATGCACAATCTTAATGATCTGATATCGTAGCGTTCATTGAAATTGGGTAAAGATATAATGGCACCATATACTGTGGGAACACAAACGAAAACCGTTGGTTTAAATGTTTCAATCGTTTTGAGCACCCCAGCTACCTGGCGTGGTGAACCTTCATAGAGAACACAACTTGCACCAACATACCATGGAAAAATTAGATTACCTCCAATCCCATAAACGAAAAATAACTTTGCAACTGAGAAAGTTCGGTCTTTTTCAGTGAGGCCAAAAAAGTCTACACCTGATAACTGCGCGATCAATGGATAATCTTTATGGGCGTGTAAAACACCCTTTGGCATCCCCGTTGTACCACTTGAATAGTGGAGTGAGCAGAAATCGTCGCGATGCGTCTGTTCAGCTTCAAGCTTGGTGTCTTCGCCTTGAATCCACTCATTAAAGGTAGTATAATTCGTTGCTTGATCATCTCCAATAACTATCACCTTTTTCAATATATGATGATTGCTCAAAATAGGTTTGACTAAATCTAACATTTTCTCGTAGACCACCAGAACCCGAACTCGTGCATCCTTTAAAATATAGTCATATTCTTGAACAGAAAGAAGTGTATTCATTCCAAGAGCAACCCCACCAATCTTTGCAGTGGCGAAGAATGTGCTTACCCATTCTGGTCGATCTGGGCTGAGGATTGCCACGCATTCACCAAACCCTAAACCTAATCTAGCAAGTGCATTTCCGACCTTGTTCACCTCATCAGAAACCTCGCGAAAAGTTCGAGTGCCATAATCACTTAACAAAGCTGTCTTATCTGCGCGGTTCTCAAGATTCCTCTCAAGTATCTCACACATGTTATAATCAAATGGGAGGTCTGCAGCTTTCATCATTGTCAATCTTGTTCGTAAGCTGAAACAAGTTCGCCAAAAGTTTCCGGATAAAGATCGCCTTCCAGAATTGCGCGTGGGATGTAACCAACATCTTTCTCAATTCCCGTTAGCAAACCCATAAAAGCTAATGAATCTAAACCAAACATATCTAGTTCAACATCATCATCCATCTCTTCTGGAAACGGCATTGGTGAATTTTCGTTAACTGCCTGTTCAAGTCTGGTAAGAACAATATTTCGTATATTCATTCTTTCTCCGTTAAGACAGCCAATCTGTCTTCCCCTACAATATTTAGTCTGGAAAGATGATCAGCTTGCGCAAGAATTAAAAACCGTTTCATTAAAGCTTCAATTCCTAAAAAGTCTATTATCATATCATCTCCAATAATAATTAAAGTAAAATAATTCTTTCTTAAAGAAATATTTTAATAATTCAAATTCTAAAAATTAGGTAATTTAAGAGCTTTTGTTTGATCAATTAATTTACAAGAAACTGGTTGGGTATAATTCAAAATTACTTCGCCACAATTAAGTTGTTCTATTTCAAATTTTTCTCCAGCCATAAAAGACCTTCTTCCTGTTGAAGAACAAGCGTCCAACATGTCTTTTCTATCAGTCCAACGATATATTTCACTTTGTATCCATTCTTTTTGGGTTTGAAGCAATTGCAATTGTTCATACATATAACCATCCAAATCCATACCATTCCCATGTAATCCATGAACAGCGTATTTACCACATTCTTTATATATAACTGGACTTCCAGAAGTATCAAATACCATAGGCGGGTTGGTTATTCCATCATGCTTTATACTTTGCCTTGTGCAAGAGTTATTTTTTGAACCCCAAATTTTACCGTTTAATAAATGATTATTTGATAGTATGCCGCTTCCATGATTTTTCTTGTCCTCTCCAGGTATAAAAATATGTAAAGCTTTTGTATTAATGGGAGGGATTTTTGATGCTAATGGAATGGGTGAAACATTAATATTTTTATCACACTTATTACAAAAGCGATCAACATGAGCAATCATTATATCATACCCTGGAGGATAACCAGTGGCACGTACAGAAATATCTAAAACTTTTGCAATTATGGTTTTTTCTAAAGGATAATTTTTTCCTGCAACTACATACATATCATTTTTATTATGCAACCAGTCAGCTGCAGGATTTGATGACGCGTCTGAACCACATCTAGGTACACTATTTTTTTCTTCAGGGGAATAACCTAAAATATGCCCCTGCGACAAAATAATATCATCCTCAATAAAGGTAACGTTTGCCCCCCATTTATCAGGGCCCATAGCAATTCTCGCTTGGAAGCTGTAATGATCATTTAAATCTGGTTCCCCACAATTTTTATTGCATTTTAGAACATTAGGCTCCCCAAATGCAAATGAAGCTCTAAAAAAAATAAATAACAATACTAGAAATTTACAATTCATTAAAATTACTTAAAATTCTTTAATTATGTCATTTATTCTAATTTTACCACCTTTGACAACCTTACAATTCAGCCCAGACCTATTGTATAATGGTAATAGAAGTGGTTTTTTTAATAAATTTGCTAAATATTTGCACGGAAAATTTAACCTTCCTCCCTCTAAAATAACTTCTCCAACTTTAAATTTTTTTCCTACAAGATAATTTAATGGAACACCGACTGTTGTAAGATTTCTTCTGTGCTCATTTGGTTTCAAAATTATACTATTTTCTTGAAGAGGGGGTTGATTTTGTTCCAATGCATCTAGCACCTCTTTTTCTATTAATGTAACATCTCGAACGTCTGGAATGTGAGAGTATTTTCCTGTTCCTTTATAATATCTGTCACCCTTAATACCCTTATCTTTTACTAATTCTGCTACTGATAATTCTTGCATTTTTTCTGATGCTGAACTGGCAATATGAATGAATAGTAATTTTCCTGGCCCCCATTTCATACAAAACCTATTCTAGAATCTAAATATATAAAAAAGATTATTATATAGCNCTAAAAATGTTAACAAAAATATAATAACGTCCTTTAATGTTTAATACTATATTTTATGTTTAAATTTATTTTGATACAAAAAAAANNAAAANGCTTGCNTAAAAAAAAGAGCTGTAATTNATTTACAGCNCTTTTGGTCAAACTANTTACAATCAATACATTTTAAAACTGTTGGATCTATCAATAACCTTTTTTCTGAAATTTCTTCACCACAACTTATGCAGATGCCAAATGTCCCTAATTCTATTCTTTTTAAAGTATTTTCTATTTGAGAGATTTTATTGTTTCTATTGGTTTCAGTTGCCAGATTCATATTTTGTTGTTGTATAGCATCCATNCTAGATAGACGACCAACACTTTGCTGATCCAAAATTACTGGNGCTCTTGAATCCTTGGTTTTTAAACTTAACATTTTAAGTTCATCCTTTTCCTTAATAAGCAAATCTNTAAACTTTTTTATTTTTTGCATTCTAGTAGTCTATTTAATTNTATTTCTNGGNAATGGCCTTAGTCTTGTGTCNTTAAGAAGCCCCCCTACNCCAAGAGAGGCAATGATTTGTTTATTAATATTTATTTCAGCNGNTAACATTCGTAAAATNAAATCCAANCCATTCAATGAAGGGGANCTTGAACAACCAGGCATTCCNACAAGAAANTTATTATTCAAAGAAGCTAAAATTAATAAGTTTCCAGGATCAACTGGNAAACCAAANTGAATAATATCACCACCTAGATCCATAATTGATTTTGGAAGAANATCATTNCGATCTGAAACAGCAGAAGCGCATGAAATTAAAAGTANATCAATATCTTTANNTATTATTGTTTCAATTTTTGAAGTTAGTTCTTTTCCATTNTGTTNACAAATAATATCATCCACTAAAGNACCACCTAAATTTTCTACTCTCTTTTTTGTTTCTGTTATTGTCTTTTCAAAAAAAGATTTTTTAATGTTGCTATACGATGTTTGAATAAGGCTAAATTTTTTTTGTTTAAATGGCTTAACTATTATTAAATTTTCAAATCCACNAAACTNTAAAATAGTTTTTTTAGGAAGCGAATAAGGAATTACTTTCAATGTGCCAATCAATTGCTTTTTTNTAACAAANGAATTTTGAGCAAGTAAAGATAGTGCAATTCCTTCATCAATTAAATTGAAATTAATAATTGAGGAAAAATTATATCTTANTAGCCCATCGTGTTTTGAAAAAATATTTATTCTGCCAGTNTTAGCTTTTGATAANATTAAAGAATTATTACTAAATGCTTNNGATATTATTATCGCAGATTTATTTTCTTCAATATCACCATTTTCCAGTCTTGCAACTACTACNGTTTTGACACCTTTATTACTAAGATCNATTATATGCTTTTCTGAAAGAANAGTACCTTTTCTNATATTTANATTTTCTAATTTGATTGANTGGGCAAGTATTGAACCCTCTGATTTATCTAATTTTACAGATCCAAATTGCATAAAAATTTTTAAATATAGTTTATATTTTTTTAAATTTAATTAGTCATTATGTTATTTTAAATNTTATCAATTAAATTGATAAAAGATATCTCAATTAANTATAATTTGCTTTGATAGAAAAAATTTTGCAATACATTTATTATATACATTTTATAAAGTAACNTTATGTTAGATGCTATTATCATTGGTGCTGGATTTTCAGGTCTTTACCAACTGCACTCTCTTAGAGATAAACTAGGTTTAAATTGCCATTTATTTGAAATGGGTGAAGAAATTGGTGGGACTTGGTATTGGAATAGTTACCCTGGAGCTAGATGTGATACTGAAAGCCATGCATATTGTTATTATTTTAATNANGAGCTTTACAATAAATGGACTTGGACTGANAGATATCCNGGACAAGTTGAGATTAAAAATTACCTAAGTTTTGTTGCGAAGGAGTTAGATTTATTAAAAAGCATTAGCTTTTCATCAAAAATTACTAGAATGGATTATATTGATAACTCAAATANTTGGAAGATTTTTTTAGAGAATGGAAAGNTTTTTTTATCTAGATTTGTAATAACTGCNATTGGATGCCTATCAAAACCAAATACTCCAAAAATTAATGGCTTAGAAAAATTTAAAGGNCAAATTTTACATACCGCAGAATGGCCAAAGAGTAAAATTAATTTCANAGGGCTCAAAGTAGCTGTATTTGGAACTGGNTCATCTGGNATACAANTAATACCTGAAATAGCAAAAGANGCAAAAACCCTTACTGTTTTTCAAAGAACAGCTAATTACAGTATACCAGCAAAAAACCAAAGCTTAAGTANTGATATAAAACAAGAACACAAATATAATTTTGATAGACTAAAAAATATTTCAATCCATAATAGACATGGTCATCCNTGGGAACATAGCAATACNNCCATTCAAAAATCTAATTTAGATGATAGCTACCAGANACTAAATAAAGCATGGGAGAAAGGCGGATTAAGTTTTCGTGATACTTTTTCAAATATAAATTATGATAGCTTTGCAAATTNAGTTGTATCTGAATTTATAAAAGANAAAATAGAAAATATTGTTAATGATCCTTCTACATTACAAAATCTTATTGANTTTGATCACCCCTTTGGAGCGAANAGACCAGCTCTTGATACTAATTACTTTCTTACCTTCAACAAAAAAAATGTGAGGTTAATTAATTTAAAACAAACTCCAGTTGATGAAATTAATACATCAGGATTAAAGATAGGTGGAGAANACATACATCTAGATTTGATTGTGTTTGCAACAGGATTTGATGCTATTACTGGATCTCTTTTAAAATTAAATATAAAAGGTAAAGATGGTGTTAAATTATCCANTCAATGGGAAAGTANACCAAAAAACTATTTGGGACTTCAGATACCTGATTTTCCAAATTTATTTACAATAACAGGNCCAGGAAGCCCTTCTGTTCTTACTAATATGCCTAGAGCCATCGAACAGCATGTTGACTGGATAACAAAATGTATTTCATATTTATTAGAGAATAATAATAAAAAAATTGAAGCTAGACANGAATTTGCTGATATATGGTTAAATACNGTTNAGGATGAGGCAAAAAAAACAATGTTTTTAAAGACAAAAAACTCTTGGTACCTTGGTACTAATATTGAAGGCAAGCCAAAAGGCTTTATTCCATACTCTGGTGGATTAAATAAATATACAAATATTTGTAACAATGTTGCNAANAGCAATTATAAAGGCTTTTTAATTTCCTAAATTTTATNACCAAAATATAGAAGTGGTTAACGAATTAGTGGTTACTGATGATTTTAAGATTTCGATAATTGTTCCAACTTTAAATCGAGTTGAATATTTATCAAGGGCTTTGGATTCAGTATTTAATCAAACCTTCAAAGCTTCTGAAATAATAGTTGTTGACAATGGATCGTCTGATGGAACATTAGAATTTATNAAAGAAAAGTATCCTTNAGTCACGTTATTAGAGGAAAGGAAGCGTGGCGTTAGTGCCGCTAGGAATAAAGGCATCATATCATCAAAATCAGATTGGGTGGCTTTTTTAGACTCAGATGACGCTTGGGATAAAAAAAAACTTGAAGTCCAAAAAAATGCTCTTCTATCAAATTCTACAAATTANAAACTAGTTCATACTGAAGAAGTATGGTTTAAAAATAATATTAAAATTAATCAAATGAAAAAACATCAAAAATTTGGTGGATATATTTTTGAAAAATGCCTTCCACTTTGTTGCATTTCTCCAAGTAGTGTNTTAATAAAAAAAAATATTTTTAACCAAGTTGGATACTTCGATGAGGNNCTTCCCGTTTGTGAAGATTATGATTTGTGGCTAAAAATATGTTCCAAAGAAAAAGTTCTATTCATTGATCAAAAACTAACATTTAAATATGGAGGTCATAATGATCAACTATCTAAATCTCATTGGGGAATGGATAGATTCCGAATAAAATCAATTGAAAATTTAGTTTTAAATTACGATTTAAAATCATATCAAAAACATTTGGCCATTTTCACATTAATTAAAAAAATTAAAATTATTATTAATGGCGCTTATAAGAGGAAAAATTATTTAATAATTAATGAGTATGAAAAAAAATTAAATTATTGGGAAAAATTAATCATTCAATTAAATTAGTTCTTATGGATTTTATAATATCAATTCGTTGGGTAGTAGCCCTTAAAGCAGAGGCAATTTCAATAATTGAACAATACAAANTAGTTTCNTACGANNATCAGGGGCCTTTCCCAATATATAAAAGTAAATCGCANGATATTTGGCTTATAGTGTCTGGTGTAGGTCAANTAAATGCAGCGGCNGCTAGCATANACCTATTTGAAAAAAGTACAAAATTACAAAATAGTGTTTGGATAAATATTGGAATAGCAGGATTTGAAGCTANTTATGGGAATATTTTTAAGGTTGATAAAATTATTTCTCAAAATAATAAAAAAACCTTTTATCCGAGTACTGTGGTNAAAAATAGAATTCCTTATGCTACACTTCTGACTGTTGATAAACCTGATGTAAACTATTCTAAAGACTATATGATAGATATGGAAGGGGCAGCCTTCTNCCAAACTGTCTCNAAAATATCTTCACATGAACTTATTCTTATTTTAAAAATTGTCTCAGACAACTCAAGTAATGATATAAAGGAAATTAATACTATTAATATTCAAAATCTTTTTAGAGNNAAATTACCATTAATNAAGGAATGCTTATCTGAATACTTAGAGATATCAAATGAAGAACNTATTAGAAATAGACAACCAAAAGAATTTGAGGATGTAGTATCAAAATTTCATTTTTCTTTTTCTCAGCAACATGTTTTGATTACGTTAATAAAGAAATTTAATGTTCTTTACCCTAATAAAAATTTGATTGATTCTATTAAAGATTGTAAAGATAGTAAGTCTATTATCAATAAGTTAAATAATTTAATTGATCAAAATTTANTAGATTGGGGCGAGACTTGATCGATACAATATATTACGAANATGAAATTAAAGATCATCCCCGAGCAAAAAGAATATTCTCTAAATTTAGTAATGCCAGAAAAATTTCAATAGNTCGCTACAGTGATTTTTTCAATAAAAAAAATCAAAATTTTAAAATCCAAAAAAAAAATCCATCNCTTATTTTAGCAAAAAAACATANAGGTTTTGTTCTTCCAGCACCAGAAGGTTTTGGTATAGGTGGTTCAAAAAATTATTACTTTTCACATATGTATAATTGTATCTACGATTGTAGATACTGCTTCCTGCAAGGCATGTACTCATCAGCTAATTTTGTATTATTNGTGAATTTTGAAGATTTTGATTTNGAAATTAANAAATTAATTAATACAAACAAAAATATAACCTTTTTCTCTGGTTATGATTGTGATTCCCTAGCTCTAGAAAATATCACAGGTTTTGCATCTCATATCTTACCATTATTTAAAGAGAACCCCTCAGCAATATTAGAATTCCGTACAAAAAGCATCCAAATGAAGCCATTAGATAANACNAATCCAATAGATAATTGTATAATTGCTTTTAGTCTGATGCCAAATCAAATGTCATTACAACTTGACAAAAANGCTCCTACAATCAAAAGACGAATAGCAACTATAAAAAAATTATCAAAAATTGGTTGGAAAATTGGTCTCAGATTTGATCCTTTAATTTATGGGANGAATTGGAAANAACACTATAAAGACTTNCATGAAGAAATTTATAATTCAATAAATTTAAAGAGTGTNCATTCTATAAGTTANGGCCCTCTTCGATTTCCTTCTNNCATGTATAAAAAAATTTTTAATCTTTACCCAGATGAAAAACTTTTTGTAGGACCTTTCGAAAAAAATCAAAAAGTAATTTCNTATAATAAAAATATTGANGAGGAAATGACGCAATATTGNNATGAAATATCTACTAAATTTCTNCCAAAAAGTATGATTTTCAAATGTANTTATGAACATTGAGTATAATTAATATGTTAGAAAACAGAAAAATTTTGATTACTGGNAGTTCAGATGGAATAGGAAAATCNATAAGCAAANTTTTACTNAATTCTGGCGCNCAAGTTATAGGAATTGCNAGAGANCATANTAAATTTCGCCCTAAAAATTCAAATTATTTTGATTANACAATTGACCTTTCAAATAAAGAAAATTTAGAAAAAATGATTTTNAATATATTAAGTGAGCATAAAAATATTGATGGCTTTNTCAGTAATGCTGGATATGGTTTGTTTGGGAATTTAGAAACTTTTTCATCGAATGATATATCCAATTATATTTTTACAAATCTTACCTCACACATAATAATNACGAGTCANATAATTCCAAGGTTTAAAAAACAAAAAAAAGGTAACATTATATTTATTGGATCTGATTCAGCATTGGCTGGAGGTAAAAATGGGAGTATTTATTCAGCTGCTAAATTTGGACTACGTGGATTTTCTCAATCAATAAGGAAAGAATGTTCTTCAAAAAATATTCATGTAAGTTTNATAAATCCTGGNATGGTAAGAACCTCATTTTTTAAAAATAAAAACTTTCAGCCTGGAGATGAAAAAACAAATGCAATTGAACCTGATGANATTGCNCAACTGGTTATNAATATTCTTTCTATGAGGGAAGGATCAGTTATTGATGAAATNAATCTTTCACCATTAAAAAAAGTTATTAAATTTTTATAATTGAAGATAANATCTTATCTATTTCTATTTTTTCAACAGAAGATATTTTTTGTGCTTCAGCAATATCTANNCTTTTAAATTTAATATTTTGTCCTACTTTAAGACTTGAAATAAGTTTAAGGTCAGGGCTTATTAATGTNGCAATTTTTGGATACCCNCCAATAGTACCTCTGTCAGGNAATAAAATAATNGGCTCCCCTTTTAAAGTGATTTGTATTGAACCAATTTGATTNCCATCAGATAACATATCCCTACCAGCTATTGATTNTATTTCTTCACCACTTAATTTAATNCCCATTCTGTTAATATCTTTGGTTATCAACCATTGTGTTGATAAAAATTTTTCTATTTCAAATTTATCAAATTTATCCTCATGAGGACCTAAAATAACTCTTATAGTATTTACATTAGTAGTTGGGCNATAATTTGGTATNATTTTTTCATCANNATTCGATAGAGTTTTATTAAGGTATAAACGCATACCATCTTCCAAAAAACCTCCATTGAAACCTCCCATTTTTACACTCGGATTTGTTGATNTACTACCTAGAATTTTTGGAACTTTAAAGCCACCTGAAANTGAAAAGGTTGAAATNAAATTATCNATACCTGTATTAATTTTTATCAAATCATCTTTTACAANCTTAATGGACCGTCCAGATCTCACTCTGATGTCTTTATTTATTATATCTAGACTTGAGGAATAATTACCCGCAATACTTACTAATGCACTTAATCCATGCATCTTTAAGGTGGGCCCACTTATAAAAGTTTCCAATACAGCTTCGTCTTCATTATTCCCAACTAATTTGTTTACTAAACGCATATTGTTTTTATTTATAACCCCAGATGGTGGGACACCTTTATCTTGGAAACCATTTCGCCCTANGTCCTGCAAACTAGTTGTTTGTCCTCCNGATAAAACTTCAAGGAATGGTAACTCTTGATTTTTACTTTNCATTTGAAATCTCNTTTATTTTAATAGGAGATTTTATATTTTTCTGNAAAAGCTCTTCAAATTTATCNGATGAAATTGGTTTAAAAGTAATTTTATCNCCAATAGATAATAAAATGGAATTTTCTTTTCTNTGATCAAAAATATTTACTGGTGTTCGACCAACTAGGTTCCATCCTCCTGGACTGTCTTGAGGATATATAACAGACTGGTTTATTGCTATTCCAATGCTTCCAGAAGGAACAAGTGTTCTTGGGTTATTTCTTCTTGGTAATTTTAGTTTTTCATTAAGTTTAGTCAAAAATGGAAGACCCGGCAAAAAACCCATCATACCTACCTTGTAAACATTTTCATGATGCAAAGTAATAACTTTGCTCTCTGGTAAATCACATTTTTCAGAAATAAAAGATAGATCTAAACCATACTTACTTTCATAACAAACAGGGATTTCCCAATGAAAAGGTAATTTTTTTTCTAAAGTNACATTTTCTAAATTTAGATCTTCAACATATTTTATTANATCATTTGCAGAAGTTTTGTAATTGTCAAATACGACTAATAAATTAACCAAACTTGGTATAATATCAATTACTCCANTAGGGGGATTGTTTTTAAAACAAAAAAGCAAAATCTTAATNAGATTNTNGTTCTGTTTTAATGGGTAAAAATGAACCCCATTATCTCCAGCCAATTGATAATTGAAATTTTTCATGGCACAATAAAAATTAAATAGTTTTTAATAATATATGAAAAAATTATGCAAATGAAAATTAATTTAAATGCAGACATTGCTGAAGGTTATGGNAAATGGACNATGGGCAATGATCAAGACATAATNAATGAAATTAATTCAGCTAATATTGCTTGCGGCAAACACGCAGGTGATGANAANATAATGTGCAATACTGTTAATTTATGCAAACAAAATAATGTTGATATTGGTGTTCACCCAGGTTTTTCTGATATTGAAGGTTTTGGGAGAAGAAGACTAAATATTTCAGAAAAAAATATTGAAAATTTAATCGCATATCAAACAGGAGCTCTAATTGGAATTGCCACAATGTGTGGAGCTAAGGTAACNCACATGAAACCACACGGTGCTTTAAANAACATCGCTTGTGAAGATCTTGATGTTGCAAAAGCAATTGTGAGAGGATTTAAATCTATTGATGAAAGTTTAATTCTCTTGGCACCAACATACTCTAAATTAATNAAGGCTGGTGAAAATTTTGGTATCAAATGTATTGAAGAAGGATTTGCAGATAGAGCGTATATGTCAGATGGTTCACTTAGCTCAAGAAATTTAGAAGGGTCTGTTATTACAGATATAANNAAAGCTGTTAACCAAGCTATCGAAATTGCAAGTGGCGAAAAAATCAATACAATTGATGGAGGAAAAATACATTTGCCTGCAAAAAGCATATGCATTCACGGAGATAAACCAGANGCATTGNANCAAGCGCAGTCTATCAAAANTGGGCTAATAGANAAAGGTTTTGATTTAGTANGGTTAAGTCAATTATNAACGAAATTAAAATAATGTTTTAATTTTTATTTGTTTTTCTTCNCTGCTCTGATTTAAAAATTTTCCATATTCACAGTATTGATNATGTGGTGGTCTTTTCTCTAATCGCAAATTTTTGTAAATATTCCTTAATGTTGGTTCAATCCATCCCAAATCACTTTCATAAGGTATAAGGGNAATTTTAAATTCCATGTTAGCATTTTTNTCAGCTAAAAATGGCTGGTCTGAAAATCTATTTCCATCGCAATATAAAAAATATCCTATGTCATCAACATTAAAACCCATCTTTCGCATAACCCAAATATATAAGTCCATTTGACGTTTGTAAGAACCCTTCCAAGAGNCATNGAGGGAAATAGGNCCNTTATCACTTTTTTGAGATGTGCTTTTATAGTCTACNATGTGTAACTTTTTAGTATTTGTATTAAGCCAAACATCATCTAATCCTCCTCCCACTCTTAAATTGTNTATTTCGTCGTCATAATGAAATCTGTTTTCAGCCCCAAAATGNAAACTCTGAGTCCATAGATAAAAATGTTCATGATTATAAGGAATTAAATGAGATAGTCCATTTTTTACAAGGTATGGATGTGGTTTTTGATNTCTTCTATAAAATTCAAAATCTTTTTTTANAAGGATGTCTGTTGCTTCATTAATNTTAAATCCTGGNATTGATGGGAANTCGATTTTTTCAACTTGCTGCATATAGAAGCATGCTGGACATTTGACNAAGTTTTCTATTCTTGAACGACTTAATTCATAAGGTTCTTTTTTATTAACATCAAATTTTCCTCTATGTCTTCTCAAAATAACCTCAATCAAACTTAATTGAGTTTACCCCAAAACTTTTAGNGGGCAGTTTCACTGGTTTTGTAGGCAAACCTAGTTCTTTGGATCTATCAAAAATTTTGAGGCCTGATCCTAACATTGAGTTAAAAAACCACATCATTGCATCAGTAGTTTCCTTTGGTCTTTCCCTAGTAATGAAATGACCTGAATCCAAAACTAAAATTGCCTGTAGCCCAGGTAAGTGGTCTTCCATTCCTTTACANTATTCTATNGGTTGCCGAGGGTCGTGCTCTCCGTGAATATATAATATGGGCATGGTAAATTTTGTGAGATCAACAGGTTTATTTTTTGGNATATCTCTGAAATACCTAGGTACAGCATCTCCAGTTCCCTCATGTGAAAAGTCTTCTACAATTTCNTTAATTTCTTTTTCATCAGGAATCAATTCTGGTTTACATGAACTTTCAAACCAAACTTTAACATATGCCTCCGACTTTNTCATAAGCTTAGCAGCGAGACTAGGGTTTTCAGAATTCCATTGATGATGTANAGAATTTCTGGGGTCATAACTATGAAGAGACAAACAACATCTAATGTATCTTTCAACTCTTTCAGGTGCCTGATCAATTATNTTATCACTTATAGCGACNCCCCANTCATGCCCTGCCAACCTAAAATTTTNAATCTTCAAGTGATCTAATAAATCTAATATTTCTGATGCNACATTNTTCATAGAATAATCACCTTCTTTCTTATCAGANAGACCATAACCTTTGAGATCTANNGCATATACCTTAAATTGAGTTGCAAGTTTTGGAATTTGATGTTTCCAACATCTCCAGCTTTCTGGAATCCCATGAAGAAGTACAACAGGGTCTCCATCTCCAGCTTCAGCCCAATGCCACTTAATTCCATTTACAGTAGAAGATTTTGTCATGATTTCCATTTTTACACTCA
>NYVQ01000024.1 GCA_002684695.1 SAR116 cluster bacterium | reverse complement strand
AACTGGCAGTATCATATGTATGACACAGTCAAGGGATCTGACTGGCTGGGTGACCAGGATGCTATTGAGTATATGTGCCGTAATGCGATTCCTTCTGTTATTGAGCTTGAGCATTATGGTGTTCCCTTCTCAAGAACAGAGGATGGCAAGATCTACCAAAGGCCCTTCGGAGGCCATACACTCGAGCAGGGCAAGGCCATGGCAAGACGTGCATGTGCAGCAGCTGATAGGACAGGGCATGCGATTCTTCATACATTATATCAGCAATGCCTAAAATATAAGGCTGAGTTTTTTATTGAGTATTTTGCACTGGATCTTTTAATGGATGATGAGGGCAGATGCTGTGGTGTTTTAGCTTTATGCATGGAAGATGGCACTCTTCACCGTTTCCGTGCCCAGAAGACTGTTTTAGCAACAGGTGGTTACGGGCGTGTTTACTTCTCTTGTACATCAGCGCATACATGTACAGGTGATGGCAATGCAATGGTATTAAGAGCAGGGCTTCCACTTCAAGATATGGAGTTTGTCCAGTTCCATCCAACAGGTGTGTATGGTGCTGGTGTTCTGATTACTGAAGGCGCCAGAGGTGAAGGTGGGTATTTGACCAACTCAGAAGGTGAACGCTTTATGGAGCGCTATGCTCCAACAGCCAAAGACCTTGCAAGCCGTGATGTTGTTAGCCGTGCTATGACAGTTGAGATTAATGAAGGTCGTGGTGTTGGCAATGACAGTGACCATATTATGCTTCATCTTGAGCATATCGATCCAGAGACGCTTCATAAGCAGTTACCGGGTATTACAGAGACAGCAAAGATCTTCTGCGGTGTTGATGTAACAAGAGCACCGATTCCTGTTCTTCCAACAGTCCATTATAATATGGGAGGCATTCCAACTAATTATCATGGTGAAGTTTTATCACCAACAGATGAAGATCAGCACCGCACTGCACCAGGCCTTATGGCTATTGGAGAAGCTGCGTGTGTATCTGTGCATGGCGCTAATCGTTTGGGGACAAACTCTCTATTGGATATTGTCGTATTTGGACGTGCTGCTGCACATAGAGCTAAAAACACAATGAAGCCTGGCGAGTCTTTGCCGCCTTTACCTGAATCAGCAACACAAAAAGCTTTGGATCGTTTTGATCGGATCCGTCATTCAAAAGGTGATGTTGCAACAGCTGAGCTGCGATTAGACATGCAAAAAGCGATGCAACGCCATGCTGCAGTGTTCCGTAATACAGAAGTGCTTGATGAGGGCGTCAAGAAGTTAGGTGATATTGCAATGGACATGAGGAATGTTCGTCTTCAGGATACATCATTGATATGGAACACAGACTTAATTGAGACACTAGAGCTTGATAACTTAATGGGTCAGGCACTGGTTACAATACGCTCAGCAAGTGAGAGACAAGAATCAAGAGGTGCTCATGCCCATGAAGACTATCCAGATCGTGATGATAAAAACTGGATGAANCANACTGTTATGTGGCTTGATGAGAAGAATAAGTCTAAACTGGGATACAGAGACGTNAGACTATCAACATTAACCAATGAAGTGCAAAGTATTGCACCCGTAGCAAGAGTTTATTAGGTAAATTATGGCAGAGTTTAAATTACCAAAAAATAGTGAAATTGTAGAAGGCAAAGANCATCCAAANCCAAAATCNAATGGTGAGCATAAGACATTCAAAATATACAGATGGTCGCCAGATGATGATAGAAATCCCAGAGTTGATACATTTACTATNGATAANGATNATTGTGGTCCGATGGTTTTAGATGCACTCATAAAGATTAAAAGTGAAGTTGANGGNAGTTTAACTTTTAGACGATCTTGTAGGGAAGGTATATGTGGTTCTTGTTCAATGAACATAGACGGAACCAATACCCTTGCNTGCTTNAAAAGTATTGAAGATGTAAAAGGTGACGTNGTTATTTTCCCTCTTCCTCACATGAGTGTTGTTAAAGACCTAGTTCCAGATTTAAGTAAAGCATATGCACAATTAAGTTCTATAGANCCGTGGTTAAAATCAGATACACCACCTACAGATGGCGANAGAAGACANTCTAAAGAAGAAAGAGCAGTTTTGGATGGTGCATGGGAGTGTGTTTTATGTTTTTCATGTTCNACTTCTTGTCCNTCTTATTGGTGGAATGGAGACCAATATCTTGGACCTGCAGTNCTCCTTCAAGCCTATAGATGGATAGCAGACAGTAGAGACGAAAGTACGGGAGAGCGTTTAGATGCTTTAGAGGATCCATTTAAACTTTACAGATGTCATACTATAATGAATTGTTCTAAAACTTGTCCTAAAGGATTAAATCCTGCAAAAGCTATTGGTGAAATAAAAAAATTAATGGTTGAAAGAAGGTAATTTTTAGAACCTGTCTGTATCTGGTTTTATTATCTTCCTTGGTATTTTTATTGGAAATNTCTCACGNATTATTTTATCAGTTAAATCATCTATATANACTGGATAATGAGNATTTAGTATCTTTCTAGCATATAGNTCAGCCCTTTTTCTCATATCCGGTGAACCCTCATCCTCCCACTCTTCTTGTCTCGATCTGTCTGCTAAATTAGGGTATAAATATTCAGTTTTCATTAAAGATAAAGTTTGAGAGGACCTCAAAAAATGTCCCTCCCCTTTAATAGTTTTTTTGATAACATCATAGGATAAAGTATCGTCATTTACTTCAATTCCACGCACTACACGCATTACCATTCCTAACATTTCATTATCAATAACAAGGGATTCGTAAGAACAACCCATCAAACTTGCCATCATACCTGAAGACTCAGAAACNTTATTGCAACCTGCTAAAGCAGCCATAACTATTGAAATACCTTTTTCATAACCTGATTGCGCATCAGGACTTTTNGCATCTGTCATACCAGCTCCTACTGAGCTGACTAAACCACAATAATTAGTAATTTGAGCAGAAGCTGCACTCATTATTGCTTCCTCACCACCTCCACCAGAAAAAGCTCCTGTCCTTAAATCTGTAACAAATGGCCAAGGTCCAAAAATAACAGGATGTCCTGGCTTTATGAGGTCTATGAGTAAGAGACTTGCCAAAGTTTCAGCTAAAGACTGGACGAGGCAACCTGCGAGTGCNGCTGGTGCAGTAGCACCAGACTGTGGTGCTATTACAACCCAAATTGGAGCATTTAGTTCTAATGATGCAACTGCAACTTCACAATTATCAGTTCCGTATTGTAAAGGTGAAACAATAGTGCAACCTCCTCCATGACAAAAGGGTCTCTTTATAAATTTTCCTTCGCCCCCAGCAATTATATCAAGCATTTCTANGGTTGGTTTTACATGATTACCGTCAGAAAAAGTTAAGGCAGTATGCTTCTGTGTGCCAACCAAGCTTGCATAAGCTGTGTTAATGTCAGCAACAAATAAATCNTCACTTAACTCTGTTGGAACTACAAACCTTGAATAGCTATGAATATTATCCAGATAGTCAACCATTCTAGCAACATCATAAACATCGTTAATAGTAGAAGGTCTATATTTTTTTGCTCCTAAGTCTAATACTGAGACGGCTTCACCTGCACCAAATAAATTTACTTTATTACCAGAGAGCTCAATATCATGCTTTGGGTTCCTTCCATATAGAACAAAATCTCTTTTTGTTCTTGCAATAACATCCTCTACAAGGGACCTAGGAAAACAAAGTCNTCCTTCATTATTAATTATACAACCCTGTTTNGTTGCTGCCTCTACCAGTTCAGGTAATGGGTTTCCAACACCTAGGTTTTCTAANACATCTAAAGCTGTATTATAAATTTTTTCGATATCATTTTCANTCAAAGGTTTATAATTACCACCTTCTAAGCCTTTTGAAATAACTGGATCGATTTGCTTAAGATTATCTTGTTGACTTCTTCTTTTATTTCTTCTTTTTACTTCTTTAATCATGACTATCTAGATTGTAATATATAAGTAATTTAAAGATAGCTTTATCTTTATTGATTATCAAAGATAATTTAATTTTAAGAAAATAGATTATTTCTTTTATTTAATAACGAGTAATATTATTTTAAAAATGAATTTATTTTCTAAATGAAGAGATTGAAATTGAATACAAAAAAAGAACTTACANATACTAGTTGGGAAAATAATTTATTCAATATTATTAAAAAACATAAAATAAATTTTCTGCCTTATGTTCCTGACGCAGGACATGCGAAATTAATATCACTCTCAGAAAAAGATAATTNTATAAAACCAATTGTTTTAACGACAGAAGAAGAGGGAATTGCCTTCTCAAGTGGTGCATGGCTTGGGGGTAAAAANTCTGTTCTTTTAATGCAAAGTAGTGGTGTTGGAAATTGTATTAATATGCTTTCAATATTATCAAATTGTAATTTTCCTTTTGTAACGTTAATTACAATGCGTGGTGAATTTGGTGAATTCAATTCATGGCAAGTTCCAATGGGGCAAGCCACTCAAACTTGTCTCGAGAGTATGGGAGTAGTTGTCCATAGGGCTTCAAATTCTAGTGAAGTAGAAAATTTTACTGATGCAGCTCTATACAGTGCATTTTCGAGTGACCAACAGATTGCTGTTTTACTATCTCAGAAATTGATTGGAAGAAAAGAATGGTAAAAAATAAAATTTATTTGAAGAGAAGAGATATTGTAAGTCAAATTGTAGCTTACCGAGGAAATGCTAAGATTATTTCTGGATTAGGATCTCCAACCTATGATGTTTATAATGCTGGAGATAATGATTCAAATTTCTACTTATGGGGGGCAATGGGAGGAACAGCAATGATTGGGCTTGGTGTNGCAATGGCTAATCCAAATTTACCAGTAATCGTAATTACTGGTGATGGTGAAATGTTAATGGGGATTGGTTCTTTAGCAACCATAGGTGTTCAACAACCAAAGAACTTAGCTATTATTACCTTAAATAATGGCTACTATGGAGAGACTGGCATGCAAAAGAGNCATACATCTTTTGGAGTTGAATTAAATAAAATAGCTGAAGCTTCGAATTTTAAAAAAAGTTTTTTAATCAATACTAGTAATGATTTTAATAATTTACTTAATTATATTCCCCCAAAAANTGGTCCTATTTTTGGTAATATAATAATTGATCCACAAAACCCTGTAAGAAGTTTACCTATTTTAGATGGGGTNGAATTAAAAAATAGATTCCGNAAAAGTATTGGGCTTAAAGTATTGTAATAGTNATATTTTTAAAATTTAACTAATNTAAAAAATTAAGATTTATTAAGAAATTTTTTTAGCATTTTTAAATTTTTTCTAAAATTATTGAACTCCCTTGCCCAACTCCTACACACATTGTACATAAAGCTATTTTATTATCATTTTTTTGATGTAACTCTTCAGTAGCTGTAAGAACTAACCGAGCACCTGACATNCCCAATGGATGACCTAAGGCTATTGCACCACCATTGATATTCACACGATCATCATGGTCAGATAAACCTAAATCACGAATTGTTGCCAAAGCTTGTGANGCAAACGCTTCATTTAATTCTATTACTTGTATGTTATCTAATTTAAGATTTGAAAGTGAAAGGACTTTTTTTGATGCTTCAACAGGACCAATTCCCATAACCCTAGGTTGAACACCAACTGCCGCAGAGTTAATAACTCTTGCNCTTGGATTTAAATTATATNTCTTAACTGATTTTTCTGATGCTATTATGAGNGATGCTGNACCATCATTTACACCACTNGCATTTCCTGCAGTAATAGTTCCATTTTTTTTAAACGGAGTTGGTAAAGAATTTAATTTTTCTATCTTAGTCTCTCGTGGATGTTCATCATCTTTAAAAATTATTTCATTATTTTTAACTTTAATTTTTATATTAAAAATTTCTTTTTTNAACCTTCCTGATGATATTGCTTGTGCAGTCTTGCTTTGTGACCAAAATGCAAACTTATCTTGATCTTCTCTACTGATGTTCCACAATTCTGCAACATTTTCTCCAGTCTCTGGCATNGAATCAATACCATATTTTTCTTTCATAATTGGNTTTACAAATCTCCATCCTATTGTTGTATCATAAATCTCGGCATTCCTTGAAAAGGCTGAAGATGANTTAGGAATTACAAATGGAGCTCTACTCATACTCTCNACACCACCTGCAATAACAAGATCCGCTTCACCAGATTTAATCATCCGTGCAGCATATGTGACAGCCTCCATTCCNGAAGCACAAAGCCTATTGATTGTAATCCCAGGAACTGTTTGAGGAAGACCGGCAAGTAACAAAGACATTCTAGCAACATTACGATTATCTTCACCAGATTGATTTGCACATCCAAAAATAACTTCATCAATGTCTTCCCAATCTATAGAGTTATTTCTTATCATTAATTCTTTTAATGAAAGTGCTGCCAGGTCATCAGCTCTAATAGAAGAAAGGCTTCCACCAAATCTNCCAATAGGNGANCTTATTGCATCACATATAAAAGCATCTTTCATTAGTCTNTATCTTTCCTTGAGTTTGCAATTTTTGTTCTTTCATTTAAATCCCTTAGTGTTTTTAATTCTAAATGTGTAGGTGGTTCAGTTACTTCAATATTATCTGAGTATTTTACTTTCCANCCACACTTATCTTGAACCATATCNCTCGTAACACCNTNATGAAGTGATTGAACAATAAATTCTTTTGAAATTCTGTCTGGCTTCCAAATTGCTAAATCTGTTATTAACAAACTTGGCCCTTCAGTATCAATATTAATTGATTGTCTGTCTCTACCTCCTGATCCATGTCCAAAGCTAGTAAAAAAATCTATCTTTTCTACCATTCCTCTGAGGGATTGTTTCATCGTAATGTATACTTGTTTTGCTGATGATGCTATTTCAGGCGCTCCACCACCACCTGGCAAACGAGTTTTAGGATTGCTATAATCACCAATTACTGTTGTGTTAATATTTCCAAACTTATCCAATTGGGCAGCGCCTAAAAAACCAATGGTAATTCTACCACCCTGAAGCCAGTATCTAAACATTTCAGGAACTGAAACAGTTGTAAGAGCAGTCTCACATAACTCTCCATCACCTATCGAAAGAGGCAAAATATTTGGCGCAGTTCCAATAGTACCACTTTCGTAGATAAGAGTTATATCTGGAGCATGAGTTAATCTAGCTATATTGCACGCCGCAGATGGAGCACCAATTCCTACAAAACAAACATCATCATTCTTAAGTGCTCTTGATGCGACTATAGTCATCATTTCATCTGGAGTGTAGTTATTACTCATTATCTTNTTCTTTTAAATTTTTTATTCTATTTTGAAATATTTTTGGTGTTTCATTTATAACATTTTCTTGCATCCAACTTGAAAAAACCTCTCTATCAGAAGCAACCTTGTCCCACTCAATATAAGTAGCATTGTCCCTTTTGTAGTAACCTCTAGCATAAGATGGGTGGGCGCCACCAGGAACGTGACAAATAGCAGATATAGTCCAGTATGGAAGAATTGTGGTATTTGGGTGACAATCAAATTTATCCACTATTTCTTCTACAGTTACGACTGATCTTTTTGATGATAAAACTGCTTCTTTTTGAACCCCGAGTATTCCCTCAACTAGAACATTTCCNTTTTTATCTGCTTTTTGTGCATGAATAAAAGCTACGTCTGGATTCAACGCAGGTATTGCGGTTAATTCTTCACCCGTAAATGGGCAAGTAATAGTTTTAATATTTGAATTAACCTTCCTTAATTCAGCACCCTTGTAGCCTCGAAATATTGCGCATGGCAAACCAGCAGCACCTGCTTCATAAGCATGTGCCATTGCAGAATGAGAGTGCTCTTCAATTTCAATTTTATTTGGCCANCCATTTTCAATTGAATCACGAAACCTTCTTAAAAGTCCAACTCCTGGATTNCCAGCATATGAAAAAATCATTTTCTTAACCAAACCCATTCCAATTAATTGATCNTAAATTACATCAGGCGTCATTCTTACTATTGTTAATCTTCCAATCTTTTGTCGAATAACCTCATGTGCAGAGGCATGGGGAATTAGATGCGTAAAACCCTCAAAGCATACTTGGTTGCCAGTCTTAAGGTTCTCACTTACTCCTTCTTCCAATGATAAAAATTTTGCCATTAAAATATCCTAATTAAAATCTAAATATCAAAAAATACAGTCTCATTTTCACCCTGAAGAATTATATCAAAATAATATTCCCCTTCATTAGTTTTTTCAGCAATTAATCTTGGTCTCAGTTTTGGCTCAACTTGAAGCAATATTTCATCAATGTCATTATCTTCATCGGAAAAGTATAGTCTAGTAAATAAATGATTGAGCATTCCTCTTGCAAAAACTGTTAAATTTATATGCGGAGCAGAATTTTCATTAATTTTTCCGGGTTTATAAGTCAAAAAATTAAAACCAATAAAATCTTCGCCACCTGTTCCCATCCTTCCAAAACCTAAAAAATCACTTTCTTGATCAGTATTATAATTACCTTGGGGGTCAGCTTGCCAAATTTCTATCATTGCATCGTGCAAAGGGTCTCCTTTTCCATCTATTACTTTCCCTTTGATAGAAATTTCCTGGCCTTCAAAATTTTTATTTCTAAGATTACCAGTAGCTAGGCTTGGAAAATCGTATTTGTATTGTTGTGCCGTTAACCCATAAGCAAAAAAAGGCCCTACAGTCTGAGAAGAGGTTTGAAGAAATATATTTTTTTTCATTTTTAAACTTCCATTGGCGTTGCTTCTCGCCCCCTCAAAACTATGTTGAAAATATATGCATGGGCGAATTCAGGAATAGTTTCATCAATTGAGAATTTTGCGACCAGCCTGTTTTGAGCCTTTTTATCAGGTATTGAATTAAATATTGGGTCGTATTTAAATAGTGGATCGCCTTCAAAATACATTTGCGTAACAAGTCTATCTACAAAAGATCTTCCAAAAATAGAAAAATGAATATGCGCTGGTCTCCATGCATTGTGATGGTTCCCCCAAGGATAAGAACCAGGCTTTATTGTTGTAAATTTATAATTTCCATCTTTGTCAGTAAGAGTCATTCCAGCACCAAGAAAATTTGGGTCTAAAGGAGCATCATGTACTTCTTCTCTATGAACGTATCTTCCAGCAGAGTTAGCTTGCCAAATCTCCAAAAGACACTCTGGTACGGCCCTTCCAAACTCGTCTATAACTTTCCCAAGAACAATAATTCTCTCACCAATAGGATCATGATCTTTTTTGGCATTTTTAGTTAAGTCAGAATCAATAGTCCTCATTGAGGTTTCTAAAAATTTTGGTGATGGGATTTCCTCAATATCATTAATATTTAAAAGTTTATTTTTTGGATTTCTATAAATTGTGGATTTGTAATCAGGATAAATCAACTTGGGATGATTAGACCAGTCTCTTTTATTCCAAGGATTAGTTGCCATAATAATTAATTACTTTCTTTGAAAACTTTTTTTAAAATTTTAAAAGCACTGTTAGATGCTGGAACACCTGCGTAAACGGCAACATGCATCAACACCTCAGAAATTTCATCAAAAGTTGCTCCTGTGTTCTTTGACGCATTAAAATGCATTTCTAATTCTTCGTGATGTCCTATAGCTGCCAAAAGTGAGATTGTGATTAAACTTCGATCTCTTCTTGAGAGTTTTTCGTTTGACCATAGAGTACCCCAAGCACCTTCTGTGATAAAATCCTGAAACCTTTCATCAATTTTATTTGTGTTTTTAACTGCTCTTTCAACATGCTCATTACCAAGAACTTCTCTTCTTGTTTTCATGCCTTTAATAAAGTTTTTACTTTTAAGGTCTTTTTCCATTATTTAACCTTTATAATTTTCAAACTATTGATCATCTATTATGTTTACCACTATACTCTGATATTTTTGGCTCTTTCCAATTATTCAAANTATCTCTAGGACATTTATAAATTTCTACTCTTAAAGGATGGCATNTTGCATCATCAGAAGAATGAGNTGTAGAGCAATCACCTCCTGGACATGCTGATAACCCTGCAATCAAATCAATTTCAGAAAAAAACTCGATATAGTCACCAGCTCTTACTGGACTTGCTTTCATAAAATACTGATGAGTATCTTTTGTAAAACCTGTACACATAAAAACATTCAGAACGTCGTGTACATAATTTTCAGCTTTTTNATATGAAATGTTTTTATAGTTTGACAAAGCCCTTATTAAGTTTGAATGACAACAAAAATGGTATTCCTTATTAGATAAAGTTTTTTCAGTATAAGGATCACATCGTGTGCCTATAACGTCATGTACGGATCCACCATCTGAGTCATATCCATACCAGTCTAAAGTATCATGAGTTATAGTTGCCATTGGCCTTAAATATGGAAAACAAGACCAAAGACGATCTTTAGTTGAAAGATGTGTTCCATACAGTGCTCTAGTTTTTCCAGAATAAAATTTTTCATCAAGATTATTATGACACCATAAATTCAAATCACCAACCTGGGGTCCATTTTCACAATAAATACGGAAAAAATNTCCTTTNGGNACNTTAAAACATTTTGCATCTCTAGGTGGAATTATTATTTGATCAATTTTTTTCAAACTTTTTCTTGCATTAAAATAATCTTCCATNGGNGGCGGNTTAAGAGATTCTATTGGATAACAGATCACTGGCTTAATTGNTTTCCTTTTTTCCGCATCTTTAGGTTGGTAATTTACTTTAGAACTTTTCATTGCACTTANCTCAAAAAATTATCAAGTATTTCTATAGTCAAATGAGGATCTTGGAGCGGAGGGACATGACCTATCCCTTTNAGCTCTTTATAGGATGCATTTTGAACAAGACCAGCTAATTCTTTACCTAATTTAGGGGGTGTTGAAATGTCCTCAGATCCTGTAATAATTAAAGTTTCTTGCTTAATTAATTGTAATTGACTTGTTAAATCTTCAGTTTGAATTGCCTGGCATGCCCCAACATAGCCTTTGGGTTGTGTTTTTAACTGCAGTTTTTTACACGCTTCCATTAATGGTCCTGATTTATCTCTAAATTCTTTTGGGAACCATCTCTCTAATGCCATATCAACAATTTTTTTTAACCCTCCTGACTTAACGAGATCGATACGCTCTTGCCATAATTCAAAATTTCCAATTTTGTGACCTGTATCTGAAAGTATCAACTTATTAACGGGAATTAATTTATTAATTGCAAGGCACATTGCAATCATTCCACCGATTGAGACACCCATTATATTAATAGGAGAACCAAAGTTAAATGTTGATGAAATATCCTCTGCCATTTCTTTTATGGAGTAAGGAGGCTCTAATACAGGTGATTTTCCGTGTCCTCTTAAATCAACAGAGATACAATTAAAATTGTTTTTCATTTTATTTATAACATTATCAAAAACTGTATGATCAGCTCCTAAAGGATGAATAAATAAAATGGTTTGATTGTGATGTTTCCCTTCAGATTTAAAGTTAAGTGCAATTCCCATAAAATCTCTTATTAAAAATCAATTTCACATAAGTCATATCCTGCTGTTATTTTCCCATCCCATACCTTTTTAGCTGCCTTAACAAACTCTGAATTAGGAAAATCTTTTGGGATATGNGGAACATAATGATTAAAAGCTAAATGTTTGACATTAGCATCTTNNGCCACTCTTGCAGCATCCTCAGCAGTTGTATGACTGATCATCAAATGTTCTTTAAGATTAGGCTTAACCTTACTTAATCTTTTTGCAATTTCGTCTATCCCTCTCTCTAGCATAACTTCATGGATTAAAAGATCTGCATCTCTTGAAAATTCAATAAGAGGTGGATAGTAAATAGTATCACCCGAGAAAACAACTTTTTTATCTTCTGTNTCAAACTTAAACGCAAAACAGTTTTCCAAAAGTCCATGCACCACTTTCAAAGCTGAAACTTTTACTCTTTCATCCTCCATAACCAAACCTTCTGAAATCTCAATAACATTGATTATAGAAGCTAAATCTCGTTGTTTCTCATCTTCAATTCTTACATTAATATCTATTTCAAGTGACTTAAGAAAACCATCTAGTAAATTTTGGGTTCCTTCAGGGCCATAAACCTTTACTTTATCTGAGGTTCCAGTGGTCCATAATGTATGAATTAGTGGTCCAAACTCTAAGTTATGATCTGAGTGGTGATGTGTAATAAAAATATTGTCTACCTGGCTTAATGAATACCCTGCTTCAACAAACTGCCTTGTGACACCCAATCCGCAGTCTATAATATATGGATGACCATCTACTTCAATTACTGAGCATGTAGACCAACTTAAACCTTTCTCCATCCTTGGACCACCTTTTGTACCAAGAAGGACAACTTTATTTTTTGACATTTTAAGTTCCTTAATAATTCTTTATTTATTAACAATTACTTGTAATCCTAAAGTTTGCAAAATAAAATATATTAAAATTTAAGGGTATAATTATAAATGAATAAAAATCCAAATTTTGTAATATTTATGGCTGATCAGTTAAGATGGGATTATTTAGGTTGCAACGGTCATAAGATAATTGAAACTCCAAATATTGATGCGATTTCTTCTCAAGGAACTAACTTTTCCAATTTCTATGTTGCAAGCCCTGTTTGCATGCCAAATAGAGCTTCATTAATGACGGGAAGGTACCCATCAGTTCATGGTTTAAGGTACAATGGAAATCATCTCAGCAAAAATGCAACTACCTTTGTAGATGTTTTATTAAAAGCTGGATACCAAACTTCAAGCTTTGGAAAAATTCATTTACAAGGCTTTGATCCTGGTCCACCTCATCCATGGATAAAAGATGATGATTTGGGGCCAGTTAAGGAATCATGGTCTGATGATAATAGTTATACTTCTGAAGACTTTAAAAACTATCAAAAAGAAGTCTACTTCAAAATTCCAAAACCATATTATGGATTTGAGCACGTAGATTTAGTTACAGCTCATGGTAATAATTGTAAAGGCCATTACTTTCAATGGCTAAAAGAAAATTTTCCAGATTGGGAAAAATTTTTTGGTCCTGAAAATGAACTGCCACATAACTATTCATGCCGTCAGGGTTATAGAACACCAGTTCCTGCAGAATTTTATCCGACAGCATTTGTTGAAAAAAAATCTAACGAATACTTCCAAAAAATTTCAGACACTAATAATCCATTTATATCATTTGTTTCATTTCCTGATCCTCATCACCCATTTACCCCACCTGGTAAATATTGGGATATGTATAATCCAGATGATTTTGAAGTTAAACTTGAATATAAATCTCATAAAAATCCCATCCCTCCAATGCAAAAGGTTTACAAAGATTACTTAGATGGGAAAGACCCTGTAAGTAAGACCTCCGTATTTTTGACCGAGAAAAGACAAATTCAGGAAAGTATGGCTCTAACAGCAGGAATGATAACTATGATAGATGACGCTGTTGGTTCAGTAATTAAAACATTAAAAGAGAAGAATTTATACGATAATACTGTGATAATTTTCACTTCTGACCATGGGGACTATATGGGTGATTTTTCTTTAATGCTAAAAGGAGCTTTACCTTTTCAATCAATTACTAAGGTTCCATTTATTTGGTCTGACCCAGAAGATAGAAAATCAAAAAAGTCAGATGCACTATCATCAACATTAGATATAGCACCAACAATTTTAAGCAGGGCGAATGTAAAACCATATTGGGGTATTCAAGGAAAGGATATTTCTGAAAGTATCAAAAGTAATAAATCTTTTAGAGATGATTTAATGATTGAATTTCATGATAATATTGTAAGATTTGGCTTTGACAAGCCAGCTTTTGTAAGATCACTTATTTCTGGAAAATATAGGTTTACATTATATAAAGATCAAATTTTTGGAGAGTTGTATGATTTAGAAAATGATCCGTTTGAAACAAATAATCTTTATGATGATGAAAAGTTCTCAGATGTGCGATCAAAATTGTATAAAAAACTTATAAATCAAATGATGGAGAACATTGATAAAAGTCCTGCTCCCAAGAGACTGGCTTAAATTTAAAAGTGACCCATAAAATTACATTAATCGAGAAATATTATTCACTTATTGATAAAGGTAAAATTAATTTTGACCCTTTGCAAAAAGATACTCTTCAAAAATTAAACCAACTGTCATTGAACATCTCATCACTAAATAATAAAGGATTTATCAAAAGTTTTTTTTCTCTGGTTAGCAAAAATCAAAATAGTTTTACAAAAGGTATTTATATATGGGGAGGTGTTGGCAGAGGTAAGTCTATGTTAATGGATTTATTTTTTAATCATGTAAGTTTTAAGTCTAAAAAAAGAACTCACTTCCATAATTTTATGGCTGAGACTCACGATTTAATACATTCCCTCAGGAAAAATAAAAGTATTAATAATATTCCAGATCATGCTTCTGAAATAATTTCTAAAGGATCTAAGCTTCTATGTTTTGATGAGATGGAACTTAGAGATATTGCTGATGCTATGGTGCTTCACAGANTGTTTACTGGCCTCTGGAATAGAGGAGTTATTATCGTGGCCACTTCAAATAGGCCTCCTGAAAAACTTTATGAAAAAGGCCTGCATAGAGATAGGGTTATTCCCTTTATTCAAAATTTAAATCAGAAATGTGATGTTGTAAATATTCTAGGTGATACTGATTTCAGATTATCTGCAAGAAAAAATATGAAAGGTTGGTTTAGTCCACTTTCAAATAAAAATTCTGAAATTTTAATGGAAGATTTTAGACAATTAATAGGTGAAGCCACCCCACACCCAGATTATATTCCCAGTGCTGGTAGACAAATATTTATACCCAAGGCTGCTGCAGGAATAGCTTTTATAGATTTTAAAGATTTGTGTGAGAAAAATCTTGCTGCAAGAGATTATATCGAAGTTGGTTTAAGGTATCGTGGATTAATTATTAATAATATACCATTATTAAATGATGAGAAAAGAAATGAATCTAGAAGATTTATTTGGCTAATTGACGCATTATATGAAGCAAAATGTTTTATCATTTGTAACGCTGCAGAAAAAATTGATAAAATATACGAAGGCAGTGATTGGAAATTTGAATTTGATAGGACAAAATCAAGATTAATTGAATTGACTAACTCTTCAAGAAATAATTAAGATTAAAACAGGTCAAGCTGTTGAAGTTCAAGCTGATTTAGGCTAAAAACTTATAAATCATTTTAGGAATATTTTTCATGACTAGAAATAAAATTGCTCTCATTGGATCAGGGAATATTGGTGGAACACTTGCTTTGTTGGCAGGTATAAAAGAACTAGGTGATATAGCTTTATTTGATATTGCTGAGGGAATACCTTCTGGAAAAGCTCTTGATATAGTTCAAGCTTCACCAGTAGAAAAGTTTGATGCAAATATTATAGGTGGAAGTGATTACTCAGTATTATCTGATTCAGATGTTGTTATTGTTACAGCTGGAGTTCCAAGAAAACCAGGAATGAGTAGAGATGATCTAATAGAAACAAACACCAATGTCATGAAACAAGTTGGTAAAGGAATTGCAAATAATTGTCCTGATGCATTTGTAATTTGCATTACAAATCCTCTTGACGCAATGGTTGGAGTATTGCAAAGGGCAGCTAAATTAAAAACAAATAAAATTGTTGGAATGGCAGGAGTTCTAGACAGCGCAAGATTCAGGTATTTTTTAGCTGAAGAGTTTAATGTTTCCGTACGAGATGTTTCTGCTTTTGTATTAGGAGGCCATGGAGATAGTATGGTTCCTCTTATTCGATATTCAACAGTAGCTGGAATTCCAGTTCCTGATCTTATTGCAATGAATTGGACTACCCAGGAAAAAATTGACTCAATTGTACAAAGAACTCGTGATGGTGGAGCAGAGATAGTTGGTTTATTAAAAACTGGTTCTGCATTTTATGCTCCTGCTTCATCGGCTATTGAAATGGCTGAATCTTATCTTAAAGATCAAAGGAGGCTTCTACCTTGTGCAGCATGGTGTGATGGTGAGTATGGATTAGATGGTCTATTTGTTGGGGTTCCTGCTATAATAGGGAAAGGTGGGATAGAAAAAGTTGTTGAAATAAAGTTGAATACCGAAGAAAAAGAAATGTTTGAAAAATCAGTTGAGGCTGTAAGGCAGTTAAATTCTATTGCAGCGAAAATGGAATAATTAGTAAATTTAAAAAATGAATATTCATGAACATCAAGCCAAAGAGCTCTTAGCATCACAAAACGTTAAAGTTGCAAAGGGATTTCCTGCATTTTCAGTAAATGAAGCGATTGAAGTAGCAAAAAGAATTGGTGGACCAATTTGGGTTGTAAAGGCACAAATTCATGCTGGCGGAAGGGGAAAGGCTGGCGGTGTCAAAGTTGTTAAATCTATAGAAGAATTAGAAGAAGCAGCAAAAGAAATTCTCGGAAAAACTTTAATAACACCTCAAACAGGACCATCTGGAAAAGAAGTTAAACGACTATATATTGAAGAAGGGTGTGATATTAAAAAAGAATTATATCTTTCNGTTTTAGTGGATAGAAAGTCAGGATGTGTAACTTTNATTGCATCAACAGAAGGTGGGATGGATATTGAGAAAGTTGCTGAAGATACTCCTGATAAAATATTAAAACTTGGCATCAACCCATCTACTGGATTCCAAGACTTTCATGGAAGAAGATTAGCTTCATCANTAGGCATCACTGGAAAATCAATCAGAGTTGCNTCNTTGTTCTTGAAAAATATTTATAACTCTTTTGTGGANAATGATGCTTCATTGGTAGAAATTAATCCACTTGTAATAACGNGCTCTGATGAGTTAGTAGCACTTGATGCCAAAATGTCATTTGATGAAAATGCACTTTTTCGTCATTCAAAAATACTTGATATGAGAGACCCAAATGANGAAGATCCTCTTGAGGTTAAAGCTTCAGAATTTGATCTTTCTTATATAAAATTAGATGGAAATATTGGTTGTATGGTAAATGGTGCAGGATTAGCTATGGCTACAATGGATATTATACAACTCGAGGGTGGATCACCTGCAAACTTTCTAGATGTTGGTGGTGGTGCAACAAAAGAGAAAGTTACTGAGGCTTTTAAAATTATTCTTTCTGATAAAAATGTTAAGGGCGTATTAGTNAATATTTTTGGTGGAATTATGAGATGCGATATTATTGCTGAAGGGGTGATTGCAGCAGCTAAAGAGCTAAAGATAGATATACCNCTTGTTGTTAGGTTAGAAGGAACAAAAGTTGAAGAAGGAAAAAAATTAATGTCTGAAAGTGGAATAGATATTATTAGTGCAGATAATCTGTCTGATGCATCAAGAAAAATTGTATCATCCGTGATGGGCAAATCATAATGTCTATTTTAGTTAATAAAAATACTCGAGTAATTTGCCAAGGTTTTACTGGTAGCCAAGGGACCTTTCATTGCCAGCAAGCAATTGATTATGGAACTCGAATAGTTGGTGGAGTTACTCCAGGCAAAGGTGGTCAAAAGCATCTTGAACTGCCAGTTTTTGATACTGTTAAGGAAGCTGTCACATCTACAAAAGCAAGTGCCTCAGTTATATATGTACCTCCTCCTTTTGCTGCAGATTCTATTCTTGAAGCTATAGATGCTAATTTAGATTTAATCGTATGCATTACTGAAGGAATACCAGTCCTTGATATGGTGAAAGTTAAAAATGCACTTAAAAATTCAAATTCTAGNCTTATTGGGCCAAATTGTCCTGGAATAATNACTCCTAATGAATGTAAAATTGGTATTATGCCTGGGCATATTCATANACCTGGTAAAATCGGTATTGTTTCCAGATCAGGAACANTAACATATGAAGCAGTTGGCCAAACTACTGCCGCTGGGNTAGGGCAATCTACGTGCATTGGCATTGGAGGAGACCCACTAAATGGAACAAACTTTATTGATTGCTTAGATCTTTTCCTTCAAGATGAAGATACCGATGCTATNATTATGATTGGTGAAATAGGNGGTACTGCCGAAGAAGAGGCTTCTGATTTTATAAAGAGCTCAAAAATNAAAAAACCNATTGCTGGCTTCATTGCCGGAAGAACAGCGCCTCCAGGAAGAAGAATGGGGCATGCTGGTGCAATAGTCTCTGGAAATACNGGAGGAGCAGATTCAAAAATTGATGCCATGCGAAGTGCTGGCATTAATGTAACAGATAGTCCGGGAATGTTAGGTGAAGCAATATTAGAAGCNATNAAAAATTAATATGTTTTTAAATTAAAGTTAACTGGAATGAGGTAATTTAATATATGGATGAGACTACATTAGATCCAACTATTTTAAGTGGACTAAACTCTACATATATCGCTGACTTATACGAAAAGTGGTTAAACGACCCAAGAAGTATNGATGATGNTTGGAATAATTGGTTTGCAGACTTAAAATCAAATGGTTCTTTAAANGATATTCCNACATGGGCAAGAGGGAAGCCCTATTCATTNGAAANGCCAAAAGCTGAAAAGATTCAAAAATCNTTNTCTAATGAGCAANTCAGACAAGCGACAATTGANTCTCTTAGAGCAGTAATGATGATACGTGCTTATAGAGCAAGAGGCCATTTAAAGGCAAAAACAGACCCTCTTAATCTTGAGAAAGTTAATGAGCACCCCGAACTGAGTCCAGAGTTTTATGGTTTTACGGAGGCTGATTATGATAGGCATATATTTATTGATAATGTTCTAGGCCTTGAAACAGCGACTTTAAGACAAATTCTATCAACTCTTAAAGACACCTACTGTGGTTCTATAGGTGTTGAATATCTTCATATCCAAGACCCTGAACAAAAGTCTTGGATACAACAAAGAATTGAGAATATTAGAAATCAAACTGATTTTACAGATAAAGGCAAGCAAGCTATTTACGAAAGACTTGTTGACGCAGAAAGCTTTGAAAGATTTTTAAATAAAAAATATACTGGGACAAAAAGATTTGGTTTAGATGGAAGTGAAGCTGTGATCCCNGCTTTAGAACAGATTGCAAAAAGAGGTTCACAACTTGGTCTAGAAGAAATTGTTATCGGGATGGCACATAGGGGTCGATTAAATGTTTTAAACAATGTTTTACAGAAACCTTTTAGAGCAATAATTTCAGAATTTATGGGNAATCCTTCTAACCCTGANGAGACAGGTGGATCNGGTGATGTAAAGTATCATATGGGCTCTTCATCAGACCGTGAATTTGATGGTATAAATGTTCATTTTACTCTTAATGCAAACCCATCTCACCTAGAAGTTGTTAATCCAGTTGTGATTGGACGTGTTAGAGCAAAACAAAACCAGAGAAATGACAAAAAAAGAAATAAAGTTCTAGGTTTATTNATTCATGGTGATGCTGCTTTTGCCGGTCAAGGAATACTTGCTGAAACCTTNGATTTTGCTGANTTNAGAAGTTATAAAACNGGTGGAACACTNCATTTAATTATTAATAATCAAATNGGATTTACTACATCNCCAGCNTATTCAAGGTCTTCACCTTATTGTACAGATGTTGCAAAAATTGTAATGGCNCCCATTTTTCATGTAAACGCTGATGANCCTGAATCTGTAGTCCACGTNTCAAGAATTGCTACTGAATTTAGACAAAAATTTTCAGCTGATGCTGTTATAGATATTATTGGTTANAGAAGATATGGTCATAATGAAGGTGACGAACCATCCTTTACTCAACCAATAATGTACAAAAAAATTTCAAACCATCCTTTCGTNACTAAAATTTATTCTGAAAAATTAATAAGTGAAAATAAAATGACTTCAGAGGAAGCAAAAAATATTTATGATAAAAGAAATGCATTTTTAGAACAAGAATTCCAAGCTGGAAACAACTATTTGCCAAATAAAGCTGATTGGNTAGAAGGAAAGTGGTCTGGCTTGAAAAAAGCCCCTGGNCTTGAAGAAAGAAGAGGTCGNACNGGTGTGCANATAGATAAAATAAGGGCTGTTGGGAATGTAATGACTAGTGTNCCAAANAACTTTGAGGTGCANCGAAAACTTCAAAGAGTTCTTGATAATAGAAAAAANTCATTAGATGAAGGANCTAATATTGACTGGTCAACAGCTGAACAACTTGCTTTTGGCACGTTACTTATTGAAGGTAATCCTGTTCGTTTGTCAGGNCAAGATTGTGGACGTGGAACATTTAGTCAAAGGCATGCTGTCTTTATTGATCAAAATTCTGAAGAAAGATACANACCTCTTTCAAANATTACTAAAGATCAGGGTAGTTTTGAGGTGATTGATTCTCCTTTATCAGAGGCAGGTGTTTTAGGATTTGAGTATGGTTTTAGCCANGCNGAACCAAATGCACTTGTTATGTGGGANGCTCAATTTGGTGATTTTGCTAATGGAGCACAAGTAATAGTTGACCAGTTTATATCTTCTGGGGAAGCTAAATGGCTCAGAATGAGTGGATTAGTTATGTTACTACCACACGGTTATGAGGGACAGGGACCAGAGCATTCATCAGCAAGATTGGAAAGATATCTAAGACTTTGTGCTGAAGATAATATTCAGGTTGTTAATTGCACAACTCCAGCTAATTATTTTCATGTTCTGAGAAGACAGTTATGCAGAGACTTTAGAAAACCTCTAATTGTTATGACACCAAAATCACTACTGAGGAATAAACTTTGTGTTTCAAATATTGAAGATATGTCAGAGGAAACATCTTTTCATAGAGTTATTTTCGATGAAAATAATAAAACAGCTGATAAAAAAATTGAGAGAGTGATAATATGTTCAGGAAAAATATTTTACGATCTTTTTGAAGCTAGAGAAAAAAATAAACTTTATAATATAAGAATTTTAAGGCTTGAACAAATTTATCCTTTTCCAAAAAATTCTTTGCAAAAATATATTTCAAAAACACCTCAGGCCAAAATTATATGGTGTCAAGAAGAACCAGAAAATATGGGGTCTTGGAGTTTTATTGACAGGAGATTAGAAAGTGTTCTTGTAAATAGTAAGTGTAAATTTAATAGACCTATTTATGCTGGACGCCCTGAAGCTGCTTCACCTGCAACAGGAACTATGTCTAGACATATAAAAGAACAAAAATTATTGGTTGATCAGGCTTTAGGTTTAGAAAAAAATAGTACTGCCACTGCAGCTGAATAAAAAATAAATGGAGTTATTTGAATATGACAATTGAATTATTAGTACCAGCTTTGGGTGAATCTGTTGTAGAGGCAACCGTTGCTAAATGGATGAAATCATCAGGCGATACAATTAATGCAGATGAACCAATTGTTGAACTAGAAACAGAAAAAGTTACTTTAGAAGTTCCTTCACCAATTTCTGGAGTGTTAAAAGAAATAGTAGCAAATGAAGGTGATAATGTTGAGGTTGGAGCTTTACTTGGAGTTATTTCAGATAGCCTAAATGATGTTCAGCCGCCTAATAACTCAAATCAAGAAAAAAAATTAGAGGAAAATTCATCAAATACACATACAAACACAGAAAAGAAGAACTCCCACCTTTCACCTGCTGTTAAAAGAATAGTAACAGAAAATGATTTAAATCCTGCCGAAATTATACCTTCAGGTAAAGATGGCCTTATTACAAAAGGTGATGCACTTAACAAATTGAGTAATCAAGATTTACCAACTCAATTACAAAGTCATGATAACAGAGACCCTCAAGAAGAAAGAGTTCCTATGTCAAGGCTAAGAAAGGTAGTAGCTAAGCGATTAAAAGAAGCTCAAAATACTGCTGCTATGTTAACAACATTTAATGAAGTTGATATGTCCTCTGTTATGTCTTTAAGATCAGAATATAAAGATGACTTTGAAAAGGAACATAAAATAAGACTTGGTTTTATGGGTATGTTTGTCAAAGCCTCAATAGCTGCATTAAAAACATATCCTGCAGTTAATGCAGAAATCAATGGTGACGATATTGTCTACAAAAATTATAATAATATTGGAGTTGCAGTTGGAACGCCACAAGGTCTTGTTGTTCCTGTAATAAAAAATGCTCAAAATCTTAGCCTTTCTGAAATTGAAAAATCAATAAATGATATGGGCCAGAGAGCAAAAGATGGTAAAATCGGAATGGACGAATTAAGTGGGGGCACTTTCACAATTTCTAATGGTGGTGTTTTTGGCTCACTTATGTCAACACCAATTTTAAATCCACCTCAGTCAGGTATTTTAGGAATGCACAAAATTCAGAAAAGGCCTGTTGCAATTAATGATAATATTGAAATTAGACCAATGATGTATTTAGCTTTTAGTTATGATCATAGGATAATTGACGGTAGGGAGGCAGTATCCTTTTTGGTAAAAATCAAAGAGATAATTGAAGACCCTCGAAGATTGATTCTAGATATTTAGTGTATGAAAGATTTTAATTATGACAGAATTTGACTTAACTGTACTTGGTGCTGGTCCAGGAGGATACGTTGCAGCCATTAGGGCTGCTCAGCTTGGAATGAAAGTTGCCGTAATTGAAAAGCGAAAATCTCTTGGCGGTACCTGCCTTAATATTGGTTGTATTCCTTCTAAGGCTTTACTAAATTCCTCTGAAAAATTTGAAAGTGTTAATTCTAACGAACTTCAAAACTTTGGTATAGAGCTGAAACATCCAAAACTTAATATTTCAAAAATGATGGATAACAAAAATAACATAGTTTCAGATTTAACTAAAGGAATTGAGTTTTTATTTAAAAAAAATAAAATTTCATCTTTTGAAGGTGATGGATATATCTCATCTCCAACTGAAATAACAGTTTCTAAAAATAATGAAAAGACTACTGTTAAATCAAAAAATATTTTGATTGCAACCGGTAGTGATGTTGCACCATTAAACAATATTGTAATAGACGAAAAAAAAATAGTTTCTTCAACTGGAGCGCTTGAACTAAAAAAAGTACCAAAAGAATTTATTGTTGTTGGTGGAGGTTATATTGGCCTTGAAATGGGGACTGTTTGGCGAAGACTTGGGGCAAAAGTAACTGTTATAGAGTATCTTGATAGAATTCTTCCAGGTATGGATAGTGAAATAGCTAAAAGATTTAAACTGATATTACAAAAGCAAGGTATAGAATTTAAATTAAATACTGCTATTCAAGATGCAAAAATAGTCAAAAATCATGTTGAAATTCAGGCAATAGATAATACTTCACAAAAACAAATATCTATTGATGCCGATGTTGTTCTTATTGCTACCGGGAGGATTCCTAACACGAAAAATATCGGTCTTGAAAAATTAAAAGTTAATATGACACCATCAGGTGCAATAGTTGTAAATAATCAATTTCAAACAAATATATCAAATATCTATGCAATTGGAGATGCTATACCGGGCCCCATGTTGGCACATAAAGCNGAAGANGATGGAGTTGCAGCTGTCGAACTAATGAATGGGGTTGCAGGACATGTTGACTATAATTTAGTTCCAGGGATTGTTTATACATCACCTGAGGTTGCTACTTTAGGTAAAACTGAAGATGATCTAAAAAAAGAAAATATTAATTATAATAAGGGCGTTTTTCCTTTTAGTGCAAATAGTAGAGCTAGAGCGATAAACCATACTGATGGTCTTGTTAAAATGCTTACTGATAAAGATACTGATAAAGTATTAGGGGTGCATATAATTGGCCATGAGGCAGGAAATCTTGTTCATGAAGTAGCTACTGCTATGTCATTTGGTGGAAGTGCAGAAGATATTGCTAGAACGTGTCACGGTCATCCAACACTCAATGAAGCGGTTAAAGAAGCTGCTCTTGCTGCAGGTACAGGTGCAATCCATATTTAGTATTATATCCCTGATCTTGGATGACTATTTTTATGCACTTCTAACAAACCGGATACTTCTACTGAAGTATATCTTTGAGTTGTTGAGAGACTAGAGTGACCTAGTAAATCCTGAATAGACCTTAAATCGCCACCTCCAGCCAAGAGTTGCGTTGCAAAAGCATGCCTAAGTGAGTGTGGCGTTGCATGATCTGGTAAATTTAATTTTATTCTTAATTTTTGAATTAATCTTTGGATAATTCTAGGGCTTAACTTACCACCTCGTCTTCCTATGAACAAGAATTCTTCATCAACAAATTCTACCGGCAGTAATAATAAATACTTTTGAATTGAGTCACTAACAATTTTTAAAATTGGAACATCCCTGTGTTTACCACCTTTACCATGTACTCTTAACCAGTCCCCCAACGGGCATTGATTTTTATAAATTGATAACGCTTCACTTATTCGTAATCCAGCACCATACATTAAATATAGAATTGCTTTATCTCTTGCAGCTTCCCAGTCACTTCTTCCATTTCCGATTGAGTCCATAATTGAGTTGACTTCATCATTNGATATAGACCTTGGTAANGTTTCTGGNAATTTTGGATTTTTAATTAAATCTAAATCTTNTGAAAANAGAAAATTTCTTTTTGATGAGAACCGATAAAAATTTTTAATACTTGAAATTTTTCTCGCTATAGTTTGNCTTGAGTTCCCNTTTTCAAANAGAGATGATATATATAANCGAAAATCAGATTTTTTTGGGTTATTAACGTTTTTAGTAAATTCTGACCATTTCATTACATCTCTTTTGTATGCATCAAANGTATTGNNGCTAATTCTTTTTTCATTTTGAAGCCAATTCAACCACTTTGGGAAAACATTTTTAAAATTATAAGTCATATTTTTTATAATATTGATTGACCTGTCTTTTTCCAATCAGACAAGAAAGACGCCAACCCTTTATCAGTTAAGGGATGGTTATACATTTCTTTAAAAGTTTTTGCGGGTATTGTTACAATGTTAGCACCAATTTTTGCAGACTCTACAATATGGTGCACACCCCTTACTGAAGCGACCAAAACTTCAGTTTTAAAATTATAATTATTATAAATCTCTACAATATCATAAATGAGGTCTAATCCATTTTGTCCTATATCATCTAACCTTCCTACAAATGGAGAAATNAATGACGCTCCTGCTTTTGCTGCTAATATAGCCTGAGAAGGAGAAAAACATAGTGTAACATTTACACTTACTCCCTTTTCTGACAATGTTCTGCATGTTTGAAGTCCATCTCTAGTCAAAGGAACTTTGATAGATACATTCTTTGCAAGTTTTANAAATCTATTTGCTTCCAGCATCATTGTTTCATAGTCAGTTGCAGTAACTTCAGCACTTACAGGACCACTAATAATACTACAAATCTCTTCTATAACTTCAAGGATATTTCTACCTGATTTTGCAATTAGTGATGGGTTAGTAGTAACTCCATCTATAAAATTAGTTTTGCTCAATTCTCTTATTTCATCAATATCAGCACTATCCAAAAATATTTTCATTTTTCACCTCTGATATCATATATAATTTATTTAATGACTATCTACAAGTTGCTCTTCAGATATAAACTGAATAGGATATAATTAAATTTATATATGATATCCATTTTNGTTTGAAATTTGATATTTAATAGTTATTAAAAATTGAGTGGAATTTATTTGAAAAATAATCAGAATATTTATGGTGTTTTACTTCCAATACCATCAAAAAATAGCTCTATCTTTGATTATCTTTATACTGANAGCAAAGTTCTGCCAATTGGACNAGTCGTAAGAGTCCCTTTTGGTGGCAATAAAACTCTNTGGGGAATAATTAGAGAAAAACGCAGTTTTACACATGTGAAAAAACTAAAATATATTATTGAAACTAACGATAGATATATTATATCCCAAAATCTAATAAGCTTTATTGATTGGGTTTCTGAGTGGACTATGAGCAGTAAAGGGAGTGTTTTGAAGCTAGTCTTCACACCTAATGACGTATTTGAGAATAAAAACAATAAATTTGGCTGGTTGGTATCGCCTAATATCAATGAAGATTTTTTAGATAATAAGTTGCCAAAATTGAAATTGACAAAAAAGAGCAAAGATGTGCTGGGTTTTTTAAATAGAACAAATCCTATGACTACTGAAAAATTGATTGCTAGCAGTAATGTAAGCAGAAATACCATACTAAAGTTGGAAAAAAATAACCTCATAATCAGGGAAAATATATTTGAAAAGAAAAAGAAATTTAAATTTAATAATATTAATAATAGCAATATTAAACTTAATTCCAGTCAAAAAAATGCTGTAGAAATTATAGAAAACATAATTTCAAAAAAAAATTATGCTGCCATTCTTTTAGATGGGGTTACGGGATCAGGGAAAACAGAGGTCTATTTCCAAGCTATCTTAAATGCACTTAAGCACGATAAGCAAGTGCTGGTTTTACTCCCTGAAATTTATTTATCAACAGAATGGACAATACGTTTTAAAAATTATTTCGGCGATGCTCCACTGATTTGGCACTCAAACTTATCTAAAAGAGTAAGAAGAGAAACTTGGGAAAAGATTGAAAACGGTGAAAATAATGTAATTGTNGGAGCTCGATCAGCGTTGTTTTTACCCTTNAAAAATCTAGGTTTGATTGTTGTCGATGAAGAACATGATCATTCTTTCAAACAAGAAGAAGGTGTTCTTTATAATGCTAGGGATATGGCTCTTATTAGAGCCAAAATTGAAAACATTGCTATTATACTATCATCTGCAACACCATCGATNGAAACCTGGGTTAACGCAAAAAATAATAAGTNTGCATATGCAAGACTATCAGAACGCATTGGTGNAGCAAAAATGCCAGNAGTTAAGATAATTGACATGAGAAATACNGATATGNAATTTAATAAATGGATATCTCCTTTACTCAAAGAAAAATTATCAGANAACCTAATTAAAAATAATTTGTCCCTCTTGTTTTTAAATAGAAGAGGATACGCCCCTTTAAAGCTATGTAGTTCTTGTGGATATAGACTTAGTTGTAGAAATTGTGANAGCTGGCTGGTTGAACATAAAAGAAATAATAGTCTAATTTGCCATCAATGTGGCTTAACTCAATTAATAAAAAAAAATTGCGCATCATGTGGAAAGGAGGATACTCTTATCTCATGTGGCCCAGGGGTTGAAAGACTAGAAGAAGAAGTCTTATACCATTTTCCAGATATTAAAATTGAAGTACTTTCATCTGATACTGTTAAAAACCCCGAATCTATGGAAACACTATTGAGTAAAATTCAAAATAGCGAAGTGGATATCATTATAGGAACACAAATGATTTCAAAAGGTCATAATTTTAAAAATCTAACTATTGTAGGAATAGTAGATGCTGATATGAGTTTATCTGGTGGAGACTTGAGGGCTTCTGAAAAAGCTTTTCAACTACTTCATCAAGTATCAGGTCGAGCTGGAAGAGAAGATAAAAAAGGTACTGTTTTAATTCAAACTTATGATCCAGACAACCAAGTTATCGAAGCATTAAGAAAAAATAAAAGAGATGAATTTTTAACAATTGAAAATGATTTTAGAAAGCAAACAAATCTTCCACCTTATGGGAGATTTGTTTCTATAATAATATCTTCAAAAGATATGAATTTGCTTGAGAGGTTTACTTCAAGTTTAAAAAAATCTGCTCCCAATTTTGAAAATGTCATAATTTTAGGACCAGCCCCAGCTCCAATCACTTTTTTGCGTGGTAAATTTAGGTATAGATTTCTCATAAAATCTTCACGAGAAATCAATATACAAAAAGTTATTAGGAATTGGCTCAAAAATATTAAAATTCCTGCAAATGTAAAATTGACTGTAGATATTGAACCTTATTCATTTCTTTAAATATCAATTTTTTTAATTAAAAATAATTATTTAAATTTTTTATCAATAATAGTGAATGATACTCTTGCAACAAGATGATCCATGTGCTAACACCACTGCCAAAAAGATATTAATCTTAAATCAGTAATTTTTGGTATATTAACTTGAAAAGTAATTCAGAAATTAGTCAAAGATATGCAAAAGCTCTGTTTGAGTTATGCGCAGAATCAAAGACTTTGGACAAAGTGGAAAAAGACATTTTGAACTTAAACAAATTAGTTGATAAATCTGAGATAAATACAGTTTTAAAATCTCAAATGGTTTCCAGAGATCAACAAGCTTTGTTTATGGAAACATTATTAAAGAAATTAAAATCAAACCCCCTGACAATTAAATTTGTTGGAACTGTTGCGAATAATGGTCGTCTCAAATACTTACAAAGTATCATGGAAGAATTTTTGAAAACTCTGTCTATTAATAGAGGTGAGCAGGTTGCTGAAGTTATTACTGCTTTTCCAATATCAAAAAAGATAAATGATTCTCTAGTTGAGGAAGTAAAAAAATTAACTAAATCAGATAAGGTCGAACTTAAAACTAAAATAGATAAGTCTCTTATTGGAGGATTAGTACTGCGTGTTGGTTCAACAATGATTGATAGTTCGATCAAAACTAAACTTAATTCATTAAAAATGATTATGAAGGGTGTCTAAATTATGGAAATTAGTGCTGCAGAAATTTCTAAAATCTTAAAAGAGCAAATCTCTGATTATGGGAGTGAAGCTTCTGTCTCAGAAGTTGGAAGAGTATTGAGCATAGGTGATGGAATAGCCAGAGTATATGGTCTTGATAAAGTCCAGCTGGGCGAGATGGTAGAGTTTGATAGTGGTGTTCGTGGGATGGCACTGAACCTTGAGTCTGATAATGTTGGTGTAGTTATTTTTGGTGATGATAGATCAATTAAAGAAGGCGATACTGTAAAAAGAACTAAATCAATTGTAGATGTTCCAGTAGGCAAGGAATTATTAGGACGCGTAGTTGATGGATTAGGCAATCCAATTGATGGCAAAGGTCCTATTGCAAAAAGTGCTAAAAGATCAAGAGTGGAAGTTAAGGCTCCCGGGATTATGCCGAGGAAATCTGTTCACGAACCAATGATGACGGGTTTGAAAGCCATTGATTCATTGGTGCCTATAGGAAGAGGTCAAAGAGAGCTTATAATTGGAGATAGGCAGATCGGGAAAACTGCCATTGCATTAGATACTTTTATAAATCAAAAAGAAACAAATGATGCAGCTGGCAAAGATGATAGCAAAAAATTGTTTTGCATCTATGTAGCTATTGGACAAAAACGATCCTCAGTAGCTCAGATTGTTAAAACACTGGAAGAATATGGTGCCATGGACTACTCAATTGTTGTTGCTTCAACAGCTTCAGAATCAGCTCCCATGCAATTTCTAGCACCATATACTGCTGCTGCCATGGGTGAATATTTCCGTGATAATGGGATGCACGCTGTTATTGTTTATGATGATTTATCAAAACAAGCTGTCGCCTACAGGCAAATGTCATTACTTCTGAGAAGACCGCCAGGGCGTGAAGCTTTTCCAGGGGATGTGTTTTATCTTCANTCAAGGCTCCTCGAGAGNGCAGCAAAAGTNAATGATAAGTTGGGCGCAGGATCGTTAACTGCNCTNCCTATAATTGAGACACAAGCTGGTGATTTATCTGCATTTATACCTACAAACGTTATTTCAATTACAGACGGACAAATTTTCTTAGAATCAGAATTGTTTTACAGAGGCGTTAGACCAGCAGTTAATGTTGGGCTATCAGTAAGTAGAGTTGGTTCAGCAGCACAAACAAAAGCCATGAAAAAAGTTGCAGGTTCAATAAAATTAGAACTAGCACAATACAGAGAAATGGCTGCTTTTGCTCAATTTGCATCTGATA